>DASYOE010000386.1:0-2930 GCA_036008105.1 Candidatus Lustribacter sp. | reverse complement strand
ACATTCCGCTCGTCCTGAACGCGCTCGGCATGACGGCGCGCGTCGAGCTGCTCAAAGGCCGCAACCACTACCTCTGCCGTCAGAAGTACGAGAAGATGAGCGCCGAGCGGCTCGTCGCACCGAGCGCGTCGATGGAACGCTTGTGGCTCTGGGCGGATCGCACCGAAACCGGGGACCGCGCCGAGCTGGACTTCACGCCGCGCGGGGACGATTGGGAAGCGCTCGACGCCGATGCCGACGACTGCGTGGGCGAGTTCTGCCCGCGTTTCGCCGACTGCCATTTCTTCAAACGCCGCGATGCGGCGCGTTTCGCCGACATCGTCGTCGTCAACCACGCGCTGTTTTTCCTCGACCTCGCCGCAGGCGGCAGCCTGCTCCCGGCCTACGACGTCGCGATCCTCGACGAAGCGCACCAGTGCGAAAAGTACGCGACCTCCGCATTGACCGCAACGCTTTCGGCGGCCGGTATCGGGCGCATGATGCGCAAGCTGCATCGCACCTACACGGTGCCGGCGTCGTTCGATGCCGAGATCGACGAGGCGATGCGCCGGCTGCAGATGGTGCTGGCACGCGTTCCCGGCGAACGCTACCCGGTGGCCGCCAACGACGGCGTGCTCGAGTTGCTGCCGTCGATGCGCGAGGCATTCTACCGGTTGGAGAACTGGGTTCACGGCAACTGGATGACGGCGTTGCGGCGCCCGAGCGACAACGAGGCCGAGAGCGAACGGCGCCGCGATCTCGCGCTGCGCGCGGTGACCGCGCACATCGCGACGGTCGACCGGATCGAATCGGCGGCCGAACAGGCGACGTCGGGTACGCTGCCGGCCGACGAGCGGGACACGATCGCGTGGGTGGAGCGGGGCGACCGCGACGCGCGCTACGAGCTGAACGCCGCGCCGTTCGAAGTGGCGGATTTCCTGCGGGCGACGCTGTTCGCGCGCACGCCGTGCGTCGTGCTCACCAGCGCCACGCTCGCTGAAGGGCGGTCGTTTAACTTCTTGCGCGAAACGCTCGGCGTCGACGCGGCGCAAGAACTCGTCGCGCCGTCGCCGTTCGACTACCGCCGTCAAGCGCGGCTCTACATCGCGCCGGCGAACCTCAATCCGAAGGATAAAAATTTCGCGCAGCGCGCCGCGCCGATCATCGAGGAATGCCTCGACCGCACCAAAGGCCGCGCGTTCGTGCTGTTCACGTCGTACGCGCGCTTGCGCGAAGTGCACGCGATCCTGGCCGAACGCCTGTCCTTTCCGACGAAGCTCCAGGGCGATCTTCCGCGCAGCGCGTTGCTCGATTGGTTTCGCAGCACGCCCAACGCCGTGCTGTTCGGTACCGGCACGTTCTGGGAAGGCATCGACGTCGTCGGCGAACAGCTGTCGTGCGTGATCATCGACCGGCTGCCGTTTCCGTCGCCCGGCGATCCGCTCGTTGCCGCACGCATTGCGGCCCTCGAAGCGCGCGGCCGGTCCGGCTTCGAGGCGTACATGATCCCGTGTGCCATCGTGCGCTTGAAACAAGGATTCGGTCGCCTGATCCGATCAAAAACCGACCGAGGTCTCATAGCGTTGCTGGATGGACGGGCCCTGAGCATGCGGTACGGGACGACGATCGTCGAAGCACTGCCGCCGGCGATGCGGATCGATGAACTGGACGCACTCGCGGCATTGTGGGATGACGTGCCATCGAACGCATAGTGATGCGTCCGGTCGGTACTCCGCCGCCCGTCGTCTGCTGGCATTGCGGCGCGAAGATCGTGGCGGAGGAGGGTAACTCGGAGGCGCGCTACCTCTATCGCGGCGACGCCCCGTCAACGGTGATCGTCGAAGACTGGATCGTCTGCGTCTGTGGCGCCTACCAAAACGTTCGCCGGCTGAACGAAATCAGCGTCGAGCCGCTCGGGAACGCCACAAACTAGTCTTCTTTGTGGGCTTCCTCGGCGGCGCGTGCTTGCAGTTCCGCCACCACGCTCGAATCGGCCAACGTCGTCACGTCGCCCAGCATCCGGCCCTCGGCGATGTCGCGCAGCAGCCGGCGCATGATCTTGCCGCTCCGCGTCTTCGGCAGTTCGTTCGTGAACGTGAGGTATTTCGGATGCACGAACTTCCCGAGTTTTTCGGATACGTGCGCGCGTAGTTCATCGGCCATCTCCGGCGAGCCGACCGACGTCGACTTCAAGGTAACGAACGCGGCGATGGCCTGACCGGTAATGCCGTCGCTGCGGCCGACGACCGCCGCTTCGGCCACGGCGGGGTGATCCACCAGCGCCGATTCGACCTCGGCGGTCGAAATGCGATGGCCGCTGATGTTCATCACGTCGTCGATGCGGCCCATGAACCAGTAGTCGCCGTCCTGGTCGCGATTGCAACCGTCGCCGGCGAGGTACTTGTGCGGGAAGCGCGACCAGTAGGTTTGTTTGAAGCGTTCGTCGTCGCCGTAGATCCCGCGCGTCATCGCCGGCCACGGCCTGGTGAGCACGATGTAGCCGCCGCCGCCCAGCGGCACGCTGTTGCCCGCCTCGTCGAGGATGTCGACGCCGATGCCGGGGAACGGCTTCGTCGCCGAACCGGGCTTGAGCGTCGTGATGCCCGGCAGCGGCGTGATCATCATCCCGCCGGTCTCCGTTTGCCACCAGGTATCGACGATCGGACAGCGCCCGCCGCCGATGTACGTGTGATACCAGATCCAGGCTTCCGGATTGATCGGTTCGCCGACGGAACCCAATAACCGCAGCGACGTCATGTCGTGTTTTTCCGGGTACGTCGTGCCCCATTTCATGAACGTACGGATCGCGGTCGGCGCGGTGTAGAGAATCGTGACCTTGTAGCGCTCGATGATGTCCCAGAGCCGGTCCTTGTCCGGGAAGTCGGGCACGCCTTCGTAGAGCACGCTGGTCGCACCGTTGCACAGCGGCCCGTACACGATGTACGAGTGGC
>DASYOE010000385.1:0-2898 GCA_036008105.1 Candidatus Lustribacter sp. | reverse complement strand
TCCAAGGCATCGCGTTCGGCTTGCTGCTGGTGCTCGTGATCGCCGGCATCGCATCGCTGTTCCTGCACTTCATCAACCCGGGCTTGTACGCGTGGGCGACGCTCGGCATCTTCACGCTGCTGACGCTGGTCGACTTTAGCCGGATCCGCGCCGGCGGCGACGGCCTGACCGCCGTCGACCTGGCCGTGTCGATCTATCTCGACGGCCTGAACATCTTCATCGCGCTGCTCCAACTCTTCGGGATGCGCAGCCGGGACGATTAGGCCCGGGCCTGGAAGAAGCCGGGTATGTGCGGTATCGCGGCCGTCTACGCACCCGGGGTTGACGTCGCGCGCCTGGTGTACTTCGGTTTGTATGCCTTGCAGCATCGCGGCCAGGAGAGCGCCGGTATTGCGGTGGGAGACGGCGAGCGCTTGGCGAGTCATCGCGAGATGGGCCTGCTCACCGGCGTTTTCAACGAAGAGATTCTCAGCCGGCTGACCGGGATCGTGGCGATGGGCCACACACGCTACTCGACGAGCGGTTCGTCGATCATCGTCAACGCGCAGCCGTTCATGGAAAGCACGGACATCGGTCCGTTCGCGTTCGGCCACAACGGCAACCTCACGAACGCCGAAGCGCTGCTCGATGCGTTGCCGGGACACGTCGAACTCGACGCCACCTCGGACAGCGAGATCCTCGCCAAGACGATCGCGCTCGGCACCGCGTCGACGCTGGTGGGACGCGTGAAGGACGCGATGGCGGTGGCCGAAGGCGCCTACTCCGTCATCATGGTCACGCCGGACTCGGTCATCGCGTTTCGCGATCCGTGGGGCGTACGGCCGCTGTGCATCGGCACCTACGGTGAGAACGGCTACATGGTTGCGAGTGAATCGTGCGCGCTGTCGACCGTCGGCGCGCAATATCTGCGCGAGATCGAGCCGGGCGAAGTCGTCGTCGTCGACCGGAATGGGATGCGCAGCGAACACATCGAGGTGGTGAAGCCGCCCGCACTGTGTATGTTCGAGTACATCTATTTCGCGCGGCCCGACTCGGTGCTATCGGGGCGCTCGATCTACATGGCGCGCTACCAGATGGGCCGGGCGCTCGCGCGCGAACACCCGGTCGACGCCGACGTGGTGATGGCGGTTCCCGACTCGGCGATTCCGGGCGGCATCGGCTATGCGGCGGAGAGCGGCGTTCCCTACGTCGAGGGTTTGATCAAGAACCGCTACATCGGCCGGACGTTCATCAGCCCCGATCAAGCCGTGCGCAACCAAGGCGTGCAACTGAAGTTCAACCCGATCGTCGAAAACCTGCGCGGTCAGCGCGTCGTGGTCGTCGACGATTCGATCGTGCGCGGAACGACGACGCCGCGCATCGTCTCGCTCTTGCGTGAAGCCGGCGCGCGCGAAGTGCATCTGCGCATCACGTCGCCGCCGATCGTACATCCGTGTTATCTCGGCGTCGACATGGCGACCTACAAGGAACTGATCGCCGCCAACCTCACGGTGGATCAGATCCGCGCCCGCGTCGGCGCGGATTCGCTCGGCTACCTCAGCGTCGAGCGGCTCGTCGAATCGACCGGGCGCGAGCGGTCGGATTTCTGTCTCGGCTGCCTCACCGGCGCGTACCCGAGCGCCCCCGTCATGGCCACCCCGGGCGCCGACCGGCAACCCGCGCTCAAGCTCTAGGTGCGCCTCGGCGCGACGCCGTTCTCGGAGCTGCGTCAGTTGGTCGCGATCGACGAATTGATCCGCGAGAATCCAGACGCCATCGCGCTGCGCTTCGGCCGCGCCTGTTGCTTGGAAGATCTCGGGCGCATCGACGAGGCGCTGCTCGCCTATGTCGACGTCCTCACGCGTCAGCCGACCCATTTCGGCGGCCTGACGAACCTGGGATCGATGTTGCTCGAACGCGGCCGCGTCGACGACGCGCGAGCGTACCTGAACGCGGCGGTGGCGCTGCAGCCGGCCGACCCGGTGGCGCAGGTCAACCTCGCGCAGTTGCGCGCAGCCGAGGGCGATATCGACGGCGCCCTCGCTGCCTACGCGGCGGCGTTGGCGCGCAAGCCCGATTTTCTGCACGCGCACCTTGGCCTCGCGGCGATCTACACCGAGAACGGCGATACGCGGCGCGCCGGCGAGCATCTCGATCGCGCGTTCGCCGAGCCGAAGGCGTGGAGCATCCCCTATCGCGGCACCGCGCCGCCGCTGCAAGTGCTGCTGCTCGTGTCGGCGTTCGGCGGTGACATGGTCACCAATCTGTTCTTCGACGACACGATCGTGCAGAAGGGCGTGCTGCTGGCCGACTCGGTGCGCGGCGAGATCGATATCCCCCCGTATCACGTGCTCTTCAACGCGATCGGCGACGCCGACCGCAGCCGGCCGAGCCTCGAGCGCGCGGTGGCCATTGCGGCGGCCTCGCCGTCGCCGGTGATCAACGATCCGGCGGCGGTGCTGCGCACCGGACGGGTCGAGATGATGGAGCGCTTGCGCGGACTCGACGGCGTGCGGGCGCCGCGCATCGAGCGCATCGCGCGCGATCAGCTCACGGCCGGCGAACTGACGCGGCGTGGGTTTGCGTTTCCGCTGCTGCTGCGCTCGCCCGGCTTTCACGCCGGCGATCACTTCGAGCTGGTTGCTACGCCCGCTGCGCTCGCCGAGATCGCGGCGCGCTTGCCCGGTCGCGACCTGCTCGTCATCGAGTACCTCGATGCGCGCGGCGCCGACGGGAACGTTCGCAAGTATCGGGTCGTCGGCGTCGACGGCCGGATCTTTCCGGTGCATCTGGCAATCGCGCCACAGTGGAAGGTGCACTACTTCAGCGCCGGGATGAGCGAGCGGCCGGAGTATCAGGCCGAAGAAGCGGCCTTCCTCGCCGGCATGGCGAGCGTCGTCGGCGCGCGCGGCATGCGTG
>DASYOE010000384.1:0-14260 GCA_036008105.1 Candidatus Lustribacter sp. | reverse complement strand
CGCAGATTGGACGAGGATCTCTTTCGGGATCGCGGCGGCACCGCTCGTGCGGCGGCGCGAGCGTTCTTTCTCCGCGACGGGCGATTGCTGATCGCGTGCCGCGCGCAGCGCCAGCGGACTACCGGCGATATCGCTCGCCATCGACGCGTCGAGCCCGAGCTGACCGGCGCGCGCCGTGTAAAACTGCTTGAGGAATTCGGAGAACAGCTCGGCGTCGCTCGCATCGAGCGTACCGTCGAGGATGAAGTGCTCCTGACCGAGCAGCTTTCCGTTGCGGACCATAAAGACTTGCATGCAGGCTTGGGCGTGCGCGCGCGCGACGGCGATCAGGTCCATATCGACGCGTGAACGCCAGACGACCTTCTGCGCCTCGATCGTGCGCCGCACCGCGATGATCCGGTCCCGCAGGCGCGCCGCGGCTTCGAAGTTGTAGTGTTCGGCCGAGTCGACCATCTCGTGCTGCAGGCGCGCGATCAGCGCGTCGTGATGTCCTTCGAGAAACAGCAGCACCTCGTCGACGAGCTTGTCGTAGTCGTCCTCCGACTGGTAGCCGACGCAGGGCGCGAGGCAGCGCTTGATATGGTACTGCAGACACGGGCGCTTGCGTTTGCCGTCGATCGGCTCGCGGCACGTGCGCAGCGGAAAGACGATGCGGACCAGATCGATCAGCTCGCGCAGTCCGGCCGCGTTCGTGTAGGGACCGAAGTACCGCGCGCCGTCATCGCGCACCACGCGCGTAAAGACGACGCGCGGAAACGGTTCGTTCGTCATCTTGAGGTACGGGAAGCGCTTGTCGTCGCGCAGCCGCACGTTGAAGGGCGGCTGATGGCGCTTGATCAGGTTCGCTTCGAGGATCAGCGCCTCGACCTCGTTCGAGACGACGATCGTGCGCACGTCGACAACGCGTTCGACCATCTTGATCGTGAAGTACGCGTGCGCGGCGCTGTCCTGAAAGTAGGAACGCACGCGGTTGCGCAGCGAGACCGCTTTCCCGATGTACAAAATCTGGCCGTCGCCGCCGATCATCATGTAGACGCCGGGCGCGTCGGGGAGTTGGGCAAGCGTCCGCTCCAGCGTGGACTCCATCACGCTCAAGATTCGTCCGGCTCGGCGCCCGGGCCTCGGCTACTCTATAAGGATGTGTTCAAGAGCTCGGTCGGAGATACGGGGCGCGACAGCAACCCAAACTTGAACCCGTTGTCGAGTTCGGGCAGCAAGTCGCGCGGCTGGAGCGACTCCGCGTAGCGTGCCCGCGTCATCGTTGCGACGATCCCCGGATCGAGCTTTGAGAGTTCGGCCAGGATAACACCCGAGTCGTGCGGGTGCGCGTTGGCCCAACGGGCCGCCATGTAAATGGCGCTCGCAAAGCGGCGTATGGCTTCCCGGTTCTGGGTGGCGAACTGCTTGGTCGTGTACCACGTCGTCTGGAGAAATTCGTCGCGCGGGGCGGCCATTGCCGCGGTGGGTATCGCAAGGACGCGCACGTTACCGCTCGCCTTCGCCACCGTAAACGCCGGTTCGAAGAGTTCCACCGCATCGACGGTCCCGCGTTGGAGCGCCGGCGCCATCTGAGCGGAAGGCAGCTCGAGGAAATGGATCTTGCTCAGATCGGCTCCCTCTTTCGCGAGCCATGCATCGAGCAGGTTTTGGCTTGAGGACTTTAGCGAGTTGATCGCGATCGTTTTCCCCTCGAGATCCTTAGCGGTTCGGATGGGCGATGTGGCGCTGACGCAGACCCACGCCGCCGGCGCGCTGACCGAGTTGATCGCGCCTGCCGCGACGACGACGAACGGCAAGCCGCCGATGACGGCTTGGGCGACTTGCATCGGCGGCTGAACGGCGACATCGAGCGCGCCGGACGCGAGCGCGGCTGCCGCCGCCGCGCCGTTGTTGAACGCGGTCATCTCGACGTTGAGGCCGACTTGTTTGAAGAACCCGTTGGCCACGGCATAATACGCCTCGACATTCGAGTCGTTGTACGAAGAACCGATGCGGATCGTGACCGGCAGCGGCGCAATGACGGCGGCGCTTGTGGTGAGCGGCATGAGAAATGCCGCGGCGACCATGATGCTTAGGAAGAATCTCATGACGTGGCCTCCCGGTCAGTCAGTTTCTCGCCGAGGGCGATGAGCGTGTCGAGCAGCGCTGCTCGTTCTTCGAGAGAGAGGTCGACAACCATGTCCTCGATGTTGCGGTGATGCACCGACCAGGCTTCTTCGATCGCCCGGTGCCCCTTTTTCGTCGCCTGGATCCGCACGCTCCGGCCGTCGTCACGGTTGACGCTGCGGCGCACCAAACCGTCGCGCTCCAACGCGTTGATCATCGTCGTCACCGTCCCGGATGAGGTGTGAACCAGCGCACCGAGCTCCAAGATCGTCATCCCTTCGCCCTCATTGGAACAAATCGTCGCGAGGTAGTTGAATTTCTTGGCGGTCAAGCCGTAAGGGGCCAGCCACTCATTGGCGTGATCGTTGATTCGCTGCGCGAGCGCGCGGATGGCAAAGGTGAGTTGCGCGCCGCTGGGTTCGAATGAATCCGGAAATCGTCGCCTCCACGTTGCGATACGATCGTCCGGAATTCGTATTTCGCCGAAGTTGTTGCGCGGCATACCGTCAGGCCGGCAACGGCACCGCGCTGAACTTCGGCAATACCTCGCGGGCGAAGAGATCCATCGAACGCTTGCCATCCTCCGTCGAGAGCAGATGAAAGGCCGGCTGCATCGATGCGTGTTCGAATCCACCGGTTTCGCGCTGGAGGCGCTCGATCGTCGCGCATACCTCGGCCGGCGTTCCCACCCACGCGCTTCCGCTCGCGATGAGGCTGTCGACCGTGACCTCGTTGAGATGGGCCATCATCTTGTCGTAGCCTTTATAATCCGTCGACGTGACACCCTCGGTCCACTCCGACGAGGCCGCTTTGATCGAGCGGAAGTACGCCTCGATCTGCGGGCCGGCAATGCGCCGTGCCCGGTCGCCGTCGGCATCGACGAACATGTGAAACGCCAGCATCACCTCGCCGCGCCCGGGGTGGCCAGCCGCACGATACGCGGCCCGATAGGTGTCTAAGCTTTCGCGCAGCTTGTCGGCGGCCATCGGGATAGCCATGATCGAGTGTCCGTGATGGCCGGCATACTCGAACGTCTCTTTCGTCATCGTCGCGGCGACGTAGAATTTCGGCCGAGGCTTCTGCGTGGGTCTCGGATACGTCGTGATGTTATCGAACGAGTGGAACGCTCCGTGGTGGGTGACGTTCTCCCCGCGCAGCAGCAGATCGATCTGCTCGAGCCCCTCTTTGAAGCGCGCGATCGATTCATCCGGCGAGACGCCGAAGGCGCGAAACTCGCGCGGCAGAAATGCGCGCGCGAAGCCGACCTCGAGTCGCCCGCCGGAAAGGCCGTCAAGCATCCCTATCTCGCCGGCGACCCTCAGCGGATGGTTGAACGCCGGAATGACGGCGCCGGTAATGAGGCGAGCCGCTTTCGTTCGTTGCGCGGCCGCCGCTAGGAAGACGATCGGGCTCGGGCTGTAGCCACCGTAATAGTGAAAGTGGTGCTCGACCGTGCGAATATGCGTGTAGCCGAGCGTATCCGCCGTCTCGGCGAGATCCAAGCAGTCGCGATAGTAGTCGGCCGGCGACTTTTCCTCAGGCTTGATGTCGGGGAAGAATTGCAGTCCAAATTCCATGAACGCCCCTCCTGGGTGCGAGTCCATGCGTTTTGCGAGCGGCAGATTCCTTCAATTAAAGCTAAATCTACCGGCGCCGGAACGTCAAAAAAGAGAGCCCCACGTTGTTGGTTAAGGAGCGTTCATGGCAGATACGATCAGGGTCTCGAGCGTTGACGGTGCGGGTAACTGGTGGAGATCGCTCACCTGGGCGGCCGAAGCATTGAAGAATGGCGGTCTTCAGGTCGAAATGACGCGCTACGGCATCGGCGCCAGCGAACCGCTCTTGCGCGTTGCCGCGCGGGAGTCCGACCTGGCCTGCACGCTTTCGGTCGCGGCAGCGCAGGCGGCAAAGGGGCTCGGCTTGCACAAGAACGGCGAGGCGACCTCGATTCGCGGGCTGGCCCACTTGATTCGACCCAACCAGCACTACTTCAACATGATTCGCACCGATGTCGGCATTCGCTCGCTGGCGGAGATCGCCGCGAAGAAACCCAAGCTCGACATGTCGATCGGCGAAAAAGAGTACGTGTCCGGCCAAATTCCGGAAGCCTATATGCGTCACTACGGCGTCGAGCTCTTCCGCGACATCGAAGCGTGGGGCGGAAGTTTCCAAACGTCCCATCCAAACACCATTCCGCTCATCGCACAGGGCAAGAGCAACTCGCTGATGCGCGAGGATACCGCGGCCGGGCCCGCCGGCGTCGCCGCGCAACTCTTCCCGTTCGTTTTGCTGCCGCTCGACGAGGATATCGCCGACCTGATCGAGCGCGAGTACTGCGCGCCGAAGGTGACGATTCCGGCCGGCACGATCCACGGTCAGAAAGAGCCGTGCCTCACGGTCACCAACCCGGGCTTCGAGCTCATCGTCAACAAAGATTTGCCCGACGACGTCGTGTACCGGATGGCGAAGGCGTTGGATCAATCGAGCGTCGAGGCGTTTGCAGCACAGGACGTCTTCTACAGCGTGCGCCATGCACCGAAGTCGACCGCGACGCTTCACCCTGGAGCCGCGCGCTATTATCGCGAGCAAGGTGTGCTGAAGTAGGTGGCCGCGGGCACAGTGTTCCCCCAGAAAAAGGGCGCGACGACGATCGGTATCAACGTGTTCGCGACGCCGCGCGAGCGGCACGGGGAAATGCTCGAGACGCTGGGGGCGATTGCCGATCTGGCCGACAGCCGGGCGCTTCCGAAGAACCGGTATTCTTCGTTTCACCCGGCGATCGATGCGCCGATCGTGGTGAACTACGTCCAGTACGCCGACCCGACGGGTGGTCGCGAGCTCGCCGCGGTGGCGCGTCCGCTCGTCGAACGGACGCACGAACTCTCGACGAGCCACGAGATGCGGTACTACGACGCGGTGGAAGTCGTGACGGCCGGGGGCAGGAGCGAGTTTGCCGTCGTTGCCGGCACGGACACCGTTGCGGTCATTAGCGTGTATGTGGTCGAACCCGGCAAGCAGCCGGAGCTGATGGACGCGCTGCAAAAATATGCGGAGATCGTGAAGTCAGCGGGCGGCTTCGAGGCGATCTCCGTACTGCAGGGTCAGAAGCCCGAACATGCTGCGGCCTACGAAGTCTGGGCCGACATCGCCGCCTACCGGCGCTCGGCAACGGGCGTCGCTGCGGAAGCCCTCGCGCGCGCTCGCGCTCTGGCCGGCGAAACCCTCATCGAAGCCTATACGGTGGTGCGCGTCAATCGTCATCGGGGCGCCTAGCGAAACTTCCAGGCGCGGGCCGCGTATATTTGTCGCATGACGATGCCGCAAGCGATTAGGAGCGTCTTCGCGCGCTGGCTCACGTTCAGCGGCCGCGCCGGCGGCACCGAATACTGGTGGTTCGTGCTCTTTGGGGTGATCGTGTTCGGCCTTGCGATCCTCCTCGATCACGCGCTGTTTGGACGCGATGCGCTCTTTGGGGCCATGTGCACGCTCGTGTTCATCGTGCCGTACTCCGCCGTGGCGGTCCGCCGCTTACACGACACCAACCGCAGTGGCTGGTGGAAGCTCCTGGTCTTTGTCCCTCTCGGCAACATCGTTCTGTTGATCTGGCTTAGTTTGCCCAGCACGTCCGGACCCAACCGGTTCGGCCCGATGCCGGATGCGATCGCGGATGAAGGCGTGGCAGCCTGGTGACGATCTGCGCTACGGGGTAGCGGGACGTTCGAGTTCGGCGATCGCCCATGCGGCCCAATCGGCCATCGCCGCTTCGACGCGCATCCCGGCCTCAAGCGCAACGCGGGACCAACGCGTCTCGGGATCGTCGACCGAGCAGTGCGCGGCATACACACGATAGCGCTCGAGCTTCTCGCTGTGTTTTTTCTGCTGGTCTGCGAAATAGGCCGCCGCCTGGTCCGGCGGCAGCAGACCGAGGAAGAACACCCGCACCATCGACTCGGTGCGCGGGCTGTCGACCGGGCTCGTCTCGCTGAGCCAGCTCCGGACCGCCGCCTCGCCCGTCACGGTGATGGCGTACCGCTGGCTGCCACGGGGGCCGGCTGCGGTCTTCCGTATGAGGCCGGCGGCTTCGAGCTTGGCCAGTTCGGGATAGATCTGGCTGTGGCTGGCGGCCCACACGTTGGCTAGGCTGACATCGAATTCGCGGGTCAGCTCGTAGCCGGTGCGCTCACCGCTCGTGAGGAGGCCCAGCAGCAGGTTGCCGAGGACGCCGATTTTCATTGCGACCCTCTTGACATGTTATTTCTTACATGTAATATCTGACACATCGATCCTACCATAACACGGATCGCCTTCGAAAGAAAGAGCCGCACATGGCCACCGCAACCGCCGCCCCCGCCGCCGAGACCAGCTTCGGGACCCCGGTCAGCACCGAGATCGAGGCGTTCGACCTGCCCGTCGAGGGCGCGCTGCCGCCGGAGTTGTGCGGCGACTACATTCGCAACGGTCCCAACCCGCGGCCCGGCGCCAAGGCCCGGCACCTGTTCCTTGGCGACGGGATGTTGCACGGGCTGCGGATCGAGAACGGGCGCGCGACGGCGTATCGTAACCGCTGGGTGCGGACGCGCGAGTTCGTCGAGCACGCGCGGCTCGTCCGCCTGAACGGAACCGTCGACCTGACGGTCGGCACGGCGAATACGAACATCATCGGGCATGGAAACCGGCTGTTGGCACTCGTCGAGTCATCGTTTCCAACTGAAGTGACGCGCGAGCTCACGACGACCGGCGTGTACGATTTCGACGGCCGCTTGACGGGGCCGTTCTCGGCGCATCCGCACCGCTGCCCGCGCACCGGCGAACTGCACGGCTTCGGTATGCAGTTGCGACCCGGCGCGCTGCTCTACTATCGCATCGATGCCGCCGGCAAGCTGATGGAGACCCGCAACATCCCCGTGCGCAGCGCGACGATGATGCACGATTTCGCGCTCACCGATCGCTACGCGATCTTCATGGACCTGCCGATCGTGTTCGACATGCTGCTCGGGATGCGCGGCAAGTTTCCGTTTCGCTGGAGCGATCGCTACGGCGCACGGCTCGGCGTCGTCGACCGCAACGATGCCGCGGCACCGGTACGCTGGTTTGAAATCGAGCCCAGCTATGTCTTCCACGTCATGAACGCGGTGGAAGACGGCGAGCGGATCGCGCTCGACGTCGTGCGCTACCAAGAACTCTGGCGAAAAGGGAACGATTCGTTCGCGCCAACCACACTTCACCGCTTCACGATCGATCTCGCGTCCGGCCGCGTGAGCGAGGCGACGCTCGCGGATCGCTCGGTCGAATTTCCTCGAATCGACGAGCGTTTGACGGGGAACGCGTATCGCTACGGCTACGCCGTCGCCGTCGATGCGGCCGGAAGAGACAGCGGCGAGCTGTGCAAGTTCGATCTCGCGACGGGAACGTCCAGCTCGCACCGGTTCGGAGCGGGGCGGCGAACGGGCGAAGCCGTTTTCGTTCCGGCGGCGGCGGGCGAGGACGCCGGCTGGCTCATGAGCTACGTGTACGACGCCGCCCGCGATCGCAGCGAGTTCGTCGTGCTCGACGCATCCAATATGCACGCGCCGCCGGTGGCGGTCGTGCCGTTGCCGGTGCGGGTACCGCTCGGTTTCCACGGAAACTGGATTGCCGATGACGCAGCCCGCAGCTAGTCCGTCCGACGCTTCCGCTCCGCGCTTCGGCGGGCTCTACCGCACGCTGGGCTTGAGCCTCGTCGTCCCGCTGATCGTGATCCAGGTGCTCTTGCATCATGGCGTCGCGCCGGTCTACGCGCTGGCGGCCGCGACGGTTTTCCCGATTGCCGAGATGGTGTACGAAGCGGTGACGAGCAAACGCATCGGCCTGATCGCGATCGTGGCGCTTACCGGCATCGTGGTCGGCTTCGGCTTGTCGTTCGCGACCGGCAACGCGATCTACGCGCTGCTCAAGGACTCGCTCTTCACCACGGTCTTCGGTTTGCTATTCTTGGGCTCGCTGCTGACGCCACGGCCGCTGATCTACCGGCTCAATCTCGATCTCGCCGGCAGCAGCCCGGCCGCGCGCGCGGCGAGCGAGGAACTGTGGTCGCGCCCGGGCGCGCCGCGCGTGTTCCGGCTGATCACATGGGTCTGGGGTCTGGGCCTCATATTCGAAGCGGCGGTGCGGGTCGTGGCCGCGCTGACGCTGCCGATCGCCACCGCGACCGCCGCCTCCCCGATCATCGCGGTGGTCTGCATCGGCGGGATACTGGTTTGGACCGTGAGCTACGTCCGCTACGTGCGCCGGGTGCGCGCCCGCACAGAAGCCGCGCCGGGATAGAAATGGCGACACCAGGGTAAGATAGCCCCTGGTGCAGCCCACGCAACCGTCTCTCTGGTACAAAGATGCCGTCATCTACCAATTGCACGTCAAGGCGTTCGCCGACGGCAACGGCGACGGCATCGGCGATTTCGCCGGGCTGACCGAGAAGCTACCCTATATCAAGGGGCTGGGCGCCACGGCGCTGTGGCTGCTGCCCTTCTACCCCTCGCCGCAGCGCGACGACGGGTACGACATCTCGGACTACAAGGGCGTCCACCCCTCGTACGGCACGCTGCGCGACGTGCGCGCGTTCATTCGCGCGGCGCATAAACTCGACTTGCGCATCATCACGGACCTGGTCGTCAACCACACCTCCGATCAGCACCCGTGGTTCGTACGCGCGCGCAACGCGCCGCGTGACTCGTTCTATCGCAAGTTCTACGTCTGGAGCGATTCGCTCGAGACCTACGCCGGCACGCGCATCATCTTCACCGACAGCGAAACGTCGAACTGGACCTGGGACCCCGTCGCCGGCCAGTACTACTGGCACCGCTTCTTCAGCTGGCAGCCCGACCTGAACTTCGATCACCCACCCGTCTTCGACGCGATCGCCGACGCGATGCGCTTCTGGTTCGCGATGGGCGTCGACGGCATGCGGCTCGATGCGGTGCCGTATCTGATCGAGCGCGAAGGGACGAGCAACGAGAACCTGCCCGAGACCCACACCGTCCTCAAGCGCTTGCGCGCGATCGTCGACGCGGAGTTCCCCGACCGCATGCTGCTCGCCGAAGCGAACCAATGGCCCGAAGACGTCAGCGCGTACTTCGGCGACGGTGACGAATGCCAGATGGCCTTTCACTTCCCGCTGATGCCGCGCATGTTCATGTCGATCGCCGAGGAGGACCGCTACCCGCTCTACGACATCATGCGCCAGACGCCGCAGATCCCGCCCAACTGTCAGTGGGCGATCTTCCTGCGCAACCACGACGAGCTGACGCTCGAGATGGTGACCGACCGCGAACGCGCGTTCATGTACAGCGTGTATGCGCCGCAGGCCCGGGAGCGCCTCAACGTCGGCATTCGCCGGCGACTCGCACCGCTGATGGAGAACGACCGCCAAAAGATCGAGCTGATGACGAGCCTGCTGCTGTCGTTGCCGGGCACGCCGATCATCTACTACGGCGACGAGATCGGGATGGGCGACAACGTCTACCTCGGCGACCGCGACGGCGTGCGCACCCCGATGCAGTGGTCGGCCGACCGCAACGGCGGCTTCTCGCGCGCCGACATCCAGGCTTTGTATTTGCCGCCGATCATGGACACCGTGTACGGCTTCGAATCGATCAACGTCGAAGCGCAGGAGCGCAGCCAAGCGTCGCTCTTGGAATGGGTGCGGCGCACGATCGGCGTGCGCCAAGCGCACCGCGTGTTCGGGCGCGGCTCGATCTCGTTCTTGCATCCCGACAACCGGCACGTCGCCGCCTACGTTCGCGAGTTCGAAGGCGAGGTCGTCCTGTGCGTTGCGAACATGGCGCGCAGCTCGCAAGCGGTCTCGCTCGACCTCTCGCGCTATAACGGCCGCACGCCGGTCGAGATGCTGGGGTGGAGCGCGTTCCCGCCGATCGTCGACGATCGCTACGTGCTGACCTTGCACGGACACTCGTTTTTCTGGTTCGTGCTGGCGGCACCGAACGACGCTCCGGTCGCGCCGGACCTCGCCGCGCCGCCGCAGCCGGAGTTCGTCACCATCGTGCTGCCGCGCGGCCGCGCCAGCCTGTTGCAAGAACCTGCGCGCAGCACGCTCGAGCGCGACGTGCTGGCGGGGGCGGCGCTGACCGATCTCGTTCCCCTCGGCACCGATGACGAGTCACCGTCGCTAGCGATCCTCGCCGGCGGCAGCGATGACGCGGCGCAGATTTTGCCGCTCGAAATCGCGCATGCGGTCGACCGCGAGTGGCCGCTACCCACGGTACGCGCCGCGTTGGCCAAGACGCGCACCGGCTCGCACGAAGGCTTGCTGCTCGATGCCGCGATCGACGACCGGTTGTGGAGCGGCCTGTTCGACGCGTTGCGCAACACCACCAAGCTGGCGGGAAGTGCGGGCTCGCTGGCATGCGAGCCGACGTGGAGTCTGGAGTCGCTGACAATCGCCGACGCCGGCAACCTGCGCACGCCGCAATCGGGCGACCGCCGGTTGTCCGCCGTGATCGGCGAAACCGTGATGCTGACGCTGTTCCGGCGCAGCGTGCGCGGCGTCAACGCGGCGATCGAGCTCGCGAATTTTCTGCACGAGGCGAACTTCACGCACACGGCGCCGCTGCTCGGTACCTTCACGTATAGCGGTAACGACGGGTCCGAGATCGGGGTCGGGCTGGCACGACGCTACATTCTCGCGCAAGGCAACGGCTGGGACGTGCTGCATACGATGCTCATGCGTACGATGCAACAGTCGAGCGACGACGGCGCGCCGATCGACCGCGTCGCCGCGCTCGCCGGACGGCGCCTCGCCGACATGCACGCGCTGTTCGCGCGGTCCGATCTGCCCGATTTCGCGCCCCGCACGTTCACGGACGCCGACGCCGCCGAACTGCAGACGGAACTGCGCTCGCTGGCCGAGCGCGCGTTCGCCCAGATCGCCGGCGACCACAGCCCCGAAGCGACGAGCGCACTCGCCCTGCGCGAACAGATCGCCAAGATCATCGATGCGGCCCCGTTGGCCGGCACGAAGGCGATGCGCGTGCACGGCGACTTTCACTTGGCCCGGGTCTTGGTGACCGAAGGGGACGTGCTGATCATCGATCCCGGCGCGGGCGAAGTGGCGCGACCGGTCGTACAACGGCGGCGGCGCACCTCACCGTACGCCGACCTCGGCACGATGATCCGTTCGTTGGATGAAGTGACGGCCGCCGCGGCCTTCGACGTGGCCACCGATCCGACGGTGAAAACCGAGCACGTGATGCCGCCGTTGCGGGCCTTGGTGCGCGCGGCCGCGACCGCATTTGCGCGCAGCTATCTCGACCACGCGCGCGGACTCGGCGTGCTCGAAGAGGACGGGAACGTGCGCGCGCTCGTCGACGTGTTCTTGGTGCGGGCGACGCTCGAAGCGATCGTCTATGGCGCCCACGCGCGGCCCGAACGCATGCGCAACCTGTACGCGGAGCTGACGCGCATCTTCGAACGCTCCGAGGCCGCCGCACCGGCATGACGCGGGCCTACGCGGGCCGCTTCGGCCCGCAGGCGCTCGAGCGAGGCTACCGGCTGCGGCTCTTCGCGCCGGGAGCGTCGCGCGTCGACCTGCACATCGACGGTCGCGTTGCGGCGATGGGGCAGAGCGGCGACTGGTTTGCGCTCGACGAACCGTCGGCGCGGGCCGGTTCGCGTTACGCGTTCGCCGTGGACGGCCGCGCGGCGATTCCCGATCCGGGTTCGCGTTTCCAGCCGGACGGCGTGCACGCGGCGAGCGAGATCGTCGCGGCGGACTTCGTCTGGCCCGACGACGGCTGGCGCGGGCGGCCCTGGCACGAACACGCGATCTACGAGCTGCACGTCGGCACCTTCACCTTCGAAGGCACCTATGAGGCGGCGGCTCGCAAGCTGCGCGAGCTCGTCGCACTCGGCGTTACGGCGATCGAGTTGATGCCGATCGGCGCGTTTCCGGGCCGGCGCAATTGGGGCTACGACGGCGTGTTGCCGTACGCGCCGTTTGCCGGCTACGGGCGGCCCGACGACTTGCGGCGTTTCATCGCCGCCGCGCACGCGCACGGTTTGGCGGTGCTGCTCGACGTCGTCTACAACCACTTCGGGCCCGAAGGAAACTACCTGCACGCGCTCGCACCGGAGTTCTTCAACCCACGCGAACAGACGCCGTGGGGCGCGGCAATCGCCGTCGACGTGCCCGACGTGCGCGCGTACTTTACCGAAAACGCCGCCTACTGGATCGGCGACTTTCGCTTCGACGGGTTGCGGCTGGATGCCACGCACGCGATCGTCGACGAGGACTGGCCGTCGTTCTTGCGCGAGGTGCGCGCGGCCGCGTTGGCAGCCTGCGGACCCGAACGCCGGATCGCGCTGATCGTGGAAAACGAGCACAACGACGTCACGCTGCTCGACGAAGGCTTCGAGGCGCAGTGGAACGACGACGTCGAGCACGCGGCGCACGTGCTCGCAACCGGCGAAACGCAAACCTACTACGCCCCGTTTGCCGCCGATCCGGCCGGCTTGCTGGGTCGTGCGCTGACGTGCGGGTTCGTGCGCGGACCGTCGAGCGCGCGCTTTCCGCTGACCGCGTTCGTCGGATTTCTGCAGAATCACGACCAGATCGGCAACCGCGCCTTCGGCGAACGGTTGTCGCACCTCACCACGCCGGCCGCGCTGCGGGCGCTCACCGCGCTGATCTTGCTCGCCCCATCGCCGCCGCTGCTCTTCATGGGCGAGGAGTGGGCGGCGTCGACGCCGTTCCTGTTCTTCTGCGATTTCGAACCCGATCTGGCGCAGCGCGTCGCGGCCGGACGGCGGCGTGAGTTTCCGGGCACACCGGATCCCGCGGCGGTGACGACGTTCGAGGCCTCGCAGTTGCGCTGGGAAGAGCGCGACGAACCGCACCACGCGGCGGCGCTCGCGTTGACCACCGCGGTGCTACGGGCGCGCATGCGGTACGTCGTACCGGTCAATGCGGGCGTGCGCGGCAGCGATGCAACGTGCGAGCGCGTGGGAGCGACGGGGTTGCGCCTGCGTTGGAAGCTCGCCGACGGCGCATTGTACGCCGACGCGAACCTCGGCGGCGAAGCCCTCGACGGATTTCCGGAACGCCTGACCGGCGAGACGTTTTTCGCGACGCACGGCGAGGTGTATCGCGACGGACGCGCACCGGCCTGGAGCGTACGCTGGGCGCGCACGTGAGCGTTCACACCGTTCCCGGTTCGACGTACCGCGTGCAGTTCGGGCCGCACTTCAGCTTTCGCGACGGCGAGGCGCTGGTGCCGTATCTCGATGCGCTCGGTATCGACTATCTGTACGCCTCGCCGTATTTCCGGGCCCGGCCGGGCAGCGAACACGGCTACGATGTGGTAGACCACACGCGGTTCAACCCGGAGATCGGCGACGAGTCGGAGCACCGCGCGATGATCGACGCGCTGCACCGGCGCGGCATGGGACATCTGGTCGACTTCGTCCCGAACCACATGGGCATCGGGACCGACAACCCGTGGTGGTACGACATCCTGACCTGGGGAGCGCTGTCGCCGTTCAGCCACTTCTTCGACATCGAGTGGCACAAGCGCTCGGCCGGGGGCGGGAAGGTCGTGTTGCCGGTGCTGGGCGATCACTATGGCCGCGTCGTCGAGCGCGGCGAACTCGCCGTCGCGTGCGATGCGGACGGCACGCTGACCCTCCACTACTTCGACCATCGCTTTCCGCTGACGCCGCCGTCGTACGGCCTCGTGCTCGCGTTCGCAGCGCAACTCGCGCCGGCCGAAACGGCGCCGGCGCTGCGCGAGCTGGCCGCCTCGTTTGCCGCGCTGCGGGGGCGGCCGCGCGATGCCGCCAAGCGCGACGCTTTGCGCGAACGGGCGACGTCGCTCCAGCACGAGCTGGCGGCTCGCCTGGCCGCCGAACCGCCGTTCGCGCGCGCGCTCGCCGATGCGTGCGCCGCCTTCGCCGGCGATGCGCAGCGGCTCGACGCACTGGTGGCCGCGCAACACTACCGGCCCGCATACTGGCGCGTGTCCTCGGATGAAATCAACTACCGGCGCTTCTTCGACATCAACGATCTGGCCGGTTTGCGCGTCGAGGATGCGGAGGTGCTGGCGCGCACGCACGCGCTGGTGTTCGCGATGATCGCCGACGAGCGTATCCAGGGGTTGCGCATCGA
>DASYOE010000383.1:0-11109 GCA_036008105.1 Candidatus Lustribacter sp. | reverse complement strand
GCCCTTCGGTCCTGAGCGTAGCGAAGCGGAGTCGAAGGGGCTCAGGGTGACACCGGGGACTTCTTCTCGCTGCGCAGCGATGCCAGGATCAAGATCGCGACGCCGACGGTGATGCACGAGTCGGCGAGGTTGAACACGTTGGGCCAGATCGTTTTGAAATCGACGAAGTCCACCACGTATTGATGCTGCAGGCGGTCGACGATGTTGCCGATCGCGCCGCCGGCGATGGCGCCGAACGCAATCCGCACGGTCAGCGACTCGCGCACCGCGTCGCGAAACGCATACGCGAAGAGCGCGAGAACCAAGATCGCGAGTCCGATCAGCAGCCACGGTTGCGAACCGAACATGCCGAACGCGCCGTGCGTGTTCTGCACGTACGTCCACCACAGCAGGTGCGGTACGACGATCGCGCTTTCACCCGGAAAGAAGTGCGTGGTGACCAGCGACTTCGTCCAGCGATCGAGGAGGAAGACGGCCAGGGCGACGATCCAGAGAATCACAGGCTAGGAGGCGACACGTACTGATAAAACCAGCCCGCGATGCGGGTAAACGTGCCGGTGAGCAGCACGATTCCGGTGGCGACCAGAAACGCGCCGGCTGTTATCTCGATCGCGCCGAGGTAGCGCTTGATGCGGCTGAGCGCGCCGAGGGCGCGCGAAATGGCGGCGGCGGTCAGCAAGAACGGCACCGCGAGCCCCAGCGAGTACACGAGCAGCAAGCCGGTCGCGACGCCATAGCTCTGTTGCGAGGCCAGGGCCAGAATGCCGGCCAGAATCGGTCCGATGCAGGGCGACCAGCCCGCTGCGAATCCCAAACCGACGACGAACGACGCGAGGTAGGACCGGTTGGCGCTGCGCCATTGCGGGCGTTTGTCCATCATCAGGAACGGGATCTTGAAGACGCCGATCATGTTGAGGCCCAGGATCACGACCACCACGCCGCCGACCCGGGCGATGATGTCACGGTACTGCAGCAGCACGTTGCCGATCGCCCCGGCGGTGAAGCCCAGCAGCATGAAAACGACGGTGAACCCGCAGATGAAGGCGACGGCGTGGCCGATGACCCGGGCGCGCTGCGCGACGTCCGTTTCGGCCTTCAGCTCCTCTAAGCTCGAACCGGTAAGGAAGGAAAGGTAGGCCGGGATGAGCGGCAGGACGCACGGCGAGACGAAGGAGATGAGGCCCGCCAAAAATGCCGTGGCGACGTTAAGCTGGACATTCACGCTGATCTTCAACCTACGACGCCTGGAAAAGGCTGCCTGCCCTCATCCAGCGTAGGACGAAGACGATGACTCATTGGTTTACCTATCCGAACATCGACCCGGTCGCGTTCCATCTCGGACCGCTGGCCGTGCACTGGTACGGGCTCTCGTACCTGTTCGGGTTCATCTGCGTGTTTCTCTGGATGAACCGCCCGGCCGGCCGGCTGCGGTTGGGCCTCACCACCGACAACATCCAGGATTTCCTCATCTACGCCCTGATCGGCGTGCTGATCGGCGGCCGCCTGGTGTTCGTGATCGCCGACGTGATTACCAACCACAACCTGGGCGACTACCTCGCGAACCCGCTCGACTTCATCGCGATCTGGAAGGGCGGGATGGCGTTTCACGGCGCGCTGATCGGCGTGATCGTCGCGATCTTCCTGTTCTTGCGCAAGCACCGCGGGCTGACGTTCAACGTGCTGGCGGACGAGGTCGTCGTGCTGCTGCCGCTCGGCATCGCGACCACGCGCGTCGTCAATTTCATCAACGACGAACTGTGGGGCAAGATCTGCGACCCGGACCAGCCGTGGTGCATCAAGTTCCCGGCGGTCGACGGCTACCGCCACCCCTCGCAGATCTACGAAGGCATCCTCGACATCCTCGCGGTGCCGCTGCTGCTGTGGCTCTACCGCCGGCGTCCGGCCGACGGCGTCGTCGCGTGGACCTGGTTCACGTACTACGGGATCACCCGCACCGTCGCCGAGATCTGGCGCGAACCGGGCTTCACCGTCATCGGTCTTTCCGGCGGCCAACTCGTCGCGCTGCCGATGGTCTTCATCGGTGCCTGGCTGTTGTACGTGGCCATCAAAGCGAACCGCCACACGATCGAAGCGCCGGCGACAGAAGTAACCACGGCAACCGCGTAGAAGACGTCAGTCCATGGCACTCGCCCAGTCGATCGGCGAGCGCGTGGCGATGCTCCGCGCGCGCGTGGATCGCGTCGCCGAAGCGGCAAGCCGGTCAGCCGGCGCCGTCACGATTCTCGGGGTTACCAAAACGCAGCCCCGGGAAGCGGTACTTGCCGCCCTCGCGGCCGGTTTGACCGACATCGGCGAAAACTACGTTCAGGAAGCGCGCGAGAAGTATGTCGATCTGCCCCCGGCGACGCGGCACTACATCGGACACGTGCAGACGAACAAGGCCAAGGCCATCGTCGGGCTGTTCGACGTCGTACAGTCGATCGATCGGCTCGAAGCCGGCCTCGCCATCGAAAAAGCAGCGCGTTCGCTCGGCCGCACCGTGCGCGTGCTGGTTCAGGTGAACGTGTCGCCGGCAGAGCGTTTCGGCGTCGCGCCGGCGGGCGCGGCCCAACTCGCCGAGCAGCTCCGCGCCGCCGGTCTGACGGTCGACGGCGTCATGGCCATCGGCCCGCTCGAGGGCGACGTCGATGCGGCGTTCGCGCTCGCGCGGGACGCCTTCGCGGCGGTCGGTGGATCGACGCTGTCGCTTGGGATGTCGGCTGACTGGGAACGGGCCATCGCACATGGATCGACGATGATCCGTATCGGCACCGCGATATTCGGCGCGCGACCGGCGCCGGCGCCAGAAAGGGTCACGGTATGAGTATGTTTGCCAAGATCGGCTCGTGGTTTGCCATTCACGACGACGACGAGATGGACGAACTGGAGACCTACGAGGCCGATCAGAGCGGTCCCAAACGCAACGTCGTTCCGCTGACCGAAGCCGGCCGCCGCGTCGGTCCGTCGGTGGCGGTCTTCGCTCCCCGCGGCTTCTCCGACGTGACGGAGATCGCCGACGCGCTGCGCGCGCGCCACGTCGCGATCGTCAACCTACAAGGCGCCGACCGCTCGCTTTTACAGCGTGTGGTCGATTTCACGTCGGGTGTCGCGTACACGATCGACGGACGCATTCAAAAACTCGCCGAAGCGATCTACCTCATAGTCCCGGCCGGGGTCACGGTGAACTCGGCTAACCTGCGCGAACAGCTGAACGACGACGGGATACTCGACCTCTCGGCTCGCTATGGGAATACGACACGCAATGAGCGCTAATTCGAGAATTACGGTCGTCGACATCCAGCACCGCACGTTCAAGCGCGCGCTGCAGGGCTACGACCGCACCGATGTCGACAAGTTCCTCGACGAGATCATCGAGTCGCTGGAAGACGAAGCGACGGCCCGGGCCGCGCTCGAAGCGGAGATCGCGGACCTCAAGGAACGCATCTCGCACTTCAAGGCGATGGAAGAGTCGCTGCAGTCGACGCTGCTGCTGGCGCAGCGCACGGCCGACGAGGTCAAGGCGGCGGCGCACAAGGAAGCCGACCTGATCAAGCAAGAGGCGCGCCTGCAGAGCGAACGCGAGATCGGCAGCCTCAGCGACCGCGTCGAGGAATCGCGCCGCGAGCACCAGCGGATGCTCGATATCGCCGACAAGGCGAAGAGCGAGATCCGAGGCCTGCTGCTTTCGCATCTGGCGTTGATCGACCGGGCGCCCTACGACGCCGCGTCGGCCCCCACGCCGGCCCATCCGGAGCCGCCGGTCACGGCGCCGCCCCCGGTGGTCGCCGCAGTGATGACCCACGTGACGGTCGAAGCCTCGGACGTCGATGATATGCCGCCCCTGCCACCCAACCACGCGAGCGCGGCCCGTCTCGACCTCTAAGTCTCGTTTGTCTTAAAAGTAGGGGCACGTGCTAGATCAGCAAGCTGAGGCGCTCAGTCGAGCCGGGGACTGGGCGGGCCAGTATTTTCGCGGCGATAAAGTCAACTCGGAGATCTACACGAGTCCGGCGATCTTCGAACGCGAGATGCAGAAGATCTTCAACGCGACCTGGGTGTACCTCGCGCACGAGAGCGAGATCCCGAAGGACGGCGACTTCGTCACCCGCGTCATCGGCCGCCAGCCGGTGGTCGTCGTGCGGGGGAACGACGGCCGCTACCACCTGGTCATGAACCGCTGCCGCCATCGCGGCGCGCTGATCTGCGAAGTCGAGCGCGGCAACCAGTCGCACTTTCGCTGCTTCTACCACGGCTGGACCTACGACAACACCGGCAAGCTCGTGCATATTCCGAAAGACGATGCCTATCCGGCCGATTTCGATCGCGACGAGCATTCGCTGACGCCGGTGCCGCGCGTTGAAGCATATCGCGGGTTCATCTTCGGCAGCGTAAATCCGGCGGTCGGCCCGCTGCGCGACTACCTCGGGCTCGCCGCCGCGAAGATGGACTACATGATCGATTCGTCGCCGACGGGCGAGCTGCGGCTCGACGCCGGCATTCACAAGACGACGTATCGTGGAAACTGGAAGTTCGTCGGGATGGACGGCTACCATCCGCCGGTCGTGCACCAATCCGCGTTTGAAATTTTCAAGCGCCGCGCCGCCAACGAACACGCGAACCTCGACTCGCACACCGCGCAGGTTCAGCGCAAGACGATGAACGAGTCCGGGCTCGCCGTGTCGCGCGATCTGGGTCACGGTCATGCGATGCTGGACGTCGTTCCGCACCGCGTGTCGGAAGCGGACTTCCACCTCGCGGCGATGCGCAATGCGCCCGGCGGCGAACGCTACGTCGCCGACATGTTCGCGGCCTACGGCCCGGAACGCGCGACCGAGCTCATCGCCGTCGGCGGCGATCCGCACCTCGGGGTTTTCCCGAACCTGCAGATGATCAACCAGCATGTGCGCGTCATGGTCCCCATGGCCGTCGATCGCACCGACGTGTATCTGTATCCGGTGCATCTCGGCGGGGTCAGCGACGAGATGAACGAGATCCGTCTGCGGCGTCACGAGGAGTTCTACGGCGCGGCCGGCATGGGCCAGCCCGACGACACGGAGATCTTCGAACGCAACACCGACGGACTGCAAGCGACCGTCAATCCGTGGATCGACATCTCGCGCGGACGCAACCGCGAGTACGTCGATGCCGACGGGTCGATCGTCGGCCAGATCAGCGACGAGGTCACGCAACGCGGTCAGATGCGCGAGTGGGCGCGTTTGATGAGCTCCTCATGACGACGGCCGGTCTAGCGGAGCTGCAGTTCGCCGTCGAACAATTTCTGTTTCGCGAAGCGCGCCTCATGGATTCGAACGACTACAAGGGTTGGCTCGACTTGTGGGCCGACGAGTGTACGTACTGGCTGCCCAGCAACGACGACGACGCCGACCCGCACGAGCACATCGCGCTGATCTATGAAGGCCACAAGCAGCTCGAGGACCGCGTCTGGCGCCTCAGCGGTTTGCACGCGCACGCGCAGCGGCCGAAGTCGCGGCTGGCACGGGTGGTTTCGAACATCGAAGTGCACACCGACGGCGGCGAGGAGATCACGGTCTACTCGACGTTCGTGCTGTGTGAGATCCGCAAGAACGAGACGCGTTTCTGGGCCGGGCGGAACCGGCACGTTCTGGTGCGCGACGGCGACGGCTTCCTCATCAAGCTGAAGAAGGTCATGCTCGCCAACATCGACACCGTCATCCCCAACCTGACGTTCATCATTTAGTGCGCCTTCCGCGGTGGATCGGCGCCCTGCTGGGGCTCGTTCTTGCGCTGGGCGCCGTGGCCGGCGCGCAGCCGGCACCGTTGCGTATCGACGTCATCACGTCGCAGACCGGCAGTTTCGCGTTTCTCGGAGCGCGCACGATCGAGTCGCTGAACGTGCTACAAAAAGTCGTCAACGCCGGCGGCGGCGTGCACGGCCAGCCGGTGCAGTTCGTGTACTCCGACGACCAGACGAACCCGGTCGTCGCCGTGCAGCTCGCGAACGCGGCGATCGCGCGCGGCGTCACGATCTTGCTTGGCCCAATTTCCGCCGCGGCGTGCGCGGCCGTCATGCCGCTGGTTGCGACCGCCGGTCCGCTGAACTACTGCTTGTCACCGGTGGTGACCGGGCCGGCCGGCGGCTACCTGTTCACCACCGGCGCCGGCACGGCCGCGAACAACTCCGTAATGGTGCGCTTCTTTCACAATCGGGGCTGGAAGCGGATCGCGATCATCGCTTCCACCGATGCGAGCTGCCGCGACAGCGAACGCTTCATCGATAATGCGATGGCGCTGCCGGAAAACCGGGACATGCAGGTCGTCGCGCGCGAACACTTCGCTCCGGCCGATTTGAGCGTGGCGGCGCAAGTAGCGCAGATCAAAGCCAACGCGCCGCAGGCGCTGTTGACCTGTGCGAGCGGTACGATCTTCGCCACCGTGTTGCATGGCTTGCACGATGCGGGGCTCGACATCCCGACCGCGGCGTCGTCGGCCAACATGGTGTACGACCAGTTGGCGAGCTACGCGGGCATTCTGCCGCGCGAACTGTATTTTTCCGCAGCGCGCGGCTTCGTGCTGGACAATAAGCTTGGCGAAGGGCCGGTCAAGAAGGCCCAGCAGCAACTCTTCGCCGCGTTTCGCGCCGCCGGCATCCGGCCGGAGTACCAAGCCACGGTCGTTTGGGATCCGACGATGATCGTCATCGACGCGCTGCGGCACACCGGCGCGCATCCGACGGCCGCGGCGTTGCACGCGTACATCGAGGGTTTGCACGACTGGGCCGGGATCGCCGGCATCTACTATTTTCGCGACGGCAGCCAACGCGGGATCGGGGAGAACGCGTTGCAAGTCGACCGCTGGGACGGCGCGCGCAACGCCTTCGCCGTGGTCAGCCGTCCCGGCGGGAGGTTGAAGTAATGTCCGCCAAAGCGCGCGCCGCGTCAGCACTGGAGATCGCCAAGGGTCTCGTCTTGAGCGAAGACCGGCGCTTTTGGCAGATCACGCTGGACGTCGAGGGCATCGCCGCCGGCGGCGGTCCGCTGACGCTATTCGCCAGCGACAATCCGGAGGGCATCCAACCCGTCGTCGATGGAACGGCGGCGATGGCGCTGGTCAATCCATCGGTGATGCTCACGCTGGCGTATCGCGGAACGGGACCCTTTCGCGAACCGCTGCCGGTGCGCGCGATCGCCGTGATGCCGTCCTACGACTTGTTCGCCTTCGTCGTTACCCCCGACACCGGTTTGACGAGTCTCGAGGATGTGCGCGCGCGGCGCTTTCCGCTGCGCATCTCATTGCGCGGGCAGCGCAGTCACTCGATTCACACCGTGCTCGACTGCACGTTGGCGGCGGCCGGGTTTTCTGTCGACGAGCTCCGCAGTTGGGGCGGGTCGATCCACTACGAACCCGGCTTCGACGCGCCGGGAAAATCCGGCTTCGATTCGCCCGCGCGGCTGGAGATGGCGAAGAGCGGCGAGATCAACGCGATCTTCGACGAAGCGATCGTCCGTTGGCTCGACCCGGCGCTCGAGATGGGAATGCGCGCGTTGCCGCTCGGCGCGACCACCGTTCGCAATCTGGAGGCGATGGGATTTCGCGCCAACGTCATCGAGAAGGCCGTGTATCCGCGGCTCGAAGGGGACGTCGAAACGATCGACTTCAGCGGGTTTGCCGTGTTCGTACGGGCCGACGCACCCGACGCGCTCGTCACCGCCATCTGCGCGGGCTTGGACGTGCATCGCGCCGACATCCCGTGGGAAGGCAACGGTCCGCTGCCGATCGCGGATATGTGCCGCGACACACCCGACGGACCCCTCGACGTGCCGCTGCACCCGGCGGCGGAGCGCTATTGGAACGATCTCGGCTATCACGCGGGCGAACGATCGGGCTTACGCGGACAGATTCAACCGCGGCAAGAGAAACCCGAACGCCCGCCGCGGATCCGCTCGATGCTGACGCTCGAGGTCGCATCGGAAATTCTCGCGCGCGCCGGCGTATCCGCGCCGGGCGCGTACGCGACGCGCATTCGTTTGCGCCAGCAAACGCAGGACGGCGATACGTGGTTCGCAACGATCGCGGCGGCCGACCGCCCCGATCCCGAGGCGACGGTTACGGTCATCGGCGATGGCGAACTCGTTTTCCGTCCCGGCACGACGGCCGATGTCGAAGCCGCGATCCGCACCGCCGCTAAATCGCGGCTAGCGTTTCTTTCGCGTCGCGCGCCGTGAGCGGGACGTTGTAGATCGCGCTGCCCGGCTGCTGCTTGCGGCCGCCCTCGGCGAGCGAGCCGGTATCGAGCGCATCGAAGCCGATCTCGTCGATCAATTTTGAAACGACCGCTTTGGCTTGCGCGTCGTCGCCGGCGATGAAGATCGTCAGACGATCCTTCGAGCCGTGCGGCTTCCCCTCGCCGGCGAGCCGCTTGTAGTACAGCGTGTTGAAGGCCTTGACGAGCCGCGCGCCCGGCACGAGCGTCTTGATGATTTCGCTCGAGGTCCGGTTGCCGAGATCCTCGAGCTCGAAGTCCTCGTCGTACGGGTTCATCGCGTCGATGACGATCTTGTCGTCATAGGGCCCGGCGTCGGGGATGGCATCCTCTTTGCGCGACCACGGCACGGCGATCAGCACGACGTCGCCGAACGCGACCGCATCCTCGGGCGTGGCCGCGCGAACCTTCGGCCCGCACTCGGCGCACAGGGCGGCCAGCGACTCGGTACCGCGCGAATTGGCGATCCGCACGTCGTGGCCGGCGGCTGCGAACAGCTTCGCCGCACTTGCACCGATATTGCCGGCGCCGAGAATACCGATGTTCAAGCCTACCTGCCTTGAGGAAAGGGAACTCCGTCATTCTGCACCGTCCACCGGAAGTCCCAACCATGGCGGCAATTCAACCGTCACATCGCGGCCACGACCGCCAGGTACGCTCGGCGACATGGACGGTATGGACTGGATGGCGAGCGCCATGCGCGCCGCCCAAACACAACTCGAAACGGCCACGCACAACTTAGCCAACGTGGCCAGCGACGGCTTCCGGCGCGTCCGCTCCACGCTCGCGCTCACGCCCCGGGGTCTCGTTGCCAGCGAATCCCAAGACGGCGCCCAGGGCGGGATCCGGCAAACCGGCCGCCCCCTCGACCTCGCCCTCATCGGCCCCGGCCAATTCCGCGTTGGCAACGTCGCCACGCGCGACGGCGCGTTCGTGCGCGACCGCGACGGTTACTTAGCTGACCGGCAGGGTCGCCGGGTCGCCGGGATCGGCGGTCCGATCCGGCTTGCAGATGATGCCGTCATCGGTCCCGACGGCGTGATCCGCAACGGTGCGGTAATCGCCGGCCGGCTCCCGCTTCCCACGGGCACGACCGTCCGCAGCGGCGCGCTCGAATCGAGCGGCGTCGACGCGATCGGCGAGACGCTCGCGGTGCTGACCGCCCAGCGCGCCTCCGAAACGGCGCAGAAGACGCTGGTCGCGATCGATCAGACGCGCGACAAAGCCGTGAACGACGTGGCGCGGCTGAAGTGAACCGCGCGATGTACGCCGCGGCCTCGGGCATGGCCGCGCAGCAAACGAATCTCGAAGTCATCGCCGACAACCTCGCCAACGCCGATGTGGCCGGATTCAAGCAAGTCGCGGCGAGTTTTATCGACGTCAACGCCGGCGGAACGCTCGGACTCGGCACCGCTTCGAGCGGGAAGCATCCGATCTTCTCGCAAGGCAAACTCGAACACAGCGGCGGCCCGTTCGACGTTGCGATCGACGGCAACGGTTTCTTTCGCGTCGAGCGGGCGGGCACGCACGCCTACACGCGCAACGGCGAGTTCTCGCGCGCCGCCGACGGCTCGTTGCGCAACGCCGACGGGTGGGCGCTACGCGATCTGCGCATTCCCGCGGACGCCCGCAGCGTGCACGTTGCCGCCGACGGTCGCGTGACGATCGACGGTGACGCCGGACCCAACCGGAGTATCGGCCGCCTGCGCCTGGCGACGTTCGCTGCGCCGGAAGCGCTGCGTCCCCTCGGCGGCACCGTGTTTGCGGCGACGTACGAGTCGGGGCCGGAACATCGCATCGACCCGGGCCAGGGCGGTCCTACGATCGCCTTCGGCATGCTCGAACGGTCGAACGTCTCGATCGTCGAATCGATGATGCAAATTCTCACCGCGCAGCGCGCCTATGAAGCCAACGCCAAAGGCGTCCAAGCCGCCGACGAAATGCAACGGATCGCCAACAACCTCAACCGGGGTTAGCGGGAAAAAGGCCCATATTACGGGAGTGTGATCCGTATCGCTTCGCCCGCCGCAAGCAGGCGCCGATACGTTAAGTGAGCTTAACTCATACCAGCGCCACGGAAGGCGAAGGATCGGAACAATGCTCAATTTCTTCGGAAGCCCCAACAAGAAAAAACCCAGCCCCGGCGTGCGGCGGCCCGAACGCCGAGCCGAAGCCCGCGTCGATACGTCGGTAAGTGCGGAATGGCGCTTCAAACCGGTCGGCAAGATCGCCTCATCGTGGGCGACGGTCGTCCTCAACGATCTCAGCCGCACGGGTGCGACGATGACGTGCGACCGCGTGCTCAAGCCGCAGGAAGCCATCGAGATTCGCACCCTGCTTGACGGCAAAGCGCCGATCGTCTTCGACACGGTGATCGTACGCTGCGAGGCGGCCGGCCCGAAGTTCAAGGTCGGCATGATGTTCCGCCACGTGGACGAGGAAAGTTCACACGTCATCACGCGCTTCATCAACAAGCGCATGACCGAACTACGGGGCCGCGGCCTGGTCTAAACCTCAAGCCGGTGGCGCGTATTTCTCTTCGAGCTCCTTGAGCCGCGCCGCAAAGAGGTCGGGATCTAGCCAGACGTCTTCGCCGAGAAAGTACTGCATATCGGGATAACGGTTTGGAACGCCCGACCCGGCCGTCGTCGATGCTATCCACGCTTCAGAGACCTCTTTCCCGAGTGCTTGCGTGTAATGTCCGCCGTGCTGTTCGATGTACGAAACGGCTACGAGCGCATGGAAGGCTGAGAAGCGAATCATATGATACGCACGGTTGAGACCGATGACAATGAGTTTTCGGGCAATGTCCGGACGAAAAATGCTGTACGACGTGCTGACAACGTTGTTGGCCTCGTTCCATTGAC
>DASYOE010000382.1:0-2069 GCA_036008105.1 Candidatus Lustribacter sp. | reverse complement strand
AGCCCGACATGATCGAGATCAGCGGCTGGGATCCCGCCATGATCGTGGTCGACGCGTTGCGCAAACTCGGGCCCGATGCGTCGGCGGCGAAACTGCGTGCGTATCTCCTCAGTGTTCGCGGCTGGGTCGGCGTTAACGGACCGTACGACTTTCACACGAACGCGCAGCGCGGTGTCGGCGAAGCCAACGTCGTGATCGTGCGCTGGGACCCTGCCGCCAATACGGCGGCGGCGGTGAGCAAACCGGGCGGCGCCCTCCTTGCGGGCAAGTAGTCGCGTGGCAAACGCGTTCGACGTGCCGCTGACCGGATCGATGGCACCCGGTCTCTTGGGCTTGGTTCATCTGCCGCGGATGTGGCAGAAAGGCTTGCTCTTCACCCGGGGCCGTTTGCCTGAGGGATACGTCTTCGGCGATAAGGGCTTCGATCAGCGGATCATGGACGGCGTCGGCATCGATCCGGAAGCGTTCGTGCCGTATCTGAAAACGTCGCCGACCTATTTGGAAACCGAAGCGTGGGTGCGCGCGCACGCAACGAAGCTCGACGCCGTCGCGGCGACGAGCGAGACAATCGTCAATCGCGCGATGTCGGACGTGAACGCGGCTAAGCTGCGCGCGGCGGCCGGTATCGCCGACGAGTCCTTTAACAATGGAGCGTTGCTCGGAAACATCGACGACTGGGTGTCGCTCCACGCCTACGTCGTGGCAAACCGCGGCAAAACGCTTGGACCGATCATCCCCGCGATCACGTCGCTCGCGGTGGGGCAACTCGGGGTCTTGCATCTGCCGCGGCTCTGGGGCAAAGCGATGATCAAGACGCTCGGCGCGTTGCCCGAGGGATATCACTCCGGCAGCGGTCCGCTCGACGAACAGCTCGCCGATACGATCGGCATGGATTTGGCCGCGTCGGTGAGCTTTACGAACGCCGAGCTGCCGCCGTACCTCGTGTACGAGCGATGGGTGCGCGAGCACGCGACCAAGCTCGACGCGGACACGGTCGCCGCCTGGAATACGCGTATGCGCACGCGGGAGAAGCCCGTGCCGCTGGCGGCAGAGGAACGCAAGATCCTCGGCATCACGGACGAGAGCGAACGCCGCGGCGTGCTGCTCAACGACCTCATCGACTGGCACCTTTGGCACGAGGAGATCACGAAATGACCACGCGCGCGAGCTGGCTCTCATCGTGCGGGGCTGCGGCACTTGCCGCGAGCGCGCCGCAGATCGCGCGCGCGCAGACGCGGCCGTCGATTCGCGTCGGATGCGGCAACATCGAGTCCCATGCCGAGGCCTACTACGCGCGCGCCAACGGGTTCTTCACGCAGAACGGGATCGACGTCGACATTCAGAACCTGCGCAACGGCGCGGCGATCGCGGCGGCGGTTTCGGGCGGCGATCTGCAGATCGGCGTTTCCAGCATCTTGCAACTCGCGGAAGCGCGCGGAGCCGGCGTGCCGTTCGTGATCATCGCGCCGGGCGGGCTGCACGACGGGAAGGCCGCGCACACGGCCAACCTCGTGGTGGCAGCCAACAGCCCGATCACGAAACCCGCGGAGCTGAACGGAAAGATCATCGCGGTCAACACGCTCAATGGGCTCGATCAGATCATCGCCGATGCGCTGATCGACGCCAACGGCGGCGATTCGACCACGGTGAAATACGTCGAAGTTCCGCCGGCGGCTGCCGCCGACACCGTGGTGGCCGGCCGCGTCGCCGCAGCCCAACTCGAGGAACCCGAACTCTCCGGCGCCGGCACCCGCGTGCGCCGTTTGGGCGACGGTGAGGATGCGATCGGGCCGCGGTTCGCCACAACCGGCTGGTTCACGACCGACGATTGGCTCGCGAAGAACAAGGACGTCGCCCGCCGTTTCGCGGCCGCGATCTTCGCCGCCGGTGCATGGGCGATGCAGAATCCCGACAAGGCGGGCGGTGTGTTGCACGATGCGCTCGGGCTCACGCAAGCGCGCGGGACGCAGGTGTTCGCCGTCGCCCGCAATGCCGGCGAACTTACGCCGCTACTCACGACCGCGGTCAAGTACAAGGTTGCGAAGCCGGTGTCCGCCGGCCAACTTTTC
>DASYOE010000381.1:0-8114 GCA_036008105.1 Candidatus Lustribacter sp. | reverse complement strand
CCGGCCGCAATGGGCCGCTACACAATGAAGAATTTGGCCGCGCGCGGCGTCGAGTTGCACGTCGGCGATGCGGTGACCGCGCTCGACGAGCGTGCGATCCGGCTCGCGAGCGGCACGGTCATTCCGACGGCGACGGTGTTGTGGAGCGCCGGCGTGCGTCCGACGCCGGTCGTGCGCGACCTGCCGTTGGAACACGCGCGCAACGGCGGGGTCGTCGTCGCGCGCGATTTCTCGGTGCCCGGGCGGCCCGGCGTGTGGGCCTTGGGCGACTGCGCGTGGATCCCGATGAAGACCCCCGGCGAATGGTATCCGATGACTGCCCAGCACGCGATTCGCGAAGGCCCCGCGCTCGCGAAAAATATCGCCGCCACGCTGCATGGGAAGCCGACGGCGCCGTTCGATTTCACGGCGCTCGGCACGATGGCGTCGCTCGGCGCGCGCCGCGGCGTCGCCGCGTTGCTCGGCGGATTCGTGCTCACCGGATTTCCGGCGTGGTTCTTGTGGCGCACGTACTATCTCTTGCGGTTGCCGGGGCTGGACCGCAAGGTGCGCGTGGGGCTGGATTGGCTGTTGGGGTTGATCTTCCGGCGCGACATCGCCGAACTACGCGTCTACACTCGCCGCGCGCGCGAACGCGCGGCGAGTGATGCGGGCTTGGAGTCCTAGCGAACTAGAACTGCAGCCAGGTTTGCAGGAAGACGCCGTTCGTGATGTCGTGGGTGAGGAACGTGCTGGCGTAGGTCGGGCTCGCGACCGGAATCGTCGTCCCGTTCAGGATGTCCGAGATCTGGTAGACGACGCCGATGCGGCCGTAACGGCTGAACCAGTAGTGGAAACCGAAGTAGCCGAGTTGATAGCCGTTGGCGTTGCCCTGGTACTGGTAGTCGTAGCTCGTGCCGTTGGTGATCGCGCTATGCGGCGAGAGCGAGTTGTAGCCCGCGCCGATGTAGCCGGCCTCGAGATAGGAGCGGAACGGAGTCGGATTGTACGCGCCGACTTTCCCCTGCACCCACACCGCGTACGGCTGCTGCCAGTTCGTTCCGGTGTTGGGATCGTTGCCGAAGCGATAGCTGCCCTCGGCCTCGAGGTCGACCGGAACCTTGTTGATGACGTCCTGGTAGCGGCCGAAGAGCGAACCTTCGGCGAGGTTGACGTAGGGTGCCGTGAACGCGCCGGCGCCGGCATAGCCGTTGGCGACGGTCGGGACGACAAAACCGGTAGCGGTGCTGGTCTGACACGCACCCGCGTGCGCGCCGGCCGCCGGCGGCGCGGTGCCGGTCAGCGAGCAGACGTTGGTGTTCCAGTCGAGGATCTGGTCGTTGATGTCATCGAGCCAGGCGGCGCCGACCGTGATCTGTTTGTTGACGTTGTACGAGGCTTGCGCCGACATGATCTGCGTCGCGTAGCCCGTGCACTTGGTCGCGTACAGCGTTCCGGTGCCGGCGAGCGCCACCGCGCACGCCGAACCCGGCGTCTGTTGCGCGAGCGGGTTGTTGTTGGCGACCGAGTCGTATTGCGGCCAGGTGAAGCCGTAGCTTGCCCGGACGTTGAGCCCGTACTTGTTGTAACCCAGCGATGCGCCGTTCCACTGGTCGGCCCAGAGCATGCCCAGCGGTCCGTCGGTTTCGTTCAGGCGTCCGATCGATGCCGTCATGCCGCTCGGATCGTTGTACTGCGCGTACGCATAGTTCAACCGCACCGATGAGTTGGCGGGGTATCCATTGACCGTCGCGATTCCGGCGAGCGACGGCGTTGCGGCGACCGTGCCGCCGGGGAACGACGCGCTGCTGCCGAGCTGTTGCGTGGGTGCATCCCAGAACAGCCGGTTCTCGACCCGGACGTGATAGGAGAACGTGGAATCGAGCGTGCCGTCGAGCAGCAGGCGCAGCAACTGATAGCCGTAGCCTTGCGAGTTGGGCCCGGCCAGGTACTTGTTCGAATTTCCTTGGTTGCCCGCGTTGGCACCCGGGTTACCGCCGGTCAGCGGTTGTCCGGCCGGCAGCGGCAGCACGCCGGTGCACGGGGACAGCCCCGCTGCAACGCAGCCGGGCGCAGCGCCGCCATCGAACGCGTTCGTGTACGCCGAGGTGTTTTCGCTGACGTTGCCGGCGCGCGCGTAGTAGACCGCGCCGAGCTTCGCCCGGTTGGCCGCGGCCTCGTCGTTCTTTTGCGTGGTCTCGACCGTCTTGAGGCGCGAGTCGATGTCGGCAACGCGAATCTTCAGCGCGTCGATGTCGCCGCGAAACTCGTCGAGCAGGGCCCGGATCGCGGCGATGTCGGCGGCCGACACCTGGGGAGCCGTCGCGGGAACGGCGAGTTTCTTCGTCACGTATTCGACCGCACGTTCGACCATGACCGCGGCTTCGTATCGCGTCAGCGGCCGGCTTCCTTTGAACGTGCCGTCGGGATAACCCACGATGATCCCGTCGTTGACGAGACTGATGATGGATTGGTAGGCCCAACTGTTCGGGTCCAGATCCTTGAGTGCATCGATTTGCGCTTGCGCGTCGATCTGATTGCCGGTCATCCCCGGAACGGGAGGCGGCGGCGCATCAGCGGACTGTGCGGCGAGCGGAAATCCTGCGATGGCGAGCGCGGCAAACAGCGCTCCCAGACGCCGGAACGGCATCGGAATGATCCTTTCTAAACGCACGCCGCCTGAGCGCGGCATGCTACGGAATGCAGGCTAGCGGCGCAAGATTAACGGCGCGATGAGGAGCGCTTAAGCACCCGTTAAGAAGAAAGTTTCGCGCGCGCTCACGGTTCGCGTGAGAAGATGCCGATGACGCGTGATGGTCCGTCGAGCGCCTTCAGCGCGGCGCCGAGCCGTTCGCGATCGACATCGCCGATTTCGAAGAAGAAGCGGTAGTGAAACGGATCGACGTGATTCGGCCGCGCGACGAGCGAGCGCAAATCGAGTCCACGATCGGCAAACGCCGAGAGCGCATCGCGCAACGTGCCGGGCCGGTTCTCGACTTCGATCGCGACGCAACCGAGCGAACCGTTTGCTTGAGCCGCGCGCGCGAGCAAGTAGAAGCGCGTAAAATTTCGTTCGTCATCTTGAATCGCGGTGCGCAACACTTTTCCACCGTAGAGTTCGGCGGCCAGCGCCGGGCCGACGGCCGCGATCGCCGGATCGCCGAGCGCCACGATCTCCGCGACGGCGCCGGCGGTATCCGCGACCGCGACGCGCTTCCAATGCGGATGCGCGCCGGCGAACCGGTGCACTTGTTCGAGCGCGACCGGGTGCGAGCGAATTTCGCGAATGCCGGCTTCGTCGGCATCGCGCGTGCCGATCAGGTTCATCTCGACTGGGAACGCGGTCTCCGCGATCGCGTGCAGGTCGCGGTATTCCCACAGCAGGTCGTACGCGCGCGCGATCGGGCCGGCGATCGAGTTCTCGACCGGCAGCAGCGCGGCGTCGATGTCGCCTTTGTCGACCGCGGCGACCAGCAGGTCGAACGAAAAAAATCCGCGCGTCTCGGCGGCGGGCCGCAAGCGGCGCGCGGCGGCGTCGCTAAACGCGCCGGCCTCGCCTTGAAACCCGACGATCACTTGCCCGGCGGACCACCGCCGCCCACGGTGTTGCCGGGGAGCGCGCTCGCCGCCGTCACCGGGCCGTTGCCCGTCTGCGGGATCGTGAAGGTGCCGACCGGCGGGGCGGTTGCCCGGACGCGTGCGTCACCCTGTTCGGCCGGCGCGCCGCTGCCGAGTGCCGTCCCGCCCTCGCTGAAACCGAGCTTCACCAGATAGCCCATAATGGCGATGAAGACGACGGCGACGACGGTAAGGATCGGAATCGCGATGCGAGGTGGCAGTCCCATTCGCCGGAGAGTTGCATCCGAAGCTCGAATCCTCATCCCGTGGATCCGGATCTGCCCGACGTCGCCGAACTCCAACTCCTCTTTGCCCAGTTCAACTTCGTTCACTTCGACGGCGAGATCCCGTCATTCCGGATCGCCTATAACGCGCGGTTCTCAAACGTTGCCGGGCGCATCAGCTACAAGCCGCCGCTGATCGAACTCTCGCCCAAACACCTGCGCGGCAAGCCCGAGGATCTACGTCAAACGTTGCTGCACGAGATGATCCACGCCTGGCTGCACGCGCGCGGCGAAAATTCCAATCATACGCCCGCCTTCAAGCGCAAGATGCGCGAACTCGGCCTGCCGTCGATCTATCACGACCTCGGTTCGGCTGCGCCGCTGAACCCTTCGGTCAAGCGGTACCTGCTGCGGTGTGAGAAGTGCGGCATGGAGTTGCTCCGCCGGCGCAAACCGCCCGCTAACCTGATGTGCGCGCGCGACCGGAAGGAACTCAAGGTCTTCGAGATCGTCGAGTTACGCGAGGTCGAACCGGCCCGCGCCGCACATCGTCGCCGAGTTTAGAAGTAGATCCAGACGCCACCGTGCCAACGGCGGTGCGCGTACCAGCCGCCGTGCCAGTAGTAGCCGTAGAAGCCGCCCGGCGCTAGGCCGTAGTAGCCGTCAACGTAGTACGGTGCCGGAGCGGGACGCCAAGCGACCGGTGCGGGGCGGTAACCGTAACCGTAGCCGTGATAGTAGCCGCCGGGCCGCCAGCCGTTCGAGTAACCGCCGCGCACGGCGACGCCGCCGGCGTTGATGCCGATGCCGACGCCCCACTGCGCGGCGCTGGCCGCGAGCGGCGCGGAAACGAGCGAGAAACCGAAGATCGCGATGAGCAGTTTCGTGGCGAATGATTTCATGGATGCACCTGCTGCGGCGCGAGCCGCGACGAAGTTTTGCTGTCGTATAGTACGCAGGTGCGCGCCGATTTGTGCGTTTCCGCGAAAATGTTAAGCCGGCTCTAACGGACCCGCTCGCTTGCCGGTTTTACAAGTAGCCGCGCCGCAGGGCGTTCACGGCCGCTTGCGTCCGGTCCGAGGCGGAGAGCTTCTCGAGAATGTCGCGGATGTGGCCTTTGACCGTGCCGAGGCCGATGTGCAAACGCTCGCCGATTTCAACGTTGCCGATGCCGTCGGCGATCAGGCGCAAGACGTCGAGTTCGCGCGGCGTCAGCGGCGAGTCGGCTGTCGGCTGCGGACTCGGCGCACCCAGCCGCCGCAGCACGACGTGAGCGATGCGCGGATCGAAGTACGCGCCACCGCCCGCGACGATCCGCACGGCATCGATCACCGTCGACGTGTCGGACGATTTCACGCAGTAGGCGTCGGCGCCGGCCGAGAGCGCAGCCAGCACCTCGTCATCGAGCTCGTGCATGGTCAAGATGACGACGCGCGTCTGCGGCGCTGCGACTTTGATCGCGCGCGTCAGCGCGACGCCGTCGCGGCCGGGTAAGCCGATGTCGACGATCGCTACCGCCGGGTGTTCGCGCAGGATCACCGGCTCCGCGGTGACGCCGTCGCCGGCCTCGGCGAGCACGCGCACCTCACCGCTCGCTTCGAGTGCCGTGCGTAAGCCGGTACGCGTGAGCGCGTGGTCTTCGACGAGCACGACGGTGATCGGTTCGTTCATACCGCGGGCGCCGCCGGAAAATGCAAGGTGAAGATGCTGCCCTGCGGGGAGTTCGGCGCATAGTCGACGCTGCCGCCGGATTCTTCGGCGACCCGGCGCACGATGTACAAGCCGAGACCCGAACCGCCGCCGCGCCGGTCGTCGCCCTGGGCGAAGCGGGTGAACAAGTGCGCGCGCGTTTTTTCGGAGATGCCGAAGCCGTCGTCGGCGACGCGAACCGTCGCTTTCGTTCCACTGCTTTGTACCGTCATCGTCACGTGTCCGTCGGGCGGCGTGTGTTCTAGGGCGTTGGCGACGAGGTTGGTGATCGCGCGGCGAACGTCGCCGCGATCGGCGACGATCCGCGCCGGAGCGCCCTCGTTCTTCACGACCGTCAGCGCCACGCTGCGCGAAGCCGCCAGCGCTTCCAACTCGGCGGCGATTTGTCCGGCGACTTCATCGAGGTTGACGGCGTCGCGTTCGGGCCGCCGGTCCCCGCTCTCGAAACGCGCAACGAGGAGCAACGTTTCGGCCAGCCGCTGCACGTCGTCGGTGGCGACGATGCTGCGTTCGACCACCTCACGATACCGTTCGGGAAGTTCGCCGTAGGTGCCGGCTTGGGCTTGATGCAGCGTCATTCCGAGGGCCGCGAGCGGGGTGCGCAGGTCGTGTGAGAGCGCGTAGACGAGATCGCGGATGACGCCGCTGCGTTCTTCAAGCGCTTCGTTGCGTTCGGCAAGCTGTTCGAACAGTCGCGCTTGTTCGAGCGCGTTGGCCGCCTGGTCCGCGTAGCCGCGCGCGACTGTCCGCAATTCCTCTAACCGATCTCCGTGCTCGCCGAGAACGAGCAGTACGCCGAAACGCCGCTCCCGGTCGGCGATCGGGATCGCCAGCATTGCCGGCGTACCGAACGTTTCGAGCGTCAACCGCCCGAGCGCGTCGGTTGGTCCGACCGCGACGACGTCGCCATCGTCCGCGGCGCGCTGCACGAGCGAGATTCCCGCGGGCGGGAGCCGCGACTCGTCAACGTCGACCTGCGTTTTGCCGCGCCGCGCGACGAGTGTCGTTACCGGCGGGCCGGTGAGGGCAAAACGCGTTTCGGTCGCATCGAGCAGGTCGAGCGATTCGCGTGCGATCGCTCGCAACACGAGTTCGGTCGAGAGCGATGCGCGGACGCGCTCGATCGCGGCCGAGATTTGGGCTTCTCGGCGCGCGCGCAGCTCTTGCGACTCCGCCCGTCCGGCGCGCTGCGCGTTGTCGATAACGGCCGAGCTTAGGTAGCCGACGAGCACGATCGAGAGCGCTGCCAGGAGGCGGTCGCCGATAGCGATCGCGCTCCATCGGCTACCGTCTTGCAGTCCGTTGACGTAGCCGGCGACGACGTCGCAGACGAGGGCCGCGACAATAAGGCCGAGGCGGAAGCGGCGGCTACTGCCCAGGCTGCTCAGTACGATCGGCACGTCGAGCAAGATCGCGGCCACGAAGAGTTGCGGCGTCAGCAGGTCGACGACGAAGGCCCCGAGGAGCGACAGCACGCACACGGCCGGCACGAAGCGGTACGGCACCGCCTGCGCTTCCTCAATGCTCACCGTGCCCCTCCGCCGAATGGACCGTCGATATGGATCGTCCCGTGCGCCCGAATGCCGACGCGCTGCTCGCCGAGCTCGGCTTTCAGCCCCGGCTGACGATTTATCTGGCCGGCGCGCCGGGTGCGGGCAAGACGTATCGTTTGCTTACCGAGGCCAACTTCCAACGTCAAGCCGGGCGGCGCGTCGCGATCGGCTGGATCGAAACCAAGGACCGGCCCGGGCTCGAGGAACTCGCGCAGGACCTGCCCCGCATTCCGTTGCGGCGCTTCGAAACGAACGGGATCACGGTCGAGGACTTCGATCTCGAAGCGGCGATCGCGAGCAACTACGAAACGATCGTCCTCGACGAGTTGGCGCATTCAAATCCGCCCGGCGCAACGCACGCGAAGCGCTGGCAGGACGCGCTCGCGCTGCGCGCGGCCGGAAAATCCGTGCTCGGTGCGTTTAACATCCAGCACCTCGAAACGGTCGCGCTGACCGCGGAACGCATCATCGGCCATCCGATCCGTGAAATCGTGCCGATCTCGTTCCTCAAGAGCGCGGACGGCGTCATCGCCCTCGACGTGTCGCCCGCGGTGCTCGAATCGCGCTTGCGCAGTGGCCGCATCGTGCGCAGCGGCGACGTCGACCGGGCGGCACACGGAGTCTTTCAGCCGAGCAACTTGCAGATGATGCGCGACCTGTTGCTGCAAACCGTCGATGCGCTGACGGTGCCGGTCGTGAGCCCGGCCAAGACGTCGACCGCGCTGGCGATCGTAAACGCGGACGACGAATGCGGGACGTACCTGCGCCGGGTCGGCGCGCTGGCCGACGTGCTGGACCTCGCCGTCGAGGTGACGGTGATCGGCGGCGATGCCGGCGATGAGATCGTAGCGCTCGCCCGCGCGGCCGCCGAGGCCGTCATCATCGAGCCCCCGCCGCGCCTGGCCGAAGGGCGCCTGGACAACGTGCGCGCGGCATTCGTCGCGTTTCCGAACGGGGAGCTGGCGAAGAAGATCCTCGCGCGGCCCGTCGACCGCGATCTGTTTGTGGTCGACACGACCCGGCCGTCGGC
>DASYOE010000380.1:0-8939 GCA_036008105.1 Candidatus Lustribacter sp. | reverse complement strand
AGGCAACGACCTGATCTGGCGCGCGTAGGCTGCTAATCGCCCGCCCTTTAGGCGTTGCCCTGCCCTGCGGTGCCATGATCGTGGCGCGCCCCTCGACACCGCTCGGGGTGACACAGGTAGCATGGCATCTCTCTTAATTACCTCACACGCCACTTATATCACACGCTTCGCATCGTGCTGGTAGGTGGAGTGGGCGGCGTCGTTGCGCGGGGTACTCGCAGAGCTTGCGGAGCCAGGATGGCGAGAGCAAGCTCTGCGGTAGCACGTCGCGCACACGATGTGCGCGACGTGCGTGCCCCGCGCGACGATGCCGCCCACTCCACCGTACGCAACAGTCTATTTCTTCTTAGCGCTCTTTTTCAAAAGTTGGATGAGGTCAAGCCGCCCAGCCTTGCGCTCGATCTTCGGCGCGAGGCTTTCCATGTTGACGAGCGGCGGCGGCAACTCCAGATGCGGATGCTTCGCGGCCAGCGTGTTCATGTAGTCGTTCTTGAGCCCGACGTTTTCCATCAAGGACTCTTCGGAATCCACCAAACCCGACAGCGTCGTGGCCGGATCGTCGATGAGATTGAGCCGTTCGGCGAACGCGCGGGTCTTGCGCGCGACCAGCACCGCGCGGGCCGTGGCGATGCTGGCCGACTGGTAGGTCGTCCACTCGAGCAGCGCCCGCAGATCCGAAATCGCGGCCGCGACGGCGGCTTCGCTCTCTTCTTCGCTCGTCGCCGAGGCTTGCAAACGCTGCTGGATGCGGTCGATGATGGCGATGACGGCGGCAAGATTGTTGGCGCCGCCGGGCCATTGGGACCAGCGCCGTCCCGCGACGGTGATGCTCTTTCGAAGGCCGTTCGCGAACGCGAGCCCTTTGGCGGCCGCGTCTTTCGATTGCTGCTCCAACGGTGTGGGCGTTCGAGGTGGCCCGAATCAATTACTCGTGGCGGCCGTCACCTCTGCGTCGAAAGCCTTGGCGGAGAACGGTTTGAGGCGGGTGAGCTCGGGCAGCGCGGTGGCCGCGGAACGCATCGTGTCGTCGTAGTAGATCATGCGCGCCAGCGCCAGGTCCTGGAGCGCGGTGCCGACCGACTTGAAGATGCTGATGTCACCGCCCGGCCGGCGCGCGATACCCTCGCGCCGGCAGTTCGACAGCGCTTGGATCCGGGCGGGGTCGAGCAGACCGGCCGCGATCGTTTCGGCGATGTCGGCCGATTCCAACTGCACCATCTGCGGGTCGTCGGCAACGACGACCGACGCGCGCGCGAGCGACGCGTTGTCGAGCTCGCGCAAATCCAACCGGGTCGAACCGATCGAGAGCACGACCGCACCGGGCGCGACATCGGCGCCGTCGATGACGGGGACCTTCGCTTTCGTTGCGAGCACGATCGCGCGCTGATCCCGCAGAGCATCGGCGGAGCTGTCTGCAGCCGTAACGCGGATGCCGAGTTCGCGCGACATCAATTCGGCGAACCGCCCGCGGCGCTCGGCGTTGGGACTGTAGACCTGCACGTCCGTCAGCGGCCAGACTTTGGCAAACATGCGCAGGTGTCCGACCGCTTCGAAGCCGGTGCCGATCAAGCCGAGCGTCGACGGCGGCCGCTCGACCATCGCGCGGCCGGCCAGCGCCGTCACCGCGGCCGTGCGCACGCGCGTGAGTTCGTCCGCATCGAAAAGCGCGAGCAGTTCGCTCGTGCGCACGTCGTAGAGCAGCACCAGGTAGCGGTTTCCCAAGCCCTCGACGAGCGTCATCACCTTCAAGCCCATGACGTCGTCGAGCACGGCCGGCATCACCCGGATGAAGCCTTTGCCGGTCGGCGTATCGATCCGCGGCGGCAAGCGCGTCTTGCCCGCGGCCTCGGCATCGAAGCAGACCTCCATCGCGCGGATCGCGACGTCGGCCGACAGGCTCTTCTCTAACGAACCGCCGTCATAGAACAGCGTCACGCCGTGCGACCGGCCGTGACGAGCTCTGCGCTCGACTCGATCGGGAAGCGCCCGGCAATGAAACCGTCGTCGTTCTCCGGCAACGTGAAGCCCGACCGCGCGAGGCCGGTGCGCAGCGCGGCCATTTGGTTCGGCAGCAAGCGCATTTGCGGCATGCGCAGCAAACCGCCGCTATACCCGTGCAGCCAGCTCAGATACTTCCAACCGACGCGGTGAATGAGGTTCGCGCCGCCGAACGTGGCGTGAAACGCACCCTTGGCTTCGCGCGCGGCCTGGCAGCTCCAATAGAGCTCCATGCCGGCATCCCATTGGCCCTCGTGCAACAGTTTGAAATACCGCGGCACGCGGTCGCCGAACGAATCGTAGGCGCTCGTTCCCATCCATTGCATGCCGTACCAGTCGATGAGTCCGGGCGAGTATTGTTCGAGCGGAACCTCGATGATCACGTCGTTCTTGCACCGCCGCAGCAGATCGGCGATCCCCGTCGTTGTTGCCGGCGGGTTGGCCTCGTATTTGACGGCGGCCGCGGTGGGAAACTTCGCCATGGCCGCGATCGCCTCGGGCGGGAACTTGCTCGGATGCAGCGCGCCGAAGCCCCAGGTCGTGACGCCGAAGATGATCAGCGCGAGATCGGTGCTATCGGCGATGACTTTGGTGAAGTCGACGATGTCTTGCGCCGTCTTGGGCCGGAACGACGGCGGGTAGGAGACGAGCGCCGCTTCGTACCCCAGCGCTTCCGCCGCCTTGGCGGTCGCGATCATCTGCGGGACCGTATCATTGCTGAGATGGGTCACCAAATTGAAGCCCTTGGGCGCGGCGGCGGCCGCGATTTCCATGAACGCGAAGTACTCGTCGTACGTCGTACCGCTTTCGGCGGCAACCAGCGTGCCCCAGTAGCCCATTTCGGCGCCGAGCTTGATGTCGTGTTCGATCGCGCGCGGATTCAGGCCGTCGAACGAGTTCGAAAACGACGGCAACGTGACGTTGCACGCGCCGTGCCAGGTTGCGCGGGAGCGTTCTTTTACTTCGTGACGCTTGTACGGTAGAGACATCAGGGATTCTCCTCTTCGCCGATTGCGTCGACGACGCGTTGCCGGGTGTTGTCGATATGCGTATGGATGAGCCGCCGGGCGGCTTTGACGTCGCGGGCCGCGACGGCGGCGACGATCGCACGGTGTTCGCCGCCGGCTTCGTTCTCGCGGATCACGCTTTCCCCCGAGAGCCGCAGGTAGCGCTCAACCTGCGAGCTGAGCTGGGTCGCGAGCTCCAACGCCAGCGGCGAACTCGCGGATGAGAGCAACTCATGGTGGAACTCGGCGTTGGCGGCGACCCACTCCGCGTGGTCGGTCAACTCGTCCATCCGGTTGCAGGCCGCTTTCAAGCGCTGGATCTGCTCGGCGGTGATGCGTTCGATGACCTTCTCGATCAGGTGGGTCTCGAGCAGCGCCCGGATCTCGAACGACTCCGCGATGCGCTCGGGGCTGACCGCGGCCACGACCGCGCGCCGATGCGGCATGGCGGTGACCCAGCCCTCGGCCTCGAGCGCGCGCAGCGCTTCGCGCACCGGGACGCGCGAGATGCCGAAGTGCTCGGCCAGCGCGACTTGATTGAGCTCGGTGCCGTCGCTGAGGCGCCCGCTCTGAATCGCCGCACGCAACGAATCGGCGACGTAGCCGGCCGTCGTTTGGCGTTCGAGCAAACCGCGCTCGATCTTGAGCGACTCGAGTGGATTAGCGGTCTGCATGCGAGTCGTCTCCCAGCTCACCCTCGAGCGAATTGATGTCGACGTTCATCGCGCGCCGCCACGCCGCCCACCACTGACGCAAGCGGTTGTCGTCGCCACGCGTGCCGGTCGTCGCGTCGGCACCGCGCGCGATCACGCTGTAGCGTACGCCCTTGGCGGCAACGCCTTCTTGCTGGCCAACGAAGATCGGGCCGTCTTCGAGTTCGACCGGGTTGAGGAACCACGTCGCGTGGCCGAGCTCGCGCACCGCGCGGATCTCGTCCGTATCGTCGACGAGTCCGAGCACCCGGCTCTCCATGCGCACCTTCTTCGGGCCGAGCGTGCGCTGCGAATCGATCGAGATGACGTTGGAACGCAGCGTGATCGTGGCGTCGGGAAACAGCGTCACGATGTAGCCGTCGCCCGTTTCGACGCCCGGCAGCGTGTGTTGCTGGAGGCGCGCCCAGAGTTCGGGCTCGATGCCGCCGGGATCCATACCCAGACGTTGGACGGCGTGCCCGCCGTCGTGCAGGAAGTACGGCCCGGGCGGACTGGCCTTCCGGAAGAACGGGTGCACGAACGGAACGTGGTAGCCGTCGCGCGCATTTTCGGCGAACACTTTCCAGTTGATCGGCAACTCGTAGCTCTTGTATTTCTCGAGTTGAAAGCGTGCGTTGGCGAGCGGCGTCGACAGCGTCTCGACGATCTTCGGTCCGAGATAACTGCGCAACGACGGTGCGTGCTCGTCGAAGCACACGAACACGAGGCCCAACTCCACCTCGCAGCGCACCGCGACGAGCGGGTTCTCGTCCTTGACGAAACCACTGCCGTCGTAGGCTTCCTCGCCGGGAATCGCGATCAGGTTGCCGGCCAGATCGTAGACCCAGTTGTGATAGGGACAGCGGAAAGCGGCCGCGTGGCCGCACGCTTCGAGCAGCACGCGCGAGCCGCGGTGGCGGCACGTATTATAGAACGCGCGCACGACGTTGTCGGCACCGCGCGCCACGATCAGCGGTTGCTCCAGCAGCGACGTGGTAAAGTAATCGCCCGGGTTGCGCGCTTCGCTTTCGTGTCCGGCGAAGATCCACGTCTTCATAAAGATGCGTTCGGTTTCCAGCTCGTACACGCGCGGATCGGTGTAGAGGCGGTTGTCGACCCAGCGGGCCGGCTCGATGTTCGGGGCCCAAGCGGGCAGATACGTCGCGGTCGTGTTCATCGCATTACGAGGCCCCCATTGACCTGAATGACTTGTCCGGTGATGTATGCGCTGTCGTCGTCGAGCAGAAACCGCACGACGCCGACGACGTCGGCCGGCATGCCGACGCGCCCGAGCGGAATGCGCGGGCCGATGAAGGCGGCCCGTTCGGGTGTGAGCATCGGCGTATCGATCGGTCCCGGTGCGACGCTGTTGGCGCGGATCCCGTAGGCCCCGCCCTCCAGCGCGACCGACTTCATGAGCGCCTCCACGCCGGCCTTGGCGGCGGCGTAATTCGCGCCGTTGCGGTACCCCGTCGACGCGTAGCCCGATGAAAAGGCGACGATCGTGCCGTGTCGCGCGGCCATCATCGCCGGCAGCACCGCGCGCGTATTTACGAACGTCCCGGTCAGCGAGGCATCGATGACGCCGCGCCACGCCGGCATCGGCATCTCGGCGACCGGATGCTCCTCGACCGTGCCGGCCGCGCACACGAGCGCGTCGATTTCGCCGTACCGCTCGAGGATGCGGGCCACGCTCGCGGCGACCGCGGCTTCATCGGCCACGTCGAGCAGAAAAGACTCGCTGGCCTCGGGCGCGTTACGCCGGTCGAGCGATACGACGGACCGCCCGCCGGCCCGGAGATCGGCCACGATCGCCGTGCCGATTCCGCCCGCGCCGCCCGTCACGATCACGGCTCCCACAACTGTATACATTATGCATCTGCGGGCGGGTTCCCTTATGAGGATGATCGAGGACCCGGCGCCAAAACAGGGCAGCCGTGAACGTCACCCATCTTCGCCACGTCGCGCTCGTCGCGCCCGAATTCGAGCGCTCGACGAAGTTCTTCATCGAAGCGTGGGGGCTCGAGTGCGTCGAGCGCCGCAACGATAGCGCCTTTTTCCGCACCGCGCTCGGCGAACCGTACCAGCTCGAGTTGCAAGCCGGGCCCCGGCGCGCCGTCGCCCGGATCGCGTTCGGTTTGCCGGCGCCGGCCGACGTCGATGCGGCGGCGCGCGAACTCGAAGCGGCCGGGATCGAGATCGTGCAGAAACCGGGCGCGATCGCGGGACCCGGCGGCGGGTACGGCCTGCGGCTGCGCGATCCCGACGGACGCTGCATCGAACTTTCGGCCGGGGTGACGCTGCCCGGCCCCAGCCCGCAACTCGCGAAGCCGGCGTTTCTCTCGCACATCGTGCTGAACACGCCGCAGCTCGACCGGATGACCGACTTCTTCACCACGCTGCTCGGTTTTCGCGTGTCGGATTGGAGCGAGCACGTGATGTCGTTCCTGCGCTGCAATCCCGAACATCATTCGGTCGCGTTCAACGCGGCACCGCATGCATCGTACAACCACACGTCGTGGGAGCTACCGTCGATCGACGAGCTGTTCCGCGCCCAAGGGCGCGTGCGCTCGCACGGGACGCAATTGAGTTGGGGCACCGGCCGGCACGCGCCCGGGAAACAAGTCTTCAACTACTTCGTCGAGCCGTCGGGCTACGTCGTCGAGTACATCGCCGACGGCGAACGGATCGACGACGAAGCGTCGTGGCAGGTGCAGGTTCACGGCCGCACGCCGGCCGCGATGGATCTGTGGAACACCGCCGGACCACCCAGCCCCGAAATTCGCGCCGCGATGCTCGGCGAACCCGATCTCGCGACGGCGGCGCGCTGATGCTGACGTTTACCGACCAGCAGGGTGAGCGCATCGAGCTCGACCCGGAGATATTCATCATTGCCGGCTACACGGGACGCGATCGCGCCTCGGTGCAGAAACACATCGACGAACTCGCGCACGAAGGCATCGCGCCGCCGCCCGAGGTTCCGATGTGGTACGAGATGCCGCTCTCGATCCTCACCCAAGCGGAGCGCATTCGCGTACCGACGGCGCAGACGTGCGGCGAGGTCGAACCGGTTTTGATCGGCAACGGCGACGCGCTCTATCTCGGCATCGGCAGCGATCACACGGCCCGCGATGTGGAACGCGAAGACATCGCCAAGAGCAAGCGCATCTGTCCGAAGCCGATCGGCCGCTCCGTCTTCCGCGTCGCAACGCTGGACGGCACGTTCGACGCGGTCGCGCTTGCAAGCACGATGGACGGCGAAGCCTATCAACGCGGAACGTTCGCGCAGATCGCACCGCTGGCGACGCTGTTGGCCGAGTTCCGGCGCCGCAAGCCGTGCACGCGCTTCGTGCTGTCCTGCGGAACGGTGCCGCTGTTGACACACGGTTTCCGTTTCGGCCGGAACTTCTCGGCGCGCATCGACGGCGGGCCGCTTGCGACGGCGCTAACCCTCGACTATTCGGTGGAGAACGATGGCTAAACCCGAGCACGAATTTTTCCCGGTCACGCAGGTCGGCTGGACGAAGGTCGCCGGCGCGGACGTCGGCATGACCGAACGCATCTTGGCCAAGGATCCGAATGCCAACGTCGCGACCCGCATCCTCAACTTCCCGCCCGGCTGCGACACCAGCCCGAACGGCGTGCAAGTGCACGACTTTTGGGAGGAGGTCTACATCTTGCAGGGCTCGTTCACCGATCTCGAGTTGAAGCAAACGTTCAAGGCCGGCGAATACGCGTGCCGTCCGCCGGGCATGCGCCACGGGCCGTGGCGCAGCGACGAAGGCTGCGTGACGTTCGAAGTCCGCTACTACAGCGAGAAGAAATGAAACGTCTCCGCGTTCTGGCGCTGCTCGTGCTCGCCAGCCTCGTCCTAGGTCCATCGACGGCGGCCCGGGCGCAGACGCCGCTCATCCCACTGGAGGTCGGCCTCGGCGACGTCTCGCTGACCAAGCTGATCTTTCTGGTCGCGGCCGACGCCGGCGTCTACGCGAAGGACGGCCTCGCGGTCCAGCAGTTCATCTCGCCGCGCGCCGCCGAGGTCGTGCGCCGCAGCGGCGTGATCGTTCCGCCACAGTTTATTCGCGCCGCGACCGGCGACGACGTTCCGATCACGATCGAGGGTGGCGCGCCCCGCATCGTCCAGATGACGACGAGCGCGCTCGCAAGCGATCGGGTCATCATCGCCACCACCGATAACACCGCGCGTTTCCACATCATCAGCCGCAGCGACATCACATCGCCCGAGCAGCTCAAAGGCAAACGGCTCGGGTACACGGAGTACGGCGCGATCACGCACCTGATGGCGATCGTGTTCGCGCAGAAGATGGGCTGGAATCCCGACCGCGACATCTCGCTGATGGCCGACGGCACGGCGTACGACGTGCTGGCCAAGGGCCGCGAGGACGCCTTCGTCGGCGACGAGATCCTGCAAGCGATGGCGAGCAAGCTCGGCTACCGCGATCTGCTCGACCTCTCCACCTACCATATCCCGCTGGCCGGTTCGGGGATCAACGCCGAGCGCACGTGGCTTCGCGATCACCGCGACATCGCGGCGCGTTTCGTAAAAGCGACCGTCGACGCGCTGGCGCTCGTGAAAACGAACAAGGCCGTCGCCTTCGCGTCGCTGGCGAAGTGGTACAATATCACCGACCCCGAACAGCAAGAGCGCATCTACCGGAACATCGCCGACCTGCCGCGCAAACCGTACCCGGCGGTCGACGGGGTCAAAGAAGTGATGGCGGTGTACCGCTACCGCGAGCTGCAGATTCACCCACCCGAGTATTTCTACGACGACAGTTTCGTGCGGGCGCTCGATCAAAGTGGGTATATCGACAGCCTCTACAAGTAATAGGAGCGCGTATGTCCAGCAAAGACGAGCCCAAACCCGAACCGACCGCCGACGAACGCGCGCGGCGTTTACGCGAGATCGGGGACGCGAACGCCGTGTACGGCGAGGTCGGGCAGAACGACGAGCAGCGCGACGTGAACCAACCCGAGGAAGACGAACACGTCTAACTGACGCGGCCTACGGCTTCGGTGAGGCGTGGCTCATCATCGAGTCGTGCGACATCATGCTATGGCTCATCGGGCTGTGCATGGGTTTGGGCGAAGCGTGAGCCATCGAATGGCTCATCGCGCTTTTGCTCATCGAGCTGCTCATAGCGTGGTGCGTCGCCATCGGCTTGGGAGCCGGCGTCTGAGCGAGCGCGAGGGCGGGTAGGACGACGAGGGCGGCGGACAT
>DASYOE010000379.1:0-4950 GCA_036008105.1 Candidatus Lustribacter sp. | reverse complement strand
TCGTGATTTTCCCATCGTGGGAAAATCCCGACTCGGCTGTGACGCTGCTCTCGGCATCCTGCCTTCGCAGCGTCCCAGACGCCCCGGCTCGACAACGCAGCGTCGCCCCACGGCTCAGCCAAGAATCGTGCCGACCGCGGTGGTTCGCTATGCGTCACCCAAAGCGGAAACCGGACGTGGCTGCGCCCATGATGTCGTTGCGATAGACGGTGCGGCCGCGTTCGCCGGCGGCTGCGCCGGCCGCAACCATCAGCGGGAGCAGATGCTCTTCGCGCGGGTGGGCGAAGCGCGCTTCGGGCGCTGCCGCCCACGCGGTCAGCCGCTCCTCACGCGTAGCCGGGTCGCCGGTGGCCGCATCGTTCAACCAGGTATCGAAGCGGTTCGAACGCGCCAGCACGTCGGCGCCGCCGTAGAGCGCGCGCAGGTTGTGAAAGCTCATCCCGCTGCCGACGATCAGCACGCCGTCGTTGCGCAGCGGCGCGAGGGCCCGACCGAGTTCGATGTGTCGCGCGGGGTCGAGCCCCTCGATCAGCGACAGCGGAACGATCGGAATCGTCGCCTCGGGCGCGACGAGCATGAACGGCACGAACACGCCGTGATCGTAGCCGCGCGTGTGTTCCGTTTGGGCGGGAATCCCGGCGGCGGCGAGCGAGTCGGTGACCTGGGCCGCAACCGGCGGTGAACCCGGCGCCGGGTACTGCAATTCGTACGTATGCGGGGGAAAGCCGTAGTAGTCGTAGAGCATCGAGTAGTCCGGCCGCGAGCTGACCGTCGGTTGCGGCTCTTCCCAGTGGCCCGAGATCACCACGATCGCGCGCGGTGTGGTGCCGGCATCGGTCAGCAACCCGCGCAGAAACGCGGTGAGCGATTCGAGCGTTGCCGCGCGTTCCGGCATGAACGGCCACGGCCCGCCGCCGTGCGGGATGAAATAGGTTGGGAGCGGACCGGACGCCATCAACCTAGGCCCTTTTTGGCGAGCCCCTGATGCCACGGCTTGCCGGTCTCGAGAAAGTAGAGCAAGAATTGCGCGACCTCTTGCGGGGTCGAGCCGATCGTGCCCGAGTAGCTTCCGACCTTTGTATCCTTGTCGGTGACGGTGACGAGTTCGAAGCGCACCGACGCGTCGTCGGTCGCGCTGGCGCGTACCTGGTGCCGGCCGAGCGTCCACGTCGTGCGGACGCCGTCAAAACGAATCGCCGCCGACGGCGTGCGAGCGCGCATTGCAGCATCCATCAACCGAAGGTACCCGCGGTAGGTCACGTGTGCGGCTTGGATAAATGAAGCGTGCATGCCTGGGCGATCGCCGGCGATCATTCTCGTTGTGCTGTTGCTCGCGGCAGGCTGCGCGCACCAAACGGCGCAGACCACGACGAGCGCAACCGCGGCGACCCCGGTTCCGCCCGGCGACGTCGTGCGCGGCGAAGCGGTGTTCCGCCGGAACTGCACCGTGTGCCACGCCGCGAACGGATCGGTTGGCGGCGGCGTCGGCCCGCCGCTGGCGGGCGAGAAGAAGAAACGCACCTACGATCAAACGGTCGCTTGGATCAAACAGCCCGATCCGCCGATGCCGAAACTGTTTCCCTACCCGCTCTCCGAACGCGACGTCGCCGACGTCGCCGCCTACGTGCAATCGCTCTAGCTCTGCGCCATCTTTTCGAACGAAGGTAGAACCGTGAATCCTAACGACCCGCGCTCCGCGCGCCTCGCGTTTCGCGAAATCCTCGCCCGGCCCACCGTGACCGTCATGCCGGGCGGCTTCAGCCCGCTCTACGCACGCATGTGCGAGGAGATCGGGTTCGAGTGTTTCTTCGTGGCGGGGTCGCAGATGTCGGCCTTTCTGCTCGGCGTGCCCGACAACGGCATCATCGGCTTGCGCGACATCGCCGACCACGTGCGGCATATCGCGGCGCGCACGTCGATCCCGATCCTGGTCGACGCCGACACCGGGTTCGGAAACGCGGTCAACGTGCACTACACGGTCGGTGAATTGATTCGCTCGGGCGTCGCCGGCTTGCAGATCGAGGATCAGGAAGCGCCGAAGAAATCCGGCACGCTGGCCGGACGGCGCTGCATCCCGCTCGATGAGGCGCTGGGTAAGATTCGGGCCGCGGTCCAAGCCCGCGATGAAATCGATCCGTCGTTCGTGATCTGCGCGCGCTGCGACGAACTCGGCGCCGAGGGCGGCACGTTCGAATCGACGCTCGAACGCTGCGTCGCCTACGTGCGCGACGGCGGCGCCGACCTGGTCTGGCTCAACTCGGTGCAAACGCGCGAAGAGCTGCGCATCGTGTGCCGTGAGGTTCCGGGCCCGGTGCTGGCGATCTGGGGCGGCACGGTCGAAGCCGCGCCGACGATCGAAGAGTACGGCGAGCTCGGCCTGCGCATCGCGCTGTATCCAACGTTGACGGCGACCTCCGGTTTACAGGGCGCGTGGGAACTGCTCAACGACTTCTACGAACGCGGCACGCCGGCGCTCGCCGAGTATGCAACGCGCTCGGGCGCGAGCAAGTGGGGCCGCGCCGCCTTCAGGAACCTCATCGATAACGACCGGATTCGCAAGCTCGAAGAGTTTCTGCCGGCGTCGCAACAGCGCGACTACGACAACACGTGGGGGCACGCGCCCTTCAGCGAAAAGAAATAGCCGGCGTCGGCGCGGCCAACCGCTTGACGAGTTGAATGCGCGAGCCGGCTTCGCTGTAGATCACGTCGTCCATCAGGCGGCGCATGAGAAAGATGCCGAATCCGCGATCGCCGCTGCCGTCGGGCGGCGGGCTCGCGAGCGCCTCGGCGCAGTCGAACCCCGTCCCGTGATCTTTGATATCGATGACGAGTTGCTCCCCATCGAAGCTGGCGGAAACGTCGAAGCCCGAGCGGCCCTCGCCGTCACCGTGTTCGGCCGCATTCGCGAGCGCCTCACCGGCCGCGCTTTCAACATCTAATAGAGGCGTGTCGCGGAAACCGCACCGTTCGGCAAACGCAAACAACGCGTGCCTCGCTTGCCGGACGGAACCAAACCCGCAGGGATGGCTTGCCCGGTACTCTATCATCGTTCTCCGCGTGTACCCAGCCGTTCGGCCCCGTAACGTGAACGCCGAACGTTCAGGCTTCGGGCGCGGCGGTTTGTTCGAACAGTTCGAGCATCGCGTGGCGGCCGGCGGCCACCAGCGGACGTGGGGATGGATGCTTGCCGTAAATCGCCTGGTGGGCAACAAAGTAGCGGCGCGCGCCGGTGCGCGACCGGTTCGAGCCGTCGCGGCGCACGAAGTACATCGACGTGACTTCACCGACGCGCGCCCACTCGCGGCCCTCCGCGAGCCGGTACCAGAACTCGTAGTCTTCAGCGGCGACGAGCGACTCGTCGACGGTGCCGACGCGTTCGACGAGCTTGCGGCGAAACATCACCGCGGTCGTGGCGAGCGCGCCGGCCCACTGAATGTCGGCGTGGTCGAGCAGCGCGTCGTGGCCGGCGAAGCCGTCGATCGTCCAGCGGTCTTCACCGGCCGGTGAGACGAACGCGTTGATCATCTGCCCGTACGCGACGTCGAGCCCGCTGACGAGCAGCGCGTTGGCGAGCGCCGCGATGTGGTCGGGAAACATCTCGTCGTCGTCGTCGAACAGAATCGCGAACGCGCCGCGCGCGTCGGCGAGGCCGCGGTTGCGCGCTGCGGCCGGTCCGCGGTTCCGCGGCTGATCGTGCAGCCGCGCGCGCGGAAAGCGCGCGACCACGTCGCGCACGTCGGTGCCGGCGTCGTTGACGACCACGATCTCGAGGTTCGGATACGTCTGGCGTTCGATCGCGGCGAGCGTTTCGGCGAGCAACACCGGCCGGTTGTGCGTCGCGACCACCACCGACACCAGCGGCGCGCTGGCGGCGAACACCGGGCGTTTGCGCTGACGCGGCCGCTCGCTCCACGCGCGTGCACGAACGGTGGGCGGTGCGGCCGCGAGCCCGCCGGCCACGGCGGTGAGGATGCTGCGCCGGTACCACGGATCGTAGACGCCCGCGCCGTGGAGCACTTCCCGCGCGCCGCCGGCCGAGGACACGATCAGCGGACGGCCCAGTTTGGCCAGCGCGAGCGCGGCGGCCGGATCGTTGCGGCTCGCGTCGACGATGAGGCGCGCGCGTCCGAGCGCGGCGGCGGTGCGTTTCGGCACTTCGAAGCGGACGCGTCCGGCGATGGACGGCGCGTCGCGGGCGATCACCGTTACCGGGACCTCGAGATCGCCGAGGGCGGTCACGAAGTGGCCGAGTTCGTCGGCCCGATCCTGCGGCGCGAACACGACGACGTCGGTGCGCCCGCCTTCAACGTCGGGCGGAACGGCGGGATCGTCGCCGATCACGATCTCGACCTCGCACGGCAATGTGCCGAGGGCGTCAACCAAACGGCCGTGCTCGGTCCACGACCCGACCGTGACCGCGTCCGCCAAACGCATCGTCTCGATCAGGTTGGTGCGCTCGTCCGGCGTGACCGTCGTGCGTTCGCCGGCGACCGTCGGGCCGAACCCGTCGAACAGCAGCCGGACCTCGTCCCAGGTGGCGTATTTCGCGCACTGCTCGCGCACGAAGTCGCGCACGCGCGCGACGCGCACGTCTTCCAGGGTGATGGTCAGCGCGAAGTGCGTTCCGGCGCGGCGCAACTCGACCGCCCGGTTCAGCGCTTGCAACGCCGTCGCGGGCTCGCACGCGAGGGCAGCGAGGGTCATCGACGCAGAGGCGTCAGGTCGGTCGGCTCGGGCGGGACGATCGGTGCCGGTGCATGCAGGCTCGACGCCTTCCGGCCTTGCGCTCCGGGCGCCCATTGGACGTTCGGGGCGATCTGGGCGAGGTCGACGCGATCGCGGTGGCGCTCGGTGAGATCGAGCATCGCGCCGATCGTCCCGTCGTCGAGCAAATGCGGCTGGAGCCCGAGCGCGAGCAGCGAGGTGTTCTTCGCGTTGTAGTAGTGCGCT
>DASYOE010000378.1:0-2645 GCA_036008105.1 Candidatus Lustribacter sp. | reverse complement strand
TTTGGGCGAAGCGTGAGCCATCGAATGGCTCATCGCGCTTTTGCTCATCGAGCTGCTCATAGCGTGGTGCGTCGCCATCGGCTTGGGAGCCGGCGTCTGAGCGAGCGCGAGGGCGGGTAGGACGACGAGGGCGGCGGACATTCTGACGAGTGCGAAGACGTTCATGTAAACTCCAAACGAGGGGATACATGAATTCTGCCAGCCGGCAGCACCGCCGACTGTAAGGCCCCTTACGCGACGATCATTTCGCGGGCGTCGAAAGCGCCGCCCGGCGGTTCATCACGTTCACGTTCGGCGACTTTCAGATATGAAGCCAAAGACCTCCGCCCTTGGGGAGCGAAGGGAGTCGCCGGAGGATTGCAACGATGTATCGGATGGAAAAACTCATCCCCTTGATCGGCCCGACGGTGGCCGGTCCCCTGGGCGTCAAGATGCTGCCGCGGACCTGGCTCAAAAGCGTCTATTCCGCCGCCGGCGTGCTCTGGGAAGGCTACTTCGACAACGACAAGGGCTTCAATCATCGCGTCGTCGAGGATCTCGGGCTCGATCCCGACGCCTTCTTCACATTTCTGGCGACGATGCCGACGTATCCGCAAACCGAGGAGTACGTTCGAGCGAACGCGCGGACGCTGAAGCCGGACGCGATCGCCGCGCACAACACCGGCATCGAAACGTACGAGCGGCCGGAAGAACCCTCGGCGATCCTCCGCACGCGGCTCGGCATCGCGGACGCGAGCCTGCGCAACAGCGCGCTGTTGCTCGATCTCGACGATTGGGACGTCATCCACGGCGAGATCGTCGCGCACCGGGCGGAGCATATCGAGCCGCTCGTGCCGATGGTCAGCTCGGGACAAGTCGGGCTTGCCGGCATCCCGCATCTTCCGCGGCTTTGGATGAAGGCGACGCTGAACGCGGTCGGCGCGTTGCATCCTGAATGGAAGTCGGGGCTCGTCTGCGGTTTCGACAAGAAGTGCGCCGACACGATCGGCCTCGATCTTGCGGCGACGGTCGCCTACATCAACGCCGAACTGCCCGGATATCTCGCATTCGAACGCTGGGTGCTGGACCACATCGCGAAGCCCGACGCGGCGACGAAAGCCCAATGGGCAACGTCGCTCACGTCAGGACAGAAAGGCGAGGAACAAGCGGCGGCCGAGTGCGTCGAGTGCGGGATCCCCGGCGCCGGTCTGCGCGGAACGGTGCTGCTCAACGATATGGTCGACTGGAAATACAAGCACGACGACGTGGTCGCGCACCGGGTCACCCCGGCGTAAACCCTAACGCGGGCAGAGGGCCAAGACTTCCGGCAACGCGACCGGGACCTGCGCCCACCCGCGCGTGACGTCGCGCGAGTAGTAAATCGCACCGGGACAGGGGGCGGAATCGCCGCCTTCGGCCCAGTCGCGCCCATCGCCGCTGGTTCCAACGTAGATCCGGTTGCGGCGGCTATCAACCTCGATCGTTTCGATCATGCTGCGAGACGGTGCCGGCAAACCATCCGAAACCGGCGCCCAACTCGCGCCTTCGTCGGCGCTGACGATCACTTGCGCGCCGGCCCGATCTTCACGCGCGGCCCAGCGCGGCGGCACGCCGTACGCAACGCCGGCCAGCAGCATCGGACGCTCGCCCGCCGTCACGGCGAGCGGAACGCCGTACGATTGCGGGACGTCGTCGCTCATGCTGTTCCAGGTCTTGCCGCGGTCCGTGCTCTTGTAGAGCGGACGGCCGTGCGGGTACGGCGGCTTCAGTCGATGCGCGGGCGTCGGATGCGGATACTCGCCGCCGCCGCCGGTCACGGCGAAGAACACGTTCGGCGCCGTCGGATGCTGCACGATCTTGTGCACGTCGGGATCGATGTCGACCGTGAGGTCTTCCCAGTGCGCGCCGCCGTCTTCGGTTCGCAACACGCCGCCGATCTGCACGGCCGCGAAGATGAGCTGCGGATCCTCGCGATCGATGACGATGTTGCGGATGTGCGGCTTGACGTTGCCCGGGTATTGCCACTTGCGCGCTTCGCGCATTCCGGCAACTTGCGCATCTTCGCTCCACGTCGCGCCGCCGTCCCGGCTGCAAAAGAGCGCCGCGGGCTCGGTGCCGGCGTAGATCACGGCCGGATCGGCGGGCGAAATCGCAATCGAACGAACGGCTTGCGGCAACGTGCCCGCGCCCAACGGGGTCGCGGTTGCGCGCTCGACGTCGATCCGCACGAGCCCGGACTCACGGCTCGACGCGAGCACCGTACCCGACGCTTCCGCGACGAGGTTGTTCACTTCGGCGCCCGGGAGCAGGCGCGCCGCGACGTTCCACGTGCCGCTGCCGTCTTCGTCGAGAATCACCACACCGTCGGCGGTTCCAACTACTAAGCTTGCCATAGGGCGAGGGTTCTTTCCGGGGCAAAGGTGCTCCCTTGCAGCGGGAGAATCGGCCGACTCCATGTGGCACCGGACGTTCGTCCTCCTGACGTTGCTGCTGTGCGTGCTGCCGCTCGGTGGCGCGCGAAACGCGAGCGCCCAAGCCGACGCCTTCGCTGCGCTCGTGAGCGCCGCGAAGGCCGAAGGTTCCGTCGTCGTAGATGGCCCCCCGCTCGATCCGGTTCGCAACGCGCTCACCTCGGATTTCCAACGCGCGTACGGCATCCCGGTGAC
>DASYOE010000377.1:0-2423 GCA_036008105.1 Candidatus Lustribacter sp. | reverse complement strand
CCTTCAGCCTGCTAACGCCGCTTCGGCTTCCGCCTGCTTCTCCTCATCGGTTACGGCGGGCCGAATGTTCTGGGCCGTGTCGATGTAGAGGATGCCGTTGAGGTGGTCCATCTCGTGCTGCAAGCAGCGCGCGAACAGCCCGGTGCCGTCGAGCGCGATCTTCTTGCCGTGCCGGTCGAGGCCGGTGCACACGACGCGTTCGAAACGCTTCATGTCGCCGACCATGCCGGGCACGGAGAGACAGCCTTCGATCGCTTCGATCTCGCCTTCGGTGACCGTGAACTTCGGGTTGATCACGACCAAGGGTCCGTGTTCGGATTCGTCGTCTTGAAGATCGACGGTAAACAAGCGCTTGCTAATATTGACCTGCGGCGCAGCCAAACCAATCCCCGGGGCAGCGTACATCGTCTCGAACATGTCGTCGATCACCTGCTGGAAGATCGGGTCGGCGATCTCAGCCACGGTCACCCGCTTCGCAACCTTGCGCAAGGTGGGGTGTCCTTCGGTGATGATCTCGCGGAGATAGGCCATGGTCATCTAGTATAACGCATATGGTCCCCGTGAAGGTTGACTCGGAATGCCCGCCGCTGCGCGGCATTACGGTCGCGCTGGAACCGCTCGTGGCCGACCATGCCGACGAGCTGATCGTGCCGTTGGCCGACCCCTCGCTTTGGACGTATGCCGACACCCCGGTACCGGACTCGCTCGAGGGGCTGCGGGCCCGCTATCGCCGGCTCGAACGCCGCGCCTCGCCGGATGGGCGCGAGTGGTGGCTGAACTGGGCCGTGCGGGCCGGCGCGGACGCGATCGGTTTCGTCGAAGCCTCCGTCCGCGCGGACGAGACGCGGATCGCGATCGCGTATGCGTTGGGCCGCGCATCGTGGGGCCGCGGGTACGCGACCGACGCGACGCGCACGATGCTCGCGTTTCTGAGTACGCGTTTCCCCACCGCGCGCGTCGAAGCGATCGTCGACGAACGCAACGTTCCCTCGCTGCGCTTGCTCGAGCGCCTGGCGTTCACCGTCGTCGACAATGCCGACCCGCGCAACCTGCGTCTGCGGCGCAGCGACGGCCCGCACGTCGCGCTCCGGCATGCCGTCGCTGCCGATATCGAGGCGCTCGTCGAGCTGTTCGCGCGCGTCGTCGACGAGCGTTTGTGGCTCGGCACCGAACCCGGCTTCGACCGGCGGCGCATTCGCGACAACTACGCGCGTACGATGAACGACGCAGCGTACCTCACGCTCGTCGCCGAGTCGAACGGCGAGCTCATCGGCACCCTGCGCCTCACCCCGCAAGAATCCGCCCACGGCCTCGGCATGCTGATCGCCGACGGATTCCGCGCCCGCGGCACCGGCCGGCTGCTGGTCGACGCCGCGGTCATGTGGGCCCGATCGCAGGCCATCGAAAAGATCGCGCTGGGCGTCTTCCCCCACAACACCGCCGCGCGCCGCCTTTACGAAAAGGCCGGCTTCATCGAAGTGTCACGGCGCGACATCGCCTACATTCGTCAGACCGGCGACGCCTGGGGTGTCATCGAGATGAGCAAGTCGATTCCGTCGAGATAGGATTGCGGGCCCCGGCCGGAGATCTTGCCGATGCAGACGTCGGCGATCGTCGAGATGCGGCGAAACGGTTCGCGCGCCTCGACGTCGCTCAAATGTACCTCCACGGTAGGCAGGTTGATGCCGGCGATGCAGTCGCGCAGCGCGTACGACGTGTGACCGTAGGCGCCGGGGTTGATGACGACCCCGTTCGCCCAGCTGCGCGCGCGCTGCAGCGCATCGAGCAGCCGGCCTTCGTGATTGGACTGATACGTGCGCACCTCGCAGCCGCGGCTGCGGCCGTGCGCGCGAATCTTGGCGTTGAGCTCGTCGAGTGTCAACGTTCCGTAGACGGCGGGCTCGCGCTCGCCCAACAGGTTGAGGTTGGGTCCGTGGACGACGAAGATCGTCATGCGAGGGCGGTGAGCGCCGCGCGCACCGACGCTTCGTTGACGTCGTCGACGATGTACGGATCGGCGACGCCGCGGATCAAGATGAACCGCACCTTGCCGGCTTTACGCTTCTTATCCGAAGCGGTCGCTCGGATGATCGCATCCGGCGGGGCGTCGGGCCGCGGCGCCGGAATCGCGCGCACCAGCGCTTCGATGCGATCGGCCAGGCCAGGATCGAGGCCGCGCTCGCGCGAGAGCGCTAGCGCCGCGCGCATGCCGAGCGCGATCGCTTCGCCGTGGCGCAGCGCGCCGTACCCGCACGTCTTCTCGAGCGCGTGTCCGACGGTGTGTCCGAAATTGAGAATCGCGCGCCCGCCGGCCCCGCTGTCGTCCGTTTCACGCTCGTCGCCGGCAACGACACGTGCCTTCGCGGCAACGCAGTGCGCGACCGTCACCGCCAGGACGTCCGGATCGCCGGCCAGCGCGCGCG
>DASYOE010000376.1:0-2702 GCA_036008105.1 Candidatus Lustribacter sp. | reverse complement strand
TGCGGCCATGATGTTGATGTAGTGGCCGGTCGTCTCGCCGAACGTGCACGTTTGCCAGTCGCCGCCGGGGCAGTTCGCCGCCTCGGCGATGAAGGCGGCCTCGGCGGATTGCCACGCGCCGCCGGTCGTTTGCTCGTAGATGTTTTGCGAAGACGGCGGCGAGCCGTTCTGCGTTTCGTAGAGCGAGAACGCAACGCACGTTGTCGGCGCGGCTGGGCAGGTGTGAGCGAAGAAGCCGCCGAGCAGCATTTGCTGCGCCCAGTAGCGTGCGGTTTGCAGCGTGATGCTGTCGAAGATGAGCGGAGCGTTCACCGGCGGCGTGCCCGTCGCGCGATCGGCGTTGATTTGGGCGAGCCACGCCGTGTCGGTTGCGGATGGCAGCGCGAGCGTGAGCGTGCCGAGCCGGGTCGTACCGCTCGGTGCGATCGAGCGCAGCGCATGAAACGCTGCGTGCCCGTCGGCCGGGAAGACGTTCACCCACTGCGCGTCGGCGAACACGGGATAGCCGGCGCCTGCGTAGGCGAAGTTCACCGTCCAACTTGATGGCGCGACGTTCTTCACGTCGAACGACCCGTCGCCGGCGGTGGTAGCCGATGGCCCCGCGATCGCCGCAGCCTCACTGATATAGACCGTGGCGCCGGTAATAGGTTGGCCCGTTACATCATCGACAACGTTGCCGGTAACGTCGGCCGGGGTGCTTGCGCTTGGCGCCGCCGGCGCCGGCGGTGTTGCCGGAGCACTGCCGCCACCGCCGCACGCGCACAGGAACAGCGCGGACGTAAGCAGCGCCAAACACAAACGGGCACACGCCGACGCACGTGCCCGCTTGGCGCGAAAAGTATTCCGTTACGCCGGCAGCAAGTCGGCGATGCGCTGCAGTGTCGCGGGCGGTAACGGACCGTTCTTTTCGGCCGTGGCCGCGGCTTCGATTTGCGCGTTGTCCGAAAAACCGACAAGGGCCGACGAAATCGCGGGATGCGAGATCGCGAAGCGCAGCGCCGCCTCGGGCAAACTTCCAACCAGGCCTTCGGTCACGAGCGGCTGCAGTCGGCGCGCCTGCGCGACGTCGCCCGCGTAATCGGCGCTGGTGCCCATCGGCACGACGCGCTGCGAACTGATTGGGTGCCGCTCCGCAATGCTGCTGAGCGCACCGCCGGCAAGCACGCGAATGCCGACCGCACCCATGCCCTGTTCCGTGGCGCGCGCGAGTACGTTCGCGTAGTCGGCACCGACGTGCGCGAAGGGCGCGGCGCCGGCGCTCGGGTTGAGGATGTTGTAGATGCATTGGAAGAGGTCGAACGCGCCGGTCGCGATGAGCTGCGGCAGCGCGGCCGCGTCGCCGGTTCCGGAGAAGCCGTAGAAACCGATCTTGCCCGCTTGGCGCAACGCCTCGAAGGCCGGAATGACTTCCTCGGTGACGGCTCGCACGTCGAGCGTGTTGTTGCCGCCGGCCAACGTCACCGCGGTGTGCAGTTGAAATACGTCGACCCGCTCGCGGCGCAACCGGCGCAAGCTCGCCTCGGCCGATTCTACGATCGCTTCGCGCAGGTGACCGCGCCGCTCGGGATCGGCCGGTGCTTTGGTGGCGAGCACGATGTCGGGACGCAGGGTCGCGAGCACGCGGCCGAGATTGGTTTCCGACTCGCCGTTCCCGTACATCGGCGCGGTGTCGAAATAGGTGATGCCGAGCTCGAGGGCGCGGGCGACGGCGCGCTCTTGATCGGCCGGCGTGCCGCGCACCATCAAACCGCCGAGATTGCCGCAGCCGAATCCCAGGCGCGAAACGCGCAGTTCGGTGCGGCCAAGGACGCGGTATTCCACGCCGGGTCGTTCCGCGCGAAGGTGGCCGGACCCGTGTGCCCACAAACCCCGGCCATGGTTCATCTCCTGCGCCGTACTGCCGTGCTGTTGACCGGGGCGCTGCTCGCCCTCACGTTCCACGCCGCGTCCGCCGCCGACGTCCCGTTGCAAACGATTCGCGTCGCGACCGTTCCGGCGGATGCCGGCTCGGAAGTCTACTACGCGCAAAAACTGGGCATCTTCAAAGACAACGGGCTCGACGTCCAGATCACGGGACTCGCGAACGGTTCGGCCGTGACCTCGGCCGTGATCGGCGGCGCCGCCGACATCGGTCAGTCAAACGTCGTGTCGCTATCGCAGGCGCACGAACGGAGCATCCCAGTGGTGATCGTCGCCGGCGCCAACATGTATCGCGTGCAAGCCAATGAGTCGGGCATGATCGTCACGGCCGACTCGCCGATCCACACGGCCAAGGATTTGCCCGGCAAGACGATCGCAATCAACGGACTGCGCGGCATTCAGGAGATCGGCATCGACAACTGGCTCGACAAGAACGGCGTCGATCCGAAGTCGGTGAAATACATCGATATGCCGTTCTCGGCGATGGCCGAAGCCGTCGATGCGCATCGCGTCGATGCGGCACTGGAAACGCAACCGCAACTGCAAGCCGCGCTCGACACGAAGCACTTCCGTCAGGTGGCCGACGTGTACGCCGCGATCGCGCCCGAGTTCTTACTCGGCGGCTGGTTCGCGATGGCCCCGTGGGCGCAAGCGAACCCGAAACTGGCCGCGGCTTTCGCAAAGTCCATGTATCAAGCTGGGAAATGGGCGAACGCGCACCAAGCCGAGTCGGCCGCAATTCTCGAAGACGCGATCAAGGTTCACATGGATCGCACCGATCA
>DASYOE010000375.1:0-2789 GCA_036008105.1 Candidatus Lustribacter sp. | reverse complement strand
GCGGCGTCGTGAGTCCGACGCCGGATACCGCGATCCCAAGCAACGGCCACGCCGGCCGGTGCGAAGCGATCTCGACCGTAATCGCGCCGCCGATCGAATGTCCGATGAGCACGATGCCGCGCGCGCTGCTGCCGGCGGCCTGCCAAATCTTACCGATGGCCTCATCGAGCCGTTCGGCGTTGCGCGCGATCGTCGCATCGGCCGGCGCAAACGGCGTGCTCCCGGCGTACCCGGGGCGGTCCAACGCCAGCACGGCGATGCCCAACGCCGCCGCGCGGTCGAGTAGCGAATGCCCCGGAACGTCGAAGTACACCGAGGTGTACGTACCGCCGGGAATCGCTACGATCAACGGCGTGTCGGCGGCCGCATCCCGATTCGCCAGCCGCTGCCGGCCCGTGATCGTGTAGTCGCTGGTGTTCAATACCTGGCTGCCTGCGGCAACGGTCGTCATGCGCGGTTACGGCTTTGCGGCCGGATCGACGAACGCGGTCATCTGCTTGGCGATGCGCGCGCGCCAGTCGTCGTAGGGCTCGTAGCCTTCGCTCTCTTCGCACATCGCTTTGGTTTCTTTGGTCAGTTCCGCTTCGCTCTTCGAGAGATCGAGCGGAATCAGAAAGGGCTGTTTGATATACCATTCGGTGTCGACGAAGAACTCGAGATTGTTCCCCTCGGGATCGTGCGCGTAGATGCTCCACGCGATCCCGTGATTGGCCGGAAAGATATCCGTCCCGCCTTCGGCTTGCAGCCGTTCGTGGACGTCGCGCAAGTCGTCGAGCGTTCCCAACTTGAACGAGATCTGGTTGATGCTGGGGCCGAACTGCGGGTGGGCCGTATTCGCCGGCATCTCATCGGGCCGGCCGGTGGCCAACACGATCTGATGGTGATCGAACGGATCGCGCGAGAGGAAAACCAACTGCATTCCGGCGGCCTCGCCGCGGTCGGTCACCGTAAAGCCGAGCGCGCGGGTGTAGAACTTCTCCATCTTCGCGATGTCGTTGACGCTCAGGCCCATGTGGCTGAACTTGAGATTGGGGGCGGTTTTCTTTCCGGCTGCTGCGGTCACGTCGGTGCTCTCCTTGCCCTCAGGCGGTCTCTGGAATGCGTTCGGGGATATGGGCGGTCACGATGGCGAGGATTGCGCCCGGCTCGGCCGCATCGCCGCGCCAGGCGATGTGTCCATCCGGACGCACGAGAACCCAGTCGGCTTGCACGAGCGCGCGCAACTCCCTGGATTCCGCAAGATCGAGAATGGTGAGCGGCACGCCGCTCGCGGCCGCGGCGTCGCGCCACGCCGCGGCGCCGCCGGCGCCGAGGCCGATCAACGTGAACTCCGCGCCGAGTTTATCGTAGAGCGAGACGCCGCCCGGCAGCCACACGTGCGGCAGCCGGCTCCCCGGCGCGGCATTCGGCACGTATTCGACCGGTGAGTCGGGCCCGGCGAGCGAGCCGTCGTCGACGACGATGCTCGAGCCGCGGTAGCTGACCCCGAGCTGAATGCCCGGCGTGTCGTACTCCCACCGCGCATGCGCTTCGAGATGCGCGCGAGCGGCGGCACGCGCCGCGGTACCGGCCGGCGTGTCGTCTTCGATCGCCGGATCGACGGGGCACTCACCGTTGTGACGGGCCAACGATAACGCGTAGGCCGTATTGCGTTCCGCAACCGGTTTCCGCTCGGCTTGGTACGTATCGAGCAAAACATCGGGAGCCCAGCCGGCGATGACGGCCGCCAGCTTCCACGCCAGATTGCATGCATCTTCAATCCCGGTGTTCAAGCCGAAGCCGCCCGTCGGGGTGAACAGATGCGCCGCATCGCCGGCGAGGAAGCACCGGCCGGCGCGAAATTGCTCGGCCACGAGGCTTACACCAGCGCGCCATTCGGCCGGGGAGATCACCTCGGCCGTGACGGGTGCGCCCACGACCGCGTCGAGGACTTCCTGGAAACTCTTGGCCGTGCTGCCGTCGGCCGGCAGCTGATAGTGCAGCAGATAGCGATCATCGTCGGCATCGAGCGTCAGCATCAGGGCGCGCAATCCCGGCAACAAAAACCAATTCTGCCACGCGTGCGGATGACGTAACCGCGCGTGCAGTCCGGGAGCGCGGAAATAGGTGGTCTGCATCCGGCCGCCCATGAAGTCGAGCGACAGCCCGACCTCGCCTTCAAAGCGCAAGCCGAGTTCGCGCCGCACGAAGCTGCGGCCGCCGTCGCAGCCGATGACGTAATCGGCGCGCGCCATCGTGCGCGTGCCCGTGGCGAGTTCGACGTCGAGCTCGACGCCGTCGCCGCGCTCGGCGATGGCCTGGACGCGATGACGGAAACGCACGTCGACGCTCGGATAACGCCGCGCCCGCTCGAGTAAAATGGGTTCGAGCACGAGTTGACTCGAACGAAATTGCGGTTCGGGTGTCGGCCAGCGGGTCCCGAGTTCGCGCGTCTCGGCGATCGACTCATCGGGAGCCGGCAGCGGAACGCGGTGCAGTTCGTGCCCGAGCAGCCGCGTATAGTACGCGACATCGGTCCGGTAGTGCTTGGACAGACCCTGCGCGCGCAGTTCGGCGCTGATACCGTGCCGGCGGTAGAGTTCCATCGAGCGCGCGGTATGCGTGTTGGCCTTCGGATGCGTCGCGGTGCCGTCGAGCTCGCTGAGCACGACGACGGGCACGTTACGCAGACCCAGCTCGGCGGCCAGGAACAGACCGACCGGTCCGCCGCCGACGATCGCAACCGTCGTCTCGATCACCGCGTCAACCCTTCCATCGGCTCTTCTCCACCAACCCCTTGACGGCGGCGC
>DASYOE010000374.1:0-14993 GCA_036008105.1 Candidatus Lustribacter sp. | reverse complement strand
CACGCGAAGATCGTGCGCATCGACACGACCGCGGCAAAAGCGGTGCCCGGCGTTCGCGCCGTGTTGACCGCCGCTGACATCGGTCATCGTTTGTGGGGCCGCAACATGTTCGATTGGCCGGTACTGGCCTGGGACCGCGTGCGGATGATCGGCGACCGGGTCGCCGCGGTCGCCGCCGAAACGCGCGAGGCGGCGGCGGAAGCGGCGCGCCTCGTCGAGGTCGAGTACGACGAGTTGCCGCCGGTGCTCGATCCGCTCGAAGCCATGGACGCGGCCGCCCCCGTGGTGCATCCCGAACGGCCATCATATTATCACGCCGGCTTTGCCGGCAAGGCGCCGCTGAACGTTCCGCATCCGAACGTGCAAGGCGTCAACCGGATCGTCAAGGACGAGGCGGGCTTAGATGCGGCCTTCGCTTCCGCGCACCGCGTCTTCGAACACCGCTTCGTCACGCCGAAACTGCACACCGGGTACATCGAACCGCACGCGACGCTGGTCTGGATCGACGAGGACGGCACCGTGCACGTCCAAACCCCCAACAAGGCGCCCTACGGGATGCGCAACAATCTGGCGCGCACGCTCGGGATTCCGGCGGAAACGATCGTCATCGAGCCGTCCGCCATCGGCGGCGATTTCGGTGGGAAGGGCATGACGATCGACGAGTGCCCGTGCTACTTTCTTGCCAAGGCCACCGGCCGGCCGGTGCGCTACGTGCAAACGTACGCCGAGGAACTTGCCATCGGCTGCACCCGCCACCCGGCGCGACTCACGCTGCGCACGGCCGTCGACGCGAACGGAAAGTTTTTAGCGCACTATTCGAGCGTGCTGTATAACGGTGGCGCGTACGCGGGCGGGAAGCCGGCGCCGCTGTTATTACCGGGCCAGAGCGGTTACGCGACCGTACCATACCACGTCCCGCACGTGCGTATCGAAGCGATGTGCGTGTATACGAACACGTCGCCCGGAGCGCACGTTCGGGCCCCCGCCGATCCCCAGGTCTTCTTCGCGTGGGAACAGCACGTCGACATGATCGCGCACGAGTTGGGCATCGACCCGCTCGAGATGCGTTTGCGCAACGTGATTCGGCCGGGTCAAACCGCGCTCAGCAACGAGGCGATCCGGGCCCCGATGGGTACCGCCGTGCTCGAACGGTTACACCACGAGAGCAACTACGCCGCGCCGCTCCCGCGCGGCCGCGGTCGCGGGATTTCGCTGGTGTGCCGTCATACCGGCGCGGGCAAGACGTCCTTAACGTTGCGGCTGGAAGCCGACGGGACGATCCACATTCTCACCGGCAACGTCGAACAGGGCGCGGGACAATTGACGGTCGCGCAGCGCGTGGCCGCGGTGACGCTATCGGTGAAATTCGCGCGCGCGCAGGTGCGGCGCGGCAGTACGAGTGAGGCGCCGCAGGATCCCGGCACCGGCGGAAGCCGCGTCACGCACGTCGTCGGCGGCGCGGCCAAAGCGGGTGCCGAGCTCTTGCGAACCGAGCTCGAAGGACGCAGCGGCCTGCGTTTGCGCGACGACCGGTTCGTCGACGGCGCGGGGCACAGCGAGCCGTTCGAAGCGGTCGCCGCGCGCCTGTGCGCCGGCGGTCCGATCGAGGTCACGGGTGCGTACGACGGTTCGCATCACGGCGACGACCACGAGGGCGACTTCTGCTTCACCGCCTATGCGATCGAGGTCGACGTCGACCGTGAGACCGGATGCGTGCGCATCGTCGACGCGCTGGGGGTGATCGACGTGGGCGAGATCATCAACCCGATCGCCCATCAGGGACAGATCGACGGCGGCTTCATCTTCGGTTTGGGCAGCTCGATGATGGAGGAGATGGTCCTCGACGAGAGCGGCAAGGTGACGACGCTGAGCCTCGGCGACTACAAGTTGCCGACGATTGCCGATATTCCGCCGTTCCGCTCGGTACTGATTCAGGAAAATCCGGGCCAAGGTCCCAACGGTACGAAAGCCGCCGGCGAACTCACCAACACCGGGCTCACGGCGGCTATCGCCAACGCCGTTTACAACGCCGCCGGCGTGCGGTTGACCGAATTCCCGATTACGGCTGAACGGGTTTACGCCGCACTTCAAGCTTAAGGAAAGACGTGATCGAGGAGCGCGCTCGCGTGCGGCAGCTCTTCGAGCCGTAGCGTCATCGCGGCCAGTTGGCGCGCGCGGGCTTCGCCGATGGCCGGCGTCACGTTGTCGACGAATTTCTCGACGAGTTCGGCTTCGGTCATACGTTTCAAGTACGGCATGCGATCGTCGTACGTGGCCGTCGCCGTCTCGATCGTGACCGACGTCGGGACGTGCCCTTCCCAGTATTTTTCGTCGGCCGGTCCGGTTTCGACGTAGGGTTCGATCGTCGAAAGTTCGACTAAACGAGCCACTTCGCGCGGCGGCGGCTCGCCGTTCTGCCAGGCGCTGTACGGACGCGTTCCGCACGCGCCGTGCGCGGCGTTCAGCCGCACGCTCAGCCACTGCGACATCGAGCCGCCGCTGCCGTCTCCGCCGTGACCGACGATGTCGCGCGACGGCCGCAGGATCATGCGCGTGATGTCGGCGGGTTTCAGGTTGTGCTCGGCCACGATCTTCTGCACGAGCACGACGACCGAGGCGTCGTAGAGATTGCACGGCACCGGCTTGAAGAACGTCGGCGCGATCATGAAATCGCCGCCGAAGGTTTCGAGCATGCTCCAGTCGCACCCCAGCGCGCCGGAGTAGCGCCAAGCGCCGTAGTCACCTTCGAAGGCTTCGCGGTCACCGGTGAAGCCATGCTGCGCGAGCCGCACGGCGTCGACGCCGCCGAGCGCCATCCCGCCCATGTGATCGTACTTGGTCATCGGCGGATCGTACGATTCGAGCACTTTGCGCAGTGTCGGGACGTGCGCGCTGTAACTCGCGATGCCGAGCGCGTTGCGAATCGGCTCGCGCTCGAGGCCGAGCAACATCGCGGCCGGAACCGTCGCGGCGAAAATCGCATGCGGAGCCCCACGCACCGGCGGCAAGCCGACGACGGCGGCGCCGCTCGTGTTGCGCCGCCAGGCCGCGCCGATGCGGCCGCTGACGTCGAGGCCCGCAATCAACGCCGTGAGAACTTCGGCGCCCGACGGTGCCAGCCAATCCGCGATGGCCAGCACGACCGGCACCGCGATTACGCCGACGTGCCCCTCCGGTCCGACGGCCTCAAAGTCGAGCGCGTTCGCGCAGACCGTGTTGGCCAGCGCCGCGCGCTCGAGCGCAACGCGCTCGCCGCCGCCGGCCAGCCGCGCTTGCGGCTGCGTCGCTTCACGGGCCAGAGCCAGCGCGGCGCGGCCGCTCGGCGTTTGGGCGCCGACGATCATGCAGCCCAAACAGTCGAGCAACAGCAACTTCGCGAAGCGGAGCACGTCGTCGGAGACGTCTGCCAACTGCAGGCCGAGCATGTAGTCGGCGATGCGGTTGGTGATCGTCCCCGGTGCCGGGGAACCTGCCACGCGCGTTAGGTCTTGGCTTTGTCGTTGAGACCGGGTTTGTATTTGCCCTCGATGAACTCGCCGATGCCGCTCTTCATCCAAGCGCCGTCCTGCTTGTAGGTGAGGTCCCCGGCCAACGCCATGCTGAACGCGTAGGCTTCCTCGTAGTCCATGCGCTGGCTGATCTTCAAAACGTCCTTGGTCACCTTGAGCGCGATCGGATCTTTCTCGCGCAGTGCCTCGGCGATGCGCCGGACCTCGGCCTTGAGCTTGTCCTTGGGCACCGCCATCGTCGCGAGCCCCAACTCGGCCGCGCGCTTGCCGTTGAACGGCTCCCCGGTCAGCGCGTAGTACATCGCCCAGCGCGGCGGCATCTTCTCCGAGATGTCCCGGCTGACGAGGCCCAGCGGCGCCGATTTGAAGTTGATCTCCGAGAGGCCGTACACGGCGTCCTCGGCGGTGACCACGATGTCGCACGACGTGATGACGGAAAACGCACCGCCGAAACAGTGCCCGTTGACCATCGCGATCGTCGGCGCCGGAAAGAGGCGCAACATGTGGCTGCGCCACTGGTTGGACTGCTCGCGCGACCGTTCGCGCAGCTCCTTCGTGCTCGCGTCGGCGAGCAGATAGAAGTATTCCTTGAGGTCCTGACCGGCGCAAAAGCTTTCGCCCGCGCCGGTGATGATGAGGACGCGCACCTTTTCGTTGTAACGCAGCTCGCTCAAGAGCGCATGCATCTGCTGATGCAAGGCCGGATTCATCGCATTGCGCTTCTCCGGCCGGTTAAAGGTGATCGTGAAGATGCCGTTGTCTTCTTCGAGCAGGACCACCCGATCGTCAGCCATGTCGTTCTCCCGAGTAAGTTAGATCACTAAGTATCTATGGTAGGGAACCGTTCAGGCGAAGTCAAGCTAGGGGACCGGGACTCCTCGTTAGAATTCTACCAAATGCCGATCGGAAAGCTCCTACTTCGAGCCGCGGTCGTTGCGGTAGGGATCCTCGTCGCCGCTTCCGCGACAACCGCGCAGCAACTGACGACGATTCGTTTCATCGCGACGTCCAGCGACGATTTGGTCCCGTTCTGGTACGCGCAAAGCGCCGGGTTGTTTAAAGCCGCCGGACTCGACGTGCAGGTGACGACGGTGAATACCGGAGCGATCGTGACGCAAGCGATCATCGGGGGCGCGGCCGACATCGGCCGCTCGAGCCCGTCGATATTGCTCGCCGCGCACGTCCGCGGGATCCCATTTGTGATCCTCGCTCCCGGCGCAGTTCATCGACATGGTGAGATCAGCAACGCGGCGATTGTGGTCACGCCGACATCGCCGATAAAATCGCTGCTCGACCTGCAGGGTAAAACCGTGTCGTGCACGGCCATCGGGGACTTCGGTTACCTCGGTTTGCGGGCACTGATCGACGCCCAAGGCGGCGATTCATCGACCGTGAAGTGGATCGAGATTCCGGTGTCGGCCGTCGCGCCCGCGCTCGAACAGGGACGCATCGACGCCGGTCTATCGGTCGAGCCGTTCATGACGCGCGACGTCTCCGCGGGCAAGATCCGTTTCTTGGTCGACATGATCAACGGCTACCCGGGCTCCGTCCTCCAGGGCGCGTACTTCTCGATGCGCGCGTGGGCTCAGGCGAATCCCGACGCGGTGGCACGCTTCGCCCGGGTGATGCACCAGGCATCGGTCTACACCAACTCGCACGTTGCCGAAACCGCCCCGCTCGTCGTCGCCAACACTGGCCTCGATCAGGACGTCGTGGCGAAGATGCACCGCACCACCATGGCGCTTACGCTCGATCCCGGGCAAGTGCAACCGTTGATCGACGTGGCCGCCAAGTACAAATCGATCCCGCAGGGCTTTGATGCTCGCGAGATGTTTTGGCCTTCGCCGCGTTAATGGGTCCTTCGCCGGCGTATCTCTACAATACGTGGTACGCCGCCGGCTGGAGCGGCGATCTGGGCGATGATTTGCTCGGCCGGCGCTTCTTGGATCTGCCGGTGCTGCTCTACCGGAATGCGGCCGGCCAAGCAATTGCGACCGGCGATCGCTGTCCGCATCGCTTCGCGCCGCTCCATCGCGGCCGCAAAGCGGACGGCGCGATCGAGTGCGGATATCACGGCATGCGCTTCGACGAACGCGGCGCCTGCGTGCTCGTTCCGGGCGAGCCGGACCGCATTGCGAGCAACATGCGCATCCCCGTCTATCCGCTCGAGGAGCGCGACGGCATCCTGTGGATTTGGCTCGGTTCGGCGCAAGCGGATCGCGCCGCGATTCCCGACCTCAGCGACCGGCTGGCGAATCCGACGTTCCGCCACGTCACCGGCTCGATGATGGTGCGCGCAAACTACGAGCTGCTCGCGGACAACCTCATCGACCCCAGTCACGGGCAGTTCTTGCACGGCGACCTGCTCAAACGCGACGGCTTCTTCGACGTTCCGCACGACGTGCGGCAAGAGGGCACGACGGTGTCGAGCGAGCGGGTGATCGAGCGGACCGCCGCGCCGGTTGCGTACGCACCGTTTCTCGCGAACCCGGACGCGCTCGTCGATTGGTGGACGCGCGCGCAGTGGGATCCGCCCGGCGTGTTCCGGCTCGACAACGGGGTCACGCCGGCCGGCGAACCGCGCGACGCCGGCGTGCGGCGCTGCGGCGTCCATCTCATCACGCCGGAAACGGCAACGTCCACCCATTACTTCTTCGCCGCCGTGCGCAACTACCGGCTCGACGACGCGGCGGCCGACGAAGCGTCCAAGTCATGGCAACAAACGGTGTTCGAAGAACAGGATCGACCGATGCTGGAAGCGGTACAGGAGATGATGGGCACGTCCGATTTCGCAAGCTTGCACCCGGTGCTGGTCGCGGAAGATCAGCCCGCGATGCGGATCCGTTCGACGATGCGCCGGCTGATCGCGGCGGCCGGCGCCGCCGTCGCGCTCGCACTCGCGTTCGTGTGCGCGGGGCCCATCGCGCAAAGCCAGTCGTTGCCCACACTGCGCATCTCGGGGCCGCCGCTCGACGCCTACAAGAGCGCCTACTACGCGCAGTCGTCGGGACTGTTCCGCAAGTACGGCGTCAACGTCGAACTCACCACCGTCGCGAGCGGAACGGCCGCGATGGCGGCGTTAGCGGGCGGGTCGGTCGATCTGGCATTCACCGCGATCCTGCCCGCGATTCAAGCGCACGTGAAAGGCATCGATTTCCAAATCGTCGCGCCGGCGGGCTGGTATCTCTCCGACGCTCCCCAGTTGCTGATGCTGGTGCGCAAGGACTCGACGATCGGGGCCGGCCGCGATTTGAACGGCAAGACGATCGGTTGCACCGCGCTCAAAGATCTGAGCTGCACGGCGATGGCCGCGTGGATCGACCAAAACGGTGGCGATTCGAAGTCGGTCCACACACTCGAACTGCCCAACGCCGCGCTGTTGCCGGCGCTCGACGAAGGCCGCATCGACGCGGCGACGTTCGTGACGCCGTTCCTGGACCAAGCGCTGGCGAGCGGCAAAGCTCGCGTGCTGGCCAAGGACTACGACGCGATCTCGAAGCGTTTCCAAACGGCCGGCTATATTGTGACCGCCGACTTTGCGGCGAAGAACACCGACGCGCTGCGCCGTTTCGCGCGCGCGATGCACGATGCGGCCGTCTACACCAACGCCCACTTGGCGGACACGGTCGACATCGTGGCGTCCTACTCCGGCATTCCCGCCACCGCGATCGCGAAGAGCGTGCGCGCGACCGATCCCGAGTACGTGGACCCGCGCAACATTCAGCCGCTGATCGACGTGGCGGCAAAATACGGCATCATCGACCGCGGATTTCCGGCCGACGAGATCATCAGCGCGGCGGCGGTTCGGCCCCCGCGCTAGCCGCTATTTCCCGGGCAACGGCGCGCCGCCGAACCGGCTGACGGCCGACGCCGTGCCGGCGTCGAGATTCCACTTGACGACCACGACGCTGTTCTCGCCGAGGCCGCGCTGCGGGAACCGGGTGAAGTCGTAGGGCCCGTTCACGCCGGCCCAGCCTTTGAGCGTCAGCAGGTAGGCGCGCAACTGCGCGGCCGATGCATCGGCACCGAGTTTGCGCAACGCATCGATGACGATCGTGGCCGGATCCCACGCGCTGATTTCGATCTGATCCGGCTTGGCGCCGGCTGCGGCCAGGGCCGATGTCATCGTCGCGAGCGCGGTTTTCGTCGCCGGGTTCGTCACCACGTCCGCGCCGTAGTAGGGCACGGCGTTGAAGTAGAGATCCTTCGGTACGATCGCACCGAAATTCTTGAAGAAGATCGCGTTGAGGTTGGCGGCCGAGGTGACGGTGGGTACATCGACGCCGGCGTCGTGAATGCCGCGGAACAGCGTGCCGGCCGCGGTGCCGGCGGACCAGGCGATCAGCGCATCGGGGCTGGCCGCTTTGATGGCCGCCATTTGCGCGGCCACGCTGATGTCGCTCGTGCCGAAGTGCTGGCGCGTCACGACCCCGACGTTCACGTTCTCCGGTCGCGCCAGCACCGCGTTCAGCGCGCGCTCGGCATCCTGGCCGGCGGCGTCGGTCGACGCGATGAAGGCGATCTTGTGCAAGCCGCGCTCGCGCAGATAACGAATGAGCACGGCCATCCCCGACTCGCCCGCATACTGCGTCAGAAAGACGTACCCGCCCGGCGCGGCTTGACCGGTCGGTGCGAAGCAGTACAAGAGCGGACCGTCGGCGGCCACGAGCGGCGTGAGGGCGGCGCACGTGTCGGGGCCGGTCGGGCCGAGGATCAGCGGCACGCGTTTCGCCAAGAGCGCGCGGCCTAGTTGCACCGTGACTTGCGGGTTCGACTGATCGTCGGCGATGACGAACTTCAGCGGCCGGCCGCCGATGCCGCCGGTCTTGTTGACATAGGTCTCGAGCGCGGTGAGGGCTTGGCGCTGCTCGGTGCCGACGAACGCAACGTAGCCGGTGAGCGATAGGATGACGTTGATCTCGTAGGGATCGGCCGCCAGCGCGGCCGCGGGGGCGATTGCGGCAAGCGAGGCTGCCGCGACGCAGACCGCGGCAAAACGCCGCGCTCGATGTAAGAACGTCATGTGTTCCTCCGGGGCGGGTCGAGCCAAGATAATTTGAATTCTAACGAGGAGTCTAGATTTTCCCTGTCTGAAAGTCAAACTCGTGACCTCGGAGCAGCCGGAACAGACGATCGGACAAGCGTTGGCGGCGGCCGTCGAACGCTACGGTGACCGCGAGGCGTTCACGTACGCCGACCGCCGGTTGAGTTTTGGCGACGTCGACCGCGAGTCGGATGCGGTGGCGCGTGCGCTGCTGGGTTCGGGCATCAAACGCGGCGATTTCGTGGCCGTTTGGATGGCCAATCATTCACCGTGGCCGGCGCTGTACTTCGGCATCCTCAAGATCGGCGCGGTCCTGGTGCCGCTGAACACGCGCTCGCGGCCCGACGAACTCGTGTTCGCGCTCGAGAATTCCGGCGCCAAGACGTTCATTTTCAAACGCGAGAAGAAGGGCCGCACCGATTACGGTGACGTGCTGCTCGAGGTGTTGCCGCGCGCTCCGCAGCTTCACACGATCGTCGACGTGGCCGACGAACCGATGACCGGTATGCTCAGCTGGACCGCGTTTCTCGAACGCGGCACCGGTATCTCACAAGCGCAGCTCGACGAGGCGAAGCGTGCCGTTCGGCCGCGCGACGAAGCGGTGATCGTGTACACGTCCGGTACGACCTCGGTGCCGAAGGGCACGCGGCTCTACCATGAGGGAATGTTGCTCAGCGTGCGCTGGAGCGACGCCTGCATCGCGCTCGGCGAGCGCGACGTCTACTTCAGCTTGCAGCCGGTGTACCACAGCGGCGGCGCGATCGGTGCGATGTTGCGCCCGGTGGTCGACGGTTGCCGGCTGGTGACGCAACCGTACTTCGAGCCCGGCGACGCGCTGGCGGCGATCGAAGCCGAAGGCGTTACCGTGATGTCGGGCTTGCAGCCGCACTGGGTGGAGTATCTCAATCATCCGAGCCTGCCGCAGCGCAAGCTCAAGGTCGAGCGCGCATTCGTGATGGCGCCGCCCGAGTTGTTGTGGGCGATCTACGAAAAGATGGGCATCGAAGGTTTGGTCACCGGCTACTGCATGACCGAGACCCATCTCTACGGCACCAACACGACGCTGGCCGATACACGCGAAGTCCGCTACAACACCAACGGACGCGCGAACCCCGACGTCGAGATGGAGATTCGCGATCCCGACGACGGTACGAAGCTCGCGAACGGCGCGACCGGTGAGATCTATTTGCGCGTTCCGCATCCGATGCTCGGGTATTTGGGCGAACCGCAACTGACCGCCGACGTCCTCGACGCGGACGGCTGGTATCGCACCGGCGACAACGGGGTCATCCGGCCCGACGGCAACCTCATCTTGCTCGGACGCGTGCGCGACATGATCCGGGTCGGCGGCGAAAATCTCTCCGGAGCGGAAGTCGAAGCGGTGCTGCTGACGCACCCGGCGGTCAAGCAAACCGCCGTCGTTCCGGCGCCGGATCCGCGGCTGGGCGAGATCGTGGTGGCGTTCGTGGAGCTCAAGTCCGGGTCGACGGCGACCGAGGCCGAGCTGATCGAGCACTGCCGAACGAAGCTCGCGAACTTCAAAGCCCCGCGCGCGGTGCATTTCGTCACGGCCTGGCCGATGACGGGGTCGGGGAAAGTCGAGAAACGGAGCCTGCTCGAAACCGTGCGCTGACCCGCCCGTATATGAGGCGTGACGAGAGTTGTCGGGCGACACCGTACGTGATACGATATATTACGTGGAACGTAATATCGCCCGGGGCGGCCTCGGTCTCGGCCGCCTGTCCGAGCCGGCCCTGCTCGTGCTGGCGGCGCTCGCCCCCGGCTCGAAGCACGGGTACGCGATCATCCGCGAGATCGCCGCGCACGCCGGGCAGCAACTCGGACCCGGGACCCTGTACGGCGTGATCGCCCGGCTGGAAGCGCTCGGGTTCATCGAGCCGCTCGAAATCGAGGAGCGGGGCCGCCGCCCATACCGCATTACCGCGGCCGGGAAGCGCGCGTTCGACGAACGCCTAGCGGAACTCACGCGCTATCAGAGCGCGCTCTTACAGTTGGCCGGCGGATGAACGCGCGGCTTGCGGCACTGTTGACCGGCGCGCACGCGCGCACGTGGCAGCGCCGGTACGGCGTCGAGTTTTGCGCGCTGCTCGAAGAGTTGCCCGCCAGCCCACCGGTCGTTGCGAGCGCAATGGCCAGCGCGATTTCCTCGCAAACACCGGCCATGGTTGCGATCGCGGCGTTCGCGTTGGCTGCGGCGATCCTTGCGCTGGGGCCCGCCGCGAGCGACCGCCGCTGGGAAGCGGCTCACGGACCGGTGCCGCACATCACGAAGCCGGGCATCTCGTGGAATGCGAATCCCGCCTGCACTACCGACGTTGCCGACACCGGTGCGGACGGGTCGATTCGTTGCTGAGCACCGACTCGCTCGACGTTCATCTGCACGGTCAGCGCTTGCGCCGGCTGCTGGAATCGTACGGCTACAGCGTCGCTTCGATCGGAACCGCCAGCGGAAATTTGGTCACGGTCGTCGCCCCGCCGCAAGCGCGGCGCGAACCGGTTTCCGCGGCCGGATTACAACTCGACCCCGATCTGCAGTTGCTCGCCTGCGGCGACCGCGTCGTGAACCTCACCGCGAGCGAAACGTCGGTGTTGCACGCGCTCTTGTTGCGCGCCGAAACGATCGTCCCGCAGAGCGAGCTGATCGCGGCGTTGTGGCCGGGTGCGAATCCCGCGACGTGCAAGAACCGTCTCTACGCGCACGTCTTTACGTTACGGCGCAAGCTTGCCGACGCCGGCGCCGCCGCGACCATTCACGGCTCGCGCCGCGGTTACCGGCTGGCGCTCGGGCCTGGCTAGCGCTTCTCAGGCCGTTCCCAACGCCGCCCGCCACAATCGCGGCATGCTGCGACTTTTAGCGATCTCAGGCGTTCTCTTCTTGTCCCTCGGCGCCGGCGGCATTGCGCAAACCGCGCCGGCGCCTCCCGCCGCGCCGGTGCGCTCCATGGGTGCAACGTTCGCGTTGCGCGGCGCGTATCACGCGATCGCCGATGCGGAAGCGCGCGGTGCGTCCGGATATTTGGATGCCGCCAAGACGCACTATCGTGACGCGATGGCCCGCCTCGCGCGCAACGATCCGGGAGCGGCCAGCGAAGCGATGGCGGCAGCGGCGCTGGCGCGGGCGGCCGTAGCCGAGCGTCCCGTACCGGCACCGCGCGACATCCCCTCGCCGCCGGCCCTCGTCGCGCGCGTCGCGCCGCCGATGATGGGCCGCCCACCGGTGCCGGGACCGCAAGCCGGCGGGCCGCAAGTTGCGCGCGGCGCGATGTTCCGCGGGCCGCGTTCCATGGGCGGACGCTTCGATGCGACGCGACTTGCCGCCGACGCGAAACTCGCGAACACCGCCGAAGCGCGCGATCTGGCGCAAAAGGCGCTCGACGCCGACATCGCGCGCACGCGCGCCGCGTTCGGTGGCAACGCCGACGAAGCGATGCGTCAGGGCCGTTTGGCGAGTTCGCTGGCGATGGCCGTGCGCGCGCTCGCGTTCGCGGACCATCCGCCCTCGTTCAAGCGTTCGCCGCCGCGGCCCGCGACGGTTGGGAGCGACCTACCAGCGGCGGTAGCCGCCCCAACCAAAGCCGAAGCCGATGCCGATTGACACGCGTCCCCATCCATAGGGGTAGCCGTAGTACGGATACGGATAGGGATACACCGCGTACGGCGGATAGGCCGGGTAAGCGAAGCCGTAGGAGTTGTACGGCGTGTCGATCTGGTTCGCGGCGAACGTCGAACCGGTATTGACGCCGTGAATCGTGACCGACATACCGGTCGCGAGCGTGATGCCGGTCGGGTTGATGATCGTACCCTGCCGCATGCGCACGTTGTCGATGAAGCCGCGGTCGTCGCGAACCGCTAGCGCGTAGGCGCCGTCGAACGACACGATGCGCCCGGTGATCGTCTCGTCGCCCGTCGGCCGCGCATAGGACGGGACCTCGACGGGTGCGGCGGGCGGCGGCGGCGCGGGTGCTGCCATCGGCGGCGCGTCAGGTGTTTGCTGCGCGAACGAGCCGGTGGGAAAAGCTGCCACGGCGAGGGCGAGTACGAAAAGAAGAATGCGGGTTTGCGGTGCCATGTGCCGGAGGCTCCTTTCACCGGAAAGTATGCCGGACATTTCTGTGGTAACTCTTAAAGTATGATACCAACGACGCCTCGCGCGCAATGGCTTTTCCACATGCTCGCCGCGGTGATGCTGCTCTTCGGCGTTACCGTCGCCGGGGCCGGCGCTCAGTCCGCGCCCACCTTCGTCTCGCTAGGGCCGGCCGAGGCGGCGCTCTACAAGCCGGATAGCGGTCCGGCGCCGCACGTGGCGCTGGTCGTCATTCACCGCACCGCCGACTTCATGCGCCATCCCGCCTGCACCGAGCTCGCGCGGCGCGGCTTCATGATGCTCTGCGTCAACACGCGCTTCACCAACAACGAAGAGCTGGTGCGCTTCGAAGACATCGCGCTCGACGTCAAAGCCGCGATCCAGTTTTTGCGCAAACAGCCGGGCATCACCAAAGTGCTGCTGTTCGGCCACAGCGGCGGCGGCCCGACCGTCAGCTTCTATCAGGCCGTCGCCGAGAACGGCATCGCGTACTGCACGAACCCCAAACGTTTGGTCAAGTGCACCGATGCCCTCGCTAACCTGCCGCCGGCCGACGGCATCGTGTTCGCCGACTCGCATCCGGGCAATCCGGTCAACGTGCTGCGCGGTATCAATCCGGCGGTGCTCAACGAGCACAACCCGCCGGATGCGGGCTTCAACGCGACGCTCGATCCGTTCGACCCGAAGAACGGCTACAACCCCAACGGCAACTCGCACTACAGCGCCGATTTTCAGAAACGCTATTACGCCGCGCAGTCCAAGCGCATGAACGATCTCATCGATCAGTCGCTGGCCAAACTGCAGGCGATGAAGAATGGCACCTACGGCTATCCGGACGACGACATCATCGTGATCCCGCGCGGCGGCAATCCCGGTTCGGGTCCCGGCGCGGCGGCGGCCCTGTTCGCGCTCGATCCGTCGATCGACGGCGTGATGAGCACGGCGCGTCCGGAGAAACTGCTGCGCAACGACGGCACGATCGTAACGCAGGTCGTGCACAGCGTGTTCGTGCCCGATCCGAATCTCAAGAAACTGCACCTGACGTTCGACAACGGCACGAAGATCTTGAGCATCGCGTCGTTCCTCAGCGCCAATGCGGTGCGCTCGACGAACTCCCTCGACGGCATCGACGACTGCTCGAGCAACAACTCGACGACCTGTGCCGTACAGTCGATCACGGTACCGGAGATGTACGCGGCGATGGGCGCGCACTATTTCATCCGCGACGTCGAGCACGAATACGACGTTGCAAAAAGTAAGGACAAGGACTTTATCGTGATCGAGGGTGCGGTGCACCAGTTCACGCCGTGCACGCGGTGCGAGACGTTCCCCGGTCAGTATTCCAACTCGATGAAAAACCTGATGGACTACATCCGGGACTGGATCAACAAGCGCTTCTAGACGCCGAAGGCGGCGGCGAGTTCATCGTAGGTATGCGCGACGACGTCCCAGTCGTGCTCGGGGCCCGGCGGCGTGCGTCCGGGCCCATTTTCATCCGGGCGATAGATGAACGCGGTGCGTAAGCCGCAACGCCGGGCGGCGCCGAGATCGTTGTTGTGCGCGGCGACCAGGCACAATTCATCCGGCCGCAGCGCGAGAACTTCGGCCGTGCGCAAATACGCTTCAGGCGAGGTTTTGTAGGCCTGCGCGACCTCGGCGCCGAGGATCGCGTCCCACGGAATGCCGGCGCGCTTGGCCATGTCGAGCATCAGGATAATGTTGCCGTTGGAGAGCGGCGCGATGATGTAGCGCGACTTCAGCCGCGTGAGGCCCGCGATCGCATCGGGCCACGGATCGAGGCGGTGCCAGGCGAGGTTGAGCTCGTCGAGTTCCGCGGCGGGCACCGCGGTAGGGTCGATGCCGAAGTCGGGCAGCACGGCGGCGAGATTTTCGCGGTGCAGCACGTCCAGCCGCACGAACGCGCGCCGTCCGCTGCGCACCTCCTCGAGCGCGGGCTGATAACGCTTGCGCCAGGCGTCAGCAAACGCGCCGGGATCGGTGCCGCCGGTGTGACGCGCGAGAAACGGCGCGGCTTCGCGGGCGACGCCGGAGCGCCAGTCGACGACGGTGCCGAACACGTCGAACACCAGCGCCCGCACGCCGTTCATCGGCCGGTGAGTTTGCGTCCGGCCTCGAGCGCGGCGTAGCTGCGCACCGGCGCTGCCATGAGAAAGCGGTAACCAGCTTTCACGATCCAGTCGACGTTCTTGGTGTCGACGTGCGGGTGCCCGACCGGCACGTTGTGCTTCTTGCACGTCGCAACGACTTTGTTCATCCACTCCGTGACGAGCGGGTGATCGTACTCGCGCGGGTGACCGAGTTCCTGAGAGAGGTC
>DASYOE010000373.1:0-13349 GCA_036008105.1 Candidatus Lustribacter sp. | reverse complement strand
ACTGCGGACCGGAGCGTGCGCGATCTACCGCGACGCCGTCGACGACGCCGGCCGGTACACGTTCGACGAAACGCTCGTGCGCGCGCTGACCGCCGTGCTGCCGGCCGCCGTTCTCGTGCACGCGTGCACGATCGATCACGTCGTCACGCGCGCGCACGAACGCGCCGCCCTCGCCGCGGCCTACGGTGCCGACGTCGTCGACATGGAAAGCACCCACGTCGCGCGCGCGCTCGCGCAACGTGGCCGGCCGAGCGTGGTGGTTCGGGTGGCGAGCGACGACCCGAGTTACGACTTGCCGCCGATCGAGGACGCGTTCGATGCCGGCGGTGCGATCCGGCCGTTGCACCTCGCGCGGGCGTTTGCGGCGCGCCCGGCGGCCGCCGTCCGTTTCGTGCGCGACGTGCGCCGTTCGCTCGCCGTGCTCGGCGCAACGGCGGCTTCGTTAGCTGACGCGGATGCTTTGGATGGTGGCGGTTAGCTTTTGCGCGAGTTTGCTCAGGTCGGCGGCGGCGCGCTCGACCTGTTGCGTGGCGGTAACGCTTTGGGTTGAGGCTTGCTCGATGCTGTGCATCGCCTGCGCGATCTGATCCATGCCGACTTGCTGCTGCTCGGCCGACGCGCTGATCTGCTGCGCCGCCTCCGAGGCCTCGGTGATGCTCGCGGTGAGGGTCTCCATCGCCGATCCCGAGCGCTGCGCGACGGAGGTGCCCGACTCGGCCGCCTTGACGCCTTGTTCGGCTGCGATCACCGCGCTCTGCGCGGACTTCTGAATGTCGGTGACGATGCGCCGCACCTGAACCGTTGCTTCCTTGCTGCGGACGCCGAGTTCTTTCACCTCCGCCGCTACGATCGCGAAGCCTTTGCTCGCTTCACCGGCCTTCGCGGCCTCGATGGCGGCGTTCACCGCCAGCAAGTTCGATTGACCGGCCAACTCGGCGACGGTCGCGTTGATCTCGGCGATGATCTGCGCCTGCTCGCTGAACGCGATGATGCGTTCCGCTAACGTGACCATGCGCGTGCGCGCGTCCTCGCTGCTCTGCACGCTTTCTTCAACCGACTGGCGGCCGCTCTCCGCAGTCTGTTCGACGCGCTGTGCGAGCTCGGCGACGAGCCGCGTCTTGCGGGCCGACATCTCGGCAGTCTGTCGCACTTCCAACACCGTCGCGGCGGTTTGACGCACGGCGGCCGCTTCTTCGGTGGCCGACGACACTTGCTGACTCGTCGCCGCCAAAATCTCGCTCGTTGCCGATGCAAGGCTCGTTGCGGCCGCCCGAATCTCGTCGACGAGATGTTCGAGCGACGCCGCCATGTGGTTGAGGTTGGTGCCGAGCGCGCCGAGTTCGTCGCTCTCGTCGACGATGACGGCGCGCGCGGTGAGGTCGCCGGCCGCAATGCTGGCCGCGAGTTCCCCGTACGCGCGAACGGCCTCTTCCAGCCGCCGTTTCACCGTCGCCGCGCGTTCGAACAGCTCGCGGTAGATCGCGTCGAGCCGCGCGATCTCATCGAACCCGCCGAGCGGCAGCGGCGCGCCGCCGGCCGCCTGCAGGCGCGCGTTCTGGGCGAGGAGCCGCAGCCGCCGAACGGTGCGCACGCCGAAGAAGGCGGAGAGCAGAATCGTCACGATCACGCCGAGGCCTGCCGTGAGCAGCAGTAACCGCTCGATGTTCTCGATGGCGCGGCGTCCGAGCGCGTTCACCACCAACACCGTCGTCGCGGCCGCCGAGTTGAGCGCGGCTTTGGCCTGCGTCATCTCGTTGGCGATCGCTTTCGTTTTCGGAGCTTGAATCAACCGCACGAGAGCGGCGGTATGCCCCGCCAACACCTCGGTGCGAGTTTGCCCGAATAACACGATCACGACGTCGATCGATTTCACGAAGCGTTGGGCCGGCACTTGCAGCCGCGGGTTCCCGCGCACCAGCGCCAACATGTCGCGCTCTTGGGCGGGAAGCGCCGCCAGCGCGGTATCGTACCCGTTGAGATCGCGCGCGCGGTGCGAGCGCGCATACTTGCCGAGGCTCTCGCTCATGGTCCCCACGGAGAACGAGAGCTTCTCGGACTGGCCGAGCACCAGTCCGGCTTGCTGTGAGACGGCCGCCGAGGCGTCGGTCGTACGCAGGAGCGCGAGCGCGAGCACCAGCGTGAGCACGAGGAACAGCAGCGGCACGATGGCGAGCGCGAGGACTTGCGCTCGAATGCCGAACAGGCGCCGCATCGTCATCGGAACGTGTGGTGCAGCGTGAACTGCAGGGTCGTCGGCCCGTAGTTGGACCCCGCGACGATGCCGAGCTTGCCGTTGATGAGAGCCACCGGCACGGAGCTCGCGAGCGCCGCGTAGGGTTGTGCGTATTGGTTGGTGAGGTTGTCGGCGGAGAGCTGCACGTAGGTAACGTTCGACAGCGCGATGCGAACGGATGCCGACAGCACGCCGAAGGCCGGCTGGTTGTAGCCGTTATTGGGCCCGTTGTAGGTCCACCCGGCCAGGATCTGGCTCGCGCGCCCGTCGCGGAAGTTGACCTCGGCGTAGCCCTGGCTGTACGGTATCCGGCCCGGCGAGACGGCGTTGAACCCGTTGCCGCTGGCCTGGAAGTTTACGTTGGGCACGATGCCGAGGTTCGTCGTGTACGGACCGGCGGTGGTGGTGTAGAACGACGGCGCAAGGCCGTAGGTGAACGCGCGCTGGAGCGAGCCTTGGAGGCGGAAGCCGAAGCCGGCCCGCGGTGCCGATTCCAACTGAAACTCGATGCCCTGGTAGCGCGCGTTGCCGAGGTTCGCCGTCTGCGTGACGTAGAGCGGCTCGGCGATGCCGGCCGACGGGCCGGTCGTCGCCGCAAACGTCCCTTGCTGCGAGGTTTCGGTGAGGAACAGATTGCTCAGGTGCGTGTAGTAGATATCGCCCGAGGCTTTCAGCGTGGGGCGCAAGCGGAAATCGGCGCCCAGATCGACGCCGAACGCGGTCTCGGGTGCGATCGCCCCGTTGTTGGCGTTGATGAAGTAGCCTTGCGCGGCGCCGGCCGGATCGTGCACCGGCGTCGTGCCGGGTGACGACAACAGCGAAATGTACGGTGGTGCGATCGAGCCGCCGAGGGCTAGCCGCCACGCGACGTCGCTCTCGGGCCGCCACGAGAACGCGAGCCGCGGTAGCACGTTGGAATGCGTCGCGTTGCTCCACGTCACGCCGCCGTTCCCCGTGTAGTGGCTCGCATACAAGGTATAGTACGTCGCGAGCGTCGCGGTGAGGCGTTGCGTCAGCGACATTTGCGCGCGTGCGAGCAGCGTGGTGAATTGTTGTCCCGAGCCGGGCGGCAACACCGTTTGCACGCCCACGTTTCCGGGCGCGAACGAGTACTCGTACGAGCTGTGATTCGACTGATCGAAGGCCAAGCTGAGCACGCTCGTCCCCACCGGTTGATCGGCCTCGACCGAGTAGCCGCGCACGTTGTCGAGCAGTTGCGTGTAGCTCGCAACGTTGTTCGTGACCAGCGTAACGGGTTGGCCGTTGAAGAACGTGGTGACCGGCGCGACCGCCGCCCCGCCGGCGCCCACGCAGCCCGCCCCTTTGGCCGTGGAGCCGGCGGGACACAGCGCGATGCCGCCCCACCCGTTCTCGGTGAGGACGAGCGGCTGACCGGGGTTATACGCGTTGACGAACGTGTTGTCGAAGCCCGAGTAGAGGCGTGCGAGCAGCGTCGCGTTGCCGAGTGTCGAGCGCAGCTCGGCTTGAAAGAGATTTTGCTGCAAGAATTCCGAGTCGTTGGAAGTGGCTTGCGTATCGAACGGGATCGGCGTTCCGGGCGCGATCGAGCCCGAATATCCGGCCGGCGGCGCGAAGTACGAGAAGTTGATCACCGGCGTGCTCGATGCCAAGATCGTTCCGGTGTAATCCAACCCGCCCTGACCGCCGAGGTAGCTCACCGTCAGCGTGGTTTGCTGCGAGAAGTTAAAGCGCAGCTTGCCGAGTTCGGCCCGCGCGTTGAACCCGGTGTTTACCGGCGAGCAGCAGAGATACAGCGGTTCGGTGAAGCGCGACGTGCCCGGTCCGCCCACGAACCACGGCGTCGGCGACGGTCCGAGATGCACCGGCGAACCCGGAACTTGCAGCCCGTTGACCGTGTACGGCGGCAATCCGAACGCGAGGTCGACTTGCGAGGTTGCGACCGGATAGTTTTGCAGCGGTCCCGGTGTCCCGACCGTCGCGTACGCAAACGCGTAGTCGATGCGGCCGTTGCCGAACGGCCCGGTCGCGGTCAGGGCCGTGTTGACCCCGCCGTACCGGTCGGCGCCGGCGTCGAATGAAAATTGCGCTTCGCGCGTCGGTTCCAGCGTGCGGTAGTTCACGGTACCGCCGATCGCGTAGTTGATCTCGACCGGCATCGCGCCCGGACCCTTGACGACCTCGGTGCTCTGCAGCAACGCCGGCAGAATCAGGACCGGTGAAAAGGTCCCGATGGCGCCGACGGAGACCGGATGGCCATCGATCAGCGATTCGGTTTCATAGTAGAGCGAGCCGCGAAGTTGCGGGTACACCGGCGCGCCGAACGACGCGCGGTTGGCGCCGCCGCCGGCGGTGACCGAGGTCAGCGACACGCCCGGTGTCTCTTCGAGCAGCTTCGTGACCTGAAGACTGCCTTGATCGGCGAACGCCGACCCGGGAATGACGTCGAGCGCCGCGGTGCCGGTGTTGATCGAAATCTTGCCCGGGGCGCTGCTCGAAACGCGGCCGATCGTTTGCAGCGATGAGAACGAGGCCGGTGTCAGCGTCGCGCTGACCGAGACCGTATCGCCCGAGGCGACGAGCACGTCATCGCGTTCGAGCCGGTCGAAGCCGGCCTTCGCCGCGCGCACGACGTACGTGCCCGGCGTCAGCCGCGCGAACGTAAACGTACCGGCGCCGTTCGTCGTCGCGGTAGCCCGCACCGCGCCGTCAACGCTCACGGTAACGCCCGCGATCGGCTGCCCATCGGGCGTTTGAACGCGGCCCGTCAGCGAACCCGGCGCGGCCGCTGCGATGCATACAAACCAAACCAACGCCGCTTGAACGGCGAACCACACTCGACTAGCCACGCGGCTCCTCCCACCCGGATGGAAGCTGCTCTTGGCGCCCCTCTTTAGCCGAGGAAGTCCGCTGACCTCCGAAAAATGAACGCATTCAGGCCGGCGGGGCGGCCGTATCGTGGACGTAGTCGTTTTCCGTTTGGGTCCGGAGCACTTCGGGATTCCCGTCGCACAGGTCGACCAGGTCATTCCGGTCGCGGAAATCGGTCCGCCGGCGGCGGGCGCGAGCGAACGGGTGCGCGGCTGCATCGACGTGCACGGCGACGTGATGCCGGTCGTCGATCTCGGCGGCCGCAACGGCGCGTGGACGGCGCTCGATCTCGAGCAGCAGTTCATTCTCGTACATGGGCCCGCCGGCCGGCTGGTGTTGCTGGCCGATGCGGTTGAAGGCGTGCGTTCCGTGCCCGACTACGGTGCGCTCGCCGACGACGGTGTGATCGCGATCGGCGACGTGCTGAATGGTTGACGCGAACGCCCGGGCACGGCTGCGAGAACTGACGACCGAACATCTGGGCCTCGCCCCCTCCGCGCTGGTCGACACGCGGCTCGACGCGGCGCTCGCGCGTTTGGACGAGTACAAGTTTGCGCTCGAGTCGCTGACGACGTCGGCGTTCACCGCGCCCGCGTGGCAAGCGGTGATCGGCGCCGTCACGATCGGCGAGACGAATTTTTTCCGGCAACCCGGCTGGTTCGCGCAACTCGAGCAGCAGATTCTGCGGCCGGCGCTCGAAGGGCGGGAGTCGAAACGCCTGCGCATCTGGAGCGCCGGCTGCGCCACCGGCGAGGAAGCCTATTCGCTCGCGATGCTCGTTGACCGGCTGTTGCCCAAAAACGGCGATTGGGACATCGGTATCACCGGCACCGACATCAACCTCGCGTTCTTGGGCGAGGCGCGCGCCGCAACGTATCGCGAGTGGGCGTTGCGCGAGGTCGACGAAGCCACCCGCGAGCGCCATTTTCGTAAGACGGAATCGGGACGCTTCGAGCTGCTGCCGGCAACGCGCGACCGGGTGTCGTTCGAGCCGCTGAATCTCTGTGGCGATGGCGGTTTGCCGTCCGGCGTCGACCTCATCATCTGCCGCAACGTCTTGATGTATCTCGCTCCCGAGCGCCAGCGCGCGATCGCGCAGCGATTGATCGCGAGCCTCGCGCCCGGCGGCTGGCTGGCAACCGCGCCCGCCGAAGCGAATGCCGAGTGGTTTTTGCCGTTGACGCCGGTCAACGTGCCGAGCGCGATATTCTTTCATAAGAACGCGCCGGGCGACGTGCCGTTGCCGGCGCGCACGAACCGCGTGCCGCTGCCGGCGCATGCACCCGCCGACTTGAGCGAATCGGCGGCCGGGCTCGCCGCGGCGCGCCGCGCGCTCGACACCTCACTCCATCGGACGGACAATTGAGCGCGGGCGACGACGTCCGCCAGATCTTGCGCGCGCGCGCCGCGGCGTTGGCGGCGCCGTTGCCGGCCGCGCAGTCGGACGACGTTGTCGAACTGGTGGTGTTTCGCGCCGGCAACGAACGGTATGCGATCGAAGCGATCGAAGCGGAAGAGGCGATCGAGGTCGGCGATGTCACCCCGGTGCCGGGGCTCCCGCCGTTCTACCTCGGCTTGATCGTGCACGCCGGCGTCGTCTACCCGCTGGTCGACGTGCGGCCGCTGGCCGGCGCACCGGTCGAGTTCGATCTCCAGCCGGCGCAAGCGCTCTTGTTCTTGTCGAGCGAACGCGCGATCGCGGTCGCGGCCGAATGGGTGGAATCGTTCGTGCGGATCGACACCGCGTCGATCGCCGACGGGAAGACCAGCGACGGCATCGTGTTGCTCGACCTGCAGAAGCTCTTGGCCGACGTGCGCCTGGTGGTCGATCATGGCTGATCGCGCCGAAGCGCTGCGGACGCGTCTGCTCGCGACGTTTCGCGTCGAGGCGCAGGAGCATCTGCGTACGATCGGGGCCGAGCTCGACGCGATTGCGAGCGCGCCGCAGACCGCCGGTTTAGAGGACCTGTTGCGCGCGATGCACACGCTCAAGGGCGCCGCGCGTTCGGTCGGGATGACCGACTTCGAGAACGCCTGCCACGGCTGCGAAAGCACCATCAGCGAATTGATCAAGGCCAGCGCTCCGCCGGCGGCGTCGGATCTCCAGTCGCTTCGCGAAACGACCGACGCATTGGCCCGCGTGATCGCCGGGACGCAACCGGCAACGTCGCTTTCCGAAACGCCCGCGCCCACGGCGGCGCCGGCACCGTCCGTTGAGACGATTCGGGTCGAGGTCGGCCGGCTCGACACCGTGGTGACGTTGGCCGAAGAGCTGCTGAGCCCGAAGCTCGCCTCGGCCGAACACGTGCGCGCGGCGCGCCAGCTCGTCGAGGAGATCGAGCGCGTGCGCGCGCGGGCCGACCGTACGCTGCGCGAGGACTTGCGAACGCTCGAGCAGCGCGCGCGCCAATTGGTCGCGACGTTGCGCCGCGACAGCCGCACGCTCGAAGCGGCCGTCGACGACATCAACGATGAGATGCGTCGCGTGCGGATGCAGCCGGCGGCGAGCGTGCTCGACGTGTTCCCGCTGATGGTGCGTGACCTGGGACGCGAAACGGGCAAGGAGGTCGACTGGCAGGTCGTGGGCGCCGACCTCGAGATCGACCGCAAAGTGCTCGAGCTCGTCAAGGATCCGCTGATTCACATGGTGCGCAACGCGATCGACCACGGCATCGAAGCACCCGACGCGCGTGCCGCCGCCGGAAAACCGCGCCGCGGCAAGATCCTCGTGACGGTCGCACCGAGCGAAGGCGGCCGGATCAGCATCGAGGTGGCGGACGACGGCCGCGGCTTCGCGCTCGACGCGCTTCGCGATGCCGCCGTGCGCGCGCGACTCGCCCCCGTCGATCAAATTGCGGCGATGAGCGATGCGGCGGTCGCCGAGCTGGCGTACTCGGCCGGCGTCAGCACGAGTCCGGTCATTACGACGATCTCGGGACACGGGCGCGGCCTCGCGATCGTTCGCGAGCGCATCGAGCGCGTCGACGGCCGCATTTCGACGCGCTCCGCGCCGGGCGCGGGAACGGTGATCCGGCTTGAGTTTCCGGCCAGTATCGTGACGTATCGCGCGCTGCTCGTGCTCGTGCACGGCCGGCGTTTTCTGTTGCCGCTGGATGCCGTCGAGCGCGTCTTCGGCGTGCGGCAGGACGAGGTCGACGCTGCGCTGGCGCGCGGGTCGATGGCGGTCGGCGAAGACATCCATCCGTTCGGCAGTTTGGGTCCGATGCTCGGCCTGCCGCGCATTGCGGCGGCGGAAACCGCGTACGGGCGCACGCGTTCGTGCGTGCTGGTGCGGGGCGGCGACCGGCAGGGCGTCATGCTCGTCGACGAAGTGCTCGGCGAACACGAAATCGTGATCAAGGATCTGCGCCCGCCGCTGTTGCGCGTGCGCTATGTCCTGACGACGGGGCTCTTAGGGACGGGGGAACTCGTGTTGGTCCTGCGCTCGGGCGATCTGCTGGCCTCGATCCATCGGCGCGCGACCGAATCGATCCCCATCGCGTCCAGCGCGGCACCGCGCGTGCGGTGCGTGCTCGTCGTTGACGATTCGTTGACGACGCGTACGATGGAACGCAACCTGTTCGAAGCTGCGGGATATACCGTGCGCGTGGCGGCGGACGGCGCCGATGCCTGGGAGATGATTCAGACGGAAGACATCGATGCGGTCGTCTCCGACGTCGACATGCCGAACATGAACGGTTTCGAATTGACGGCGCAGATCCGCCGCGAGCCGCGCTTCGCCGAACTGCCGGTCGTGCTCGTTTCCGCGCTGGAAGCCCGCGAAGACAAGGAGCAAGGCATTCGGGCCGGCGCAAACGCGTACGTGCTGAAGTCCGGTTTCAACCAAGCGAACTTGCTCGACATCGTCCGGCGGCTCACGTGATCCGTCTGTTGCTCGTCGAGGATTCGGCCGTCCAGCGTGAATTTCTCAGCTTCATTCTGGAGGAAAGCGGCGACTTCGAGATCATCGCGACGGCCGGCGACGGCGAAGAAGCGGTGCAGCAGGCGGGTGCGCTCCATCCGGACGTTATCCTGATGGATTGCCACATGCCCAAGCTCGACGGCGTCGGCGCGACCCGGATCATCATGGAGACGGTTCCGGCGCCGATCGTGCTCATGACGGCCAGCCCGGCCGAGAGCGAGCAAGAGTTCACCTTCGATGCGATCAAGAACGGCGCGCTCGCGGTCGTGAGCAAACCGCCCGCGTTCGGAACGCCGGACTTCGACCGTGTCGCGGGCCAACTCGTGCGCACGGTGCGGTTGATGTCGGAAGTGAAAGTCGTGCGCCGCTGGCCGGCGCGTACGGCGACGGCGCGCGCTCAACCCGCCGCTGCAGCCCCGGTCGCGCGTCACGGCGTGCATCTGGTTGCGCTCGTCGGTTCCACCGGAGCGCCGGCGGTGATCGCCGAGATTCTCACCGCGATCGGACCGTCGACGCGCGCGACGTTCCTGATCGTGCAGCACATGTCGGATGGCTTTATTGCCGGCTTTGCGGGTTGGCTCGCAGCGCGTAGCGGTATCAGCACCCAAGTCGCACAGGACGGCATCCAGACGCAGCCGGGAACGGCGTACGTTGCGCCGGACGGCGCGCAGATGGGCATCGATGCGAACGGGCGGATCACGCTCTCGACCGAGCCGGACGACGACGGCTTTCGCCCGTCCGGCAACTACCTGTTGCGTTCGGTCGCGCGCGCGTTCGGGCGCAACGCGATGGGGGTACTGCTCACCGGCATGGGTCGCGACGGCGCTGCCGGGCTGCTCGAGTTGCAGCGCGCCGGCGGTCTGACCGTCGCGCAAGATGAGGAAAGCAGCGTCGTGTTCGGCATGCCGGGCGAAGCCGTCCGCCTCGGCGCCGCAGGACAAGTCTTGCCGCCGGAGGCAATCGCCCGCTACATCAGCGATTGTACTCAGAAGAGTTAGGGGGTCTGCGATGCGGTTCTCAGCGCGCTCCTTGTACGCCGTCCTCGTTGCTTGCGGCCTCATGCTGCCCACGGCGGCCGGCAGCGATCCGGCACTGCCCACCGTTACGGGCCCCGTCGCGGCGACCGGCATTCCGGGGAATCCGGCGCACGATTATCCGTTTTTCGCGGACCAGCACGGCTTAGCGCTCCACGGCTACGTCGAGAACGAGTACTTCGTGAACGGCGTCGCGAGCCGCTACGAGACGCCGTACGGCGAAACCGGCCACGTGCTCGACGGGGATCACCCGTACGCCACGCGTATCCTCGTGCGCCGGCCGGCCGATTCGCATCGCTTCAACGGCACGGTCGTCGTCGAGTGGCTCAACGTCACCAACGGTTTCGATGCCGACAACACGTGGTTCTTCGCCTGGGAGCATCTGCTCGATGCCGGCTATGCGTGGGTCGGCGTGTCGGCTCAACGCGTCGGCGTCGATCGCCTGAAAGCGTGGAGCCCGAAACGCTACGGCGCGCTCGACGTCACGAACGCCGGCGCGATCACGGACGACGCGCTATCGTACGACATCTACCGTCAAGTCGGCGCGATCTTGCGGCATCGCGGCGCCAGCCCCGACGTGCTGGGCGGCTTGCGCCCGCAGCATATCATCGCGACCGGCGAATCGCAGTCGGCGTTTCGCCTCTCGACTTACGTGAACTCCGTCGATCCGCTCGACCACGAGTACGACGGCTTCCTGTTGCTCTCGACGCTCGGCATGCACATTCGCACCGACCTATCGCGGCCGGTGTTCAAGATCTCAACCGAGTTCGACGTGCAAGATTCTGAGGCCGGCGCGCGGCAGCCCGACGGCAAACTCTTCCGGGCGTGGGAAATCGCCGGCACGTCGCACGTCGACTACCACCTGCGCTTGAGCCGCGAGCCGCTCGAGCTGCGCGATCTCGGCACGTCGTCGGAAGCGGCGCTCGCGCCGACCTGCGGCATCCCGACCATCGGCACGCGCGTTCCGGCCGGCGACGTGATGGGTGCGGCCTACGACGAACTCGTGCGCTGGGTGTCCGGCGGTGCGCCGCCGCCGGCCGCGCCGAAGCTCGCGGTCGCATCGATGAACGATCCCAAAGCGCGGCCCGAGCTCGCCGGCGCACCGCCCTCCCGCACCGCCGTGCTCGTGCGCGATAAGCTCGGACTCGCCGAGGGCGGTATTCGGCTCGCCGCGATTGCCGTGCCGACCGGCTTGAGCGTGGGCGCGAACACCGGTCCGGGCGCATGCAACCGCTGGGGTTCGTACATGCCGCTCACCGTTGCCCAGCTCGAGTCGCTCTACCCGAGCCACCCGGCATACGTGAGCCGCGTCGCCGAGATCTCACGCGGCAACGCGCAGAACGGCTTCATTCTCGCGAGCAGCGCGCAGCGAACGATCGCCGATGCGAACGCGTCGACGATCGGGGTGCGCCCGGCGGTTGCGAAGGTCGGGTATCGCTAGTCGTTGGTGACCGGCGCGAAGAGTTTGTCCACGTCCGGCAGTTTGGCGATGTAGCCTTGCTCGTGCGCGTAGCGCACGAACGTTTCCACGATGTGCCGGTTGCGCTTGAGCCCGTGCGCGTACTGCAGCGCGCCGAAGTCGCGCCGCTGCGCTTCTAAGCTCAGCACCGCATCGAAGGTGCTGAGGTACTTGGGTTCGCGATAGGCGTCGTCGCACACGCGCTGCGCTTCACGGAAGGCGGTGAGCAAGTGGTCGGCGATCCAGGGTTCCTTTGCCAACAGCGCTTCCCCGACGACGAGCGTGTGCGTGATCGGCAGAATGTTCGTCTTCTTATAATACGCGGCCAGTTCGGCATACGGGTCCGGGAACAGCCGGCGCAGGCGCGGGTCGCCTTTCTCGATCAGCGGCAGCGTGGTCGGTGAGAACACCGCGTCGACCGTGCCGTCGAGCAAGAGCTGTTGCGGTTGCGCGCCCGGGATCACGGTGATGTCGAGCCCGTCAGGATAGACGAAGCCGGCGCCCTCTTCGGCCAGCGTGCCGACCCACTTCATCTCGTGCGGCTTGACGCCGTAGTGATCTTGAATGATGCCGCGCAGCCACAGCATGACGGTGAAGCGATAGCCCTGGACGCCGATGCGCTTGCCGCGCAGTTCGCTCGGGTTCGTGTACGGCGCGTCGCTGCGGCAGAACATGTAGGCTTGCACCGGCATGCGCAGCGGAAAGATCGGCAGCGCGATGACCGGTTCGCCGCGGTCGCGCGCCGCGCAGTACCACGAGAACGACATCTCGGCGACGTCGAACTCTTCGTACACCGGGCGCGTGCAAAACTGGCCGATATCGTCGAGCGTGAACGTCGGCGCGATGCCTTCCGGCACGACGCGACCGTCGATGAGCGGCCGGAGACGGTCGTAGTCGCTGAAGGCGATGCTCAGCGGCAGCAGGCCGGCGGTGCGTTCGCGGGCGGGAGTTTCGATCGTCTGCATCAGGAATCGCTTCGAGTCGCGAAAGGACGGCCCTTCCACTGGCCGCCGGCGCCGCGGGCGTAGCGCAGCCCCGAGTCGATCGTCATCGCCGTGTAGAGGATGCCGGCCAACGGCAGCGTCAGCGCGCGCCAGCGCGGCTGGCGATACAGTCGTACCGTGGGCGCGTATGCAGCGCTCATCGCGCCCCAGGCGACCAGGCCGGCCAACGCGAGCCACGGCCGCTTGCGCGCCGCGCCGAGCCCGACGGCCGCGAGTGGCGCCACGTAGAGCAACAGCATGCCCGCCACCGTGCCGCTCAGCAGCAGCGGTGAGTAGCGCAGCTGTGTGTACGCGGTGCGCGCGACCATCGACCAGATCGGTTCGAGGCCGCGGTACGGACGCACGCTGCGCGAGCGCGACGTCAGTCCCAGCCACAGCGTTCCGCCTTCCTTCGCGACAGCCGCGGCGAGCGAACAATCGTCGATCAACTCGCCGGCGATGCGCTTCAAGCCGCCGATGCGCGCGAGCGATGCGTCGTCGAGCAGCACGCAGCCACCGGCCGCGCCGGCGGTGGTGCGCCGCGGATCGTTGACCCACGCGAACGGGTAGAGCAACCGGAAGAAGAACACGAACGCCGGGATCAGCAGCCGTTCCCACGGCGACGTGCAGTGCAGTTCGACCATCAGCGAGACCAGATCGCGCCGTTCGCGTTGCGCGGTCGCGACGAGTCGCGCCAACGTATCGTCGGCGTGCTCGACGTCGGCGTCGGTGAACCACCAATAGTCCGGCGACGCGCCGGCGGCAAGAGAAGCTTCGACGCCTTCGGACATCGCCCAGACCTTGCCGCTCCAGCCGTCGGGCCGCGGACGCGCTTGATGGATCGACGCGCGTCCCGTTGCGCCGGCGC
>DASYOE010000372.1:0-4430 GCA_036008105.1 Candidatus Lustribacter sp. | reverse complement strand
GCCCTCGGCGGAGCGGCATTCGGGCTCGTGCTGGTGTTCGGCCAACCGGGCGCATCACGCGAAGTCCCCGCTTTCGGACAAACCGGCGAGTGGGTACTGACCGTGATCGCTCTGCTGACAGCCGCCGCATTGTCGTTCTTCCTCAACCGCACGCCGTGGGGACTGCGCGTACGCGCCTGCGGCGAAAACCCAAGCGCGGCCGCGGCAGCGGGCATCGATCCGCTGCGCACGCGCTTCTGGTCGGTCGTCGCAGGCGGAGCGATCGCATCGCTCGGGGGCGTATACCTGTCGCTGGCTGAGCTGGACCTCTACTCCGACGGCATGACGGCAGGCCGCGGCTTCATCGCACTTGCGGCGGTAATCTTCGGGCGCTGGACCCCGTTCGGCGCCACCGGCGCAGCATTGTTCTTCGGCTTCTTCTCAGCATTGCAATACACGCTGCAACGCGCCGGAATCCCAAGCGAACTCATGCAGGCACTCCCCTATCTGGCCGCCCTCGTCGCGCTCGCCGGTCTGGCAGGCCGAGTACGTGCCCCCGCCTCCGACGGAGTGCCCTACATCCCCTAAGCCAATTTTCCCATTTTGGATTGTCTCGATGGTGAGGATTGTGGCGTGTCCCTCGACGACGCGCCTTCGGCGCTGCTCGGGATGACACCGAAAAAGTGGCCTGCTGCTTCACAAATATGGCCTGAGAGGCCGAGCGCGTCGGCGCGAGGTGTTTACTTCCCCCACCTCGCTCTCGACCCTCACCCGCATCCGATCCTCACCATCATTGGGACGCTCGTTTTACCGGATGGCCAAGTAGTGGACTTGACGGCGTGGGCCGATACAAGGGACAATGGCTGCAATGCGTGGGCTGCGACGAGTTTTCGTTGCTGTGGTGCTTCTGCTATTCGGTGCGTTGACGACGCATGCGGATGCCTTTGCCCCCGGGCCCCTCGGTGAGCTGCAAACCGAACTCTCCACGATGTCGATGCATGCGCCGGGCCATGTGGGGATCATGGTTGAGGATCTCGCGACCGGGCTGAGCTCATCGGTGAACGCCACCGCACAGATGCCGGCGGCGTCGACGATCAAGATTCCGGTGATGGTCGAGGTCTTCAAGCGCCTTGAAGCCGGCGACTTCGACCTCAACCGCATGGTCACGCTCCAGCAAAGCGATAAGGATTGGGGTTGGGGCGATCTGTCCGGCGCGCCGCGCGGCTCGCGCTACTCCGTGTCCAAGCTGCTGACGCTCATGATCACCGAGAGCGACAACACCGCGACCAACATGCTCATTCGCTTGGTCGGCCGCCAAGCGATCAACCAGGAAATGACCGGCCTCGGTCTCACGGAAACCGCGCTGCACGATTACATCCGTTCCGACGGACCGATCCGCTACGCGCTGCGCTCGAGCGCCTACGACATGATCAAGCTGATGACCGCGATGGCGCACTTTCAGCTGATCGACGAGTGGTCATCGCGCGAGATGATCGCGATCATGACCGGCCAGCATCACAACGGCTTGATCCCGCAACCGCTCCCGGCCGGCACGACGATCGCGCACAAGACCGGTGAGTTGCACGACACGCTCGACGACGTCGGCGTTGTCTATCTCGACAACGAACCGTACGCGATCGCCGTGATGACGACGAACCTCTCGACGCTCGATGCGGGCTACGAGTTCATCCATGGCGTGTCGCGCATCGCGTATCACGAACTGGCGCGCTTCGCGGCCTGGCGCGTGGCGAACGATGTCGACATCGACCGGACGCCGGTGGGCCTGCCGCCGGAGTTCACTCCCACCGCGGCCGTCGCCAACCCCACTCCTGACCTGCGCATGTGGACGCCGCCGAACCAACCGGCCAGTGCTTTGCCGGTGAACCCGCCCGCTGATCCGACGGAAAACCCGCCCGCAAACTAGAACGAGGCGAGTCCCATGCGGTACTCACTTCGGATTAACGGCGCTTTGCGCGAGGTCGACCTGGTTGCGGAGACGACGCTGCTTGATGCGCTGCGCGAACATGCCGGGCTGACCGGTACGAAGAAGGGCTGCGACCGCGGGCAGTGTGGCGCGTGCACGGTGCTCATCAACGGCAGACGGGTGCTCAGTTGCTTGACGCTCGCGATGATGCACGGCGGCGATGAGATCACGACGATCGAGGGCCTCGCCGGCGGTCCTGAGCCGGGGTCGAAGGACGGGCTGCACCCCGTGCAAGCCGCGTTCGTCGAGCACGACGCGTTTCAGTGCGGTTTCTGCACCAGTGGGCAGATCATGTCGGCGGTCGGATTGCTGGCTGAGGGGCGCACGCTCGACCGTGACACGATCCGCGAACGCATGAGCGGCAACATTTGCCGCTGCGGCGCCTACCCGAATATCGTCGATGCGATCGCGTCCGTCGCGGAGGCTCGCGCCTGATGCAGCCGTTCGACTACCGCAGCGTCGATTCGCTTGCCGGTGCGCGCGCGGCGCTGCTGGAGCATCCGGACGCGCGAATCATCGCCGGCGGCACGACGCTGCTCGATTTGATGAAAGCCGGGGTCGAGCAGCCGGCGGTCGTCATCGACATCAACCGGTTGCCCCTGGCGGCGATCGAAGTGACGCCGGAACGCATTCGCATCGGCGCGCTGGCGCGCAACTCCGACGTCGCCGACGACCCGACGATCCTGCGCGAACTGCCGGTGTTGGCGCAAGCGCTGGCGGCGGGCGCATCGGGCCAGCTCCGCAACATGGCAACCGTCGGCGGCAACCTTTTGCAGCGCACGCGCTGCACGTACTTCCGCGACAACGTCTCGCACTGCAACAAACGCGCGCCGGGCAGCGGCTGCGATGCGCGCGAGGGCCAGAACCGCATGCACGCGATTCTCGGCACGAGCGACGCTTGCATCGCGACGCACGCCAGCGATATGGCGGTCGCACTGGCCGCGCTCGACGCGCACGTCGTCGTCATGCGGGCCGGCGGCGAAGCGCGACTGACGCTCGACGAGTTTTACCGCCTCCCCGAGGCGACGCCCGAGCACGAGACGGCGCTCGAACGCGGCGACGTGATCGTGGCGGTCGAGATCGCCACGGCGCCGCTGCACCGGCGCTCGCACTACCTCAAGCTGCGCGACCGCGCGTCGTTCGAGTTCGCACTCGTGTCGGTCGGTGCGGCGCTCGATTTCGCCGACGACGGCACGATCGCGCGTTCGAGCGTGGCGCTCGGCGGCGTTGCGACCGTGCCATGGCGTGCGCGCGACGCCGAACGCGTCCTTGACGGAGCACAAGCGTCACCGGAGTTGTTCCGGCGGGCGGCCGACGCCGCGCTGGCCGGCGCCGTCACGACGGAGCACAACGCGTTCAAGGTCGAACTTGCCAAGCGCGCGATCGTGCGCGTGCTGCGCACGCTGGCCCAGGTGGGACCATGACGACCACCATCGATCGTCCCGCTACCAACGTCGGCCGTCCGGTCGACCGCGTCGACGGCCCGCTCAAGGTGACCGGCGCCGCGCATTACGCGGCCGATGCACCGGTCGAGCATCCGCTTTTCGCCGTCGTCGTGCAAAGCACGATCTCGCGCGGCCGCATCGTCGCAGTCGACGAGACCGCGGCGCGCGCCGTCGGCGGCGTCGTCGAGGTGCTCACCCATCGCAACGCGCCGCGCATCACGACGACCGGCTTCGATTTCGGCGCCAACACGTTCTTCCCCGAACCAGAGCTGATGCCGCTGCAAGCCGACGTCGTACGCTACTGGGGCCAGTACGTCGCCGTTGCGATCGCCAAGACGCTGGAGGCAGCAATGGCCGCCGCCGCGTTACTGCGCATCACCTACGCCGAAGAACCGGCCGCCGTCATGCTCGATGCGCAAACGCGCGCGCGCAAGGAACGCGTTGAGGAATTCTTCGGTTCGCCGGTCAACCTCGAACGCGGCGACGTCGATGCGGCGCTAAAGGCGGCCACGACTACGCTCGACGTCACCTACACGACGCCCGCCCACACCCACAACGCGATGGAACCGTCGGCGACCGTCGCCGTCTGGTCGGGCGACGAGCTGACCGTGTACGACGCGACGCAGTGGATCAACGGCACGCAATCCACGCTGGCGCACTTCTTCGATCTCAAGCCGGAACAGGTCCACGTGATCTGTCCGTTCATCGGCGGCGGTTTCGGCTCGAAAGGCTGGACGTGGCCGCACACCGTGATCGCGGCGATGGCGGCGAAAGCCGTAAACAAAGCGGTGAAGCTCGTCGTCGACCGCAGCCAATTCTTCACCTCGAACGGCCACCGCTCGGAGACCGAACAGCGCATTCGCGTCGCGGCGACGTCGTTCGGCGCGATCACCGGGCTCGTGCACGACGTGCTCGACACCACCGCCTTCGCCGGCGACTGGGTCGAGCCGTGCGCCAAATCCACCGACTTCCTCTACGAGATTCCGAATCTGCGCATCACACAGCACGCGGTGCGGCTCGAC
>DASYOE010000371.1:0-2471 GCA_036008105.1 Candidatus Lustribacter sp. | reverse complement strand
CGTCGACCCGGCGGGTTATGTGTACGTGCTCAACAACAACCCAGGGACGATTACCGTCTTCGCGCCAGGAGCCGCCGGCAACGTCGCGCCGGTTCGGACGATTTCGGGTTTGACGAGCGGAAACGGTCAACTTGCGGTCGATCAATTCCAGAACGTCTACCGCAATTCAGGCAACGGATTCCAGGTTTGGGGCCCAACCGCGAGCGGTGCGATTGCGCCGAACATCACGCTGACGTACCCCGGTTTCGGCGAGGGCATCGCGATTTCGCCAACCCAGCCGTAGCCGGAGACCCTATCGCAAGGCGTCTGCGAGGTAGCCCCGCGAGATTTCGAGCGGGGCTACCTCGTGCGTTGCGGCACCACACCCGATGAGCGGGTCCTCGGCCAGGATGCGGTCAAGCGCGGCGCGCGATTCGGCTTGGGCTAGGATCATGCCGCCGGCGGAACGGTCCTCGAACGGACCGCACAGGACGAACGACGCGTCGGCGTGCTTGTTGATCCACGCGCGGTGGCCGTCCATGTTCGCTCTGTAGGCGTCGGGGTCATGATTCAAAACCCGCACGACGTAGACGATCTTGGCCATCAGGAGCCCTCCATCTGCGGGCCGTGATCACTGCCGGCTCGAAACTGGTTGCGGTGAAGTGTTACTTCTTGCGCCATGGGCTGGCGGTTGATGCTGCGGAGTGGAGTGGGTCGGATTTTGACCGTCCGCTCGCACCAGAAGGCAAAAAACGGATGGAGCGCGCGGCCAAGACGCTCGCAGCGTTGGACGTCGAGATCGATGTCATCATCACCAGCCCGCGGCTGCGGGCCAAACAAACGGCAGCGATCGTCGCGCAACGGCTGAAAGCCGAGAACCGCGTCGTCGAAGATGCGCGTCTCGCGGGCGACTTCGGCCCGCGTGCGCTCGCCGCCATTCTCAGCGAACACCCCGGTGCGAATGAGGTGATGCTCGTTGGCCACGAGCCGGACATGAGCCGCACCGCCGGCGCGGTAATCGGCGGTGCCAGCCTCGACTTCAAACCCGGCAGCATCGCTTGCGTGAGCCTGCCCAATCCTGCTGCGATGTCCGGCGAGCTGGCCTGGTTCGTTCCGCCGAAGATCCTCGCGCTCGGCCGAAAATAACTACCGGCGAATCGCACACCGCAGATCGCCGCCGGTCGCGGTGTGCGCTTCGAGCGGTGCGGTTTGCGCGTAGAGGCTGTTGCCGATCAAGATGGCGATTGCGAAGGCGAGCCAGAACCACCATTGCACGGCCCCGCCGATCGGGCGGATCATGCACAGCAGGAACACGAGTGCGCCCAAAATGCCGAAAAACGCGAGCGTAACCGCGCCGACGCTGAGCTGGAACGTGTAGTCGAACCAATACCGGCCGCACTGATGAGCAAGGAAATCCGCGACCGCACTGACCGCGATCACGTACGCAATGACGGCCGCAGCCGCCCCGCGCCAAAAGGCGCCGATCATTGCGATGGCCACTTACGTCCGGCTGGTGACGCGGTCGTCGGCCCAGTGCAGGGCCGCCTTCGCGCGTTCGGCGCGCGCGATCGCGTCGTCGATCGATTCGCCGAGCACCGTGAAGTGCGCCATCTTGCGCCGCAGCGACGCGTTCGTCTTGCCGTAGATGTGCAGCTTGAGGTCGGGGTCGCGCAAGATCTCGCGCACGCCTTCGAGCCGATTGCCCTCACCGGTGCCGAGAATGTTGACCATCACCGCGGGCGCGAACAGCGACGGCTCGACCAGCGGCAAGCCGCAAATCGCGCGCACGTGCAGTTCGTACTGCGAGATTTGCGTGGCGTCGAGCGAGTAGTGGCCGCTGTTATGCACGCGCGGCGCGATCTCGTTGACCAGCAGCTCGTCGCCGACCTGAAAGAACTCCACGCAAAACGTGCCGACGATGCCCAAGCGCGTCGCGATCGTGTGTGCGTAGGCGTGCGCGCGATCGGCGACGGCAACCTTGACGCGGCCGGGAACGATCGTCATCGCGAGCACGCCGTGATCGTGGATGTTCTCCGAGACCGGAAAGGAAACGACGTCGCCGCCTTCGTCGCGCGTCGCGATGATCGAGAGCTCGCGGTCGAACGGGATCAGCGCTTCCCAGATCAGCGCGTGGCCGCGCGCTTCGTCGAACGCCGCTTCGGCCGCGGCACGGTCATGCACGACCCACTGCCCCTTGCCGTCGTAGCCGCCCATCGTCGTCTTCAGGACCGCCGGAAACCCGATCGTCTCCGCCGCCGTCGCAAGTTGCTCGCGATCGAGCACCGGCGCGAAAGCGGCGGTCGGGATCCCGCATTCGCGCACGAACGTCTTTTCGAGGACGCGCTCTTGCGTGATGCGCAGGACGGCGGCGTTGGGATCGACCAGGCGACGGTCGGCCTCGAGCGCCAGCACCGAGGTTAGCGGAATGTTCTCGAACTCATAGGTGACGATGTCGCTACGCGCTCCGAGTTCGCCGATCGCGCGCAAATCGT
>DASYOE010000370.1:0-13371 GCA_036008105.1 Candidatus Lustribacter sp. | reverse complement strand
AAGACGACACCGAGATCGGGTACGACATCTTTCTCGGCGTGCCCAAGCATCGGGCGCCCGAGGTCGTCCGCACGAGCGGTCTGACCGACGCCAGCGGCTACATTCCCGTCAATCCGAAAACGCTCGCGACCAGTTTCCCCGGCGTCTATGCGTTCGGTGATTGCGCCAAGCAAGGCACGCCGAAAGCCGGGAACTTCGCCGAGGGAGCGGCGCGTGCCGTCGCAACGACGCTGATTGCGAGCCTGCGCAGCGGCACGACCCCGGAGCCGCACCTCGGCACGGGAACCTGCTACATCGAGTTCGGCGGCGGAAGAATCGGCCGCGTCGACGTCGATTTCTTCTCGCACGAAGACCCCATCGGCACGTACTTTCCGCCGTCGCTCGCACTGCGTGCCGGCAAGGAAGAGTTTGGGTCGAGCCGCCGCGCCCGCTGGTTCAGCCGTTAGCTCAGGTCGAAGATGGCGTGACCCACTGCGGTTGGAGCGCCGTTGCGTATGCCGTGCGAATCATGCCCTTCACCGTTTCGAGCTCGAGCTTAGCATCGCCCACTTCGCGGTGTCGTAAATCACCGACGTAAGGCCCTTGACCGCCTCGCGGTTCTGCGCGAGCCAATCCCGGCGACCAAACCAGCACGCCACGGCGGATTGGCGATTCACAGCCGTTGGGCAAATCCGGCGAGGTCGTCGACCGGTCCGGTCACGCGGTCGAAACGCATCGTCGTCCGGCGAGCGGGTTCGTAGGGTGACCAGTGCGGCAGGTCGCGATGGTTGGGCGACCCGGTGCGCACGAACGCTCCCCACGCGGCGACCATCACTCGTCCGAGCGCCATCACCTCAGCGGGATCGGCACCTTCGAGCATCGGCGCGTCCGGCCAGTCTTCCACGTTCCCGAAGACGAACGGGAGCTCGAGGCAGTGGCAGGCAGCGAACGCTCGCTGCGCGCGCGATTGCCAGTCGAACTGATACACATACGCGGGCCGTCCGGCGTTTGCGCGTTCCTCCGCCACCCGGAGCATCGTCATTAGGAACTGCTCGTCCGTGATGATGTCGGTGAGCAGCCACTGTGCGGTGTGTTGCGGCCGCCGGCGCTTGTAGACGTCGAGTTGTTCCGCGGCGCTCGCGCCGAAAACGCGCTCGAACACCTCGAACACCTGCGTTTCCGTCGCCGCCTGGATCCCCGGGTCGATGGCGCAGAACGCGGCCGACTCCTCACGCGTCGTGCCGATCATGAGATCGATCCCGCGGCCGGCGCCGTCGCGGAGCGCCCCGACGATCTCCCGCGGTATCGTCGTTCCGTCGATCGTGGGCAAGAACGGCGGTGACGTATTCGCAAACTCAGCGCGCAATCGGGCGAGCTTCCCCGACGCTTCAAGCAGCGCGCCGACCGGCAGCGTCTTGAATTTTTGGGCATCGGTGCTCGGCACGCCGAGCAGTTGCGCAAATTGTGCGCCGATGCGTTCCGCATCCTCGACCGTGCGTGCGAGACTGCCGAAGGCCGCACTCTGCGAAATGGCTCGGCGGAAGAGTCCCCGCGCCGCCGGCGATGTCATCATCGCGAGCGTCGACATCGCTCCGGCGGATTGTCCGGACACGGTGACTTGCAGCGGGTCTCCGCCGAAGCGCGCGATATTGCGCTGCACCCAGCGCAGCGCGGCCACGTTGTCCAGCAATCCCAAATTGCCCGGACTCACGCCGGGCAGATAAAGATAGCCGAGCGCTCCGAGCCGGTAGTTTACCGTTACGACGACGATGTCGTTCGCGACCGCCAACACGTGTCCCGAATACCACGGCAACGAACCGGCGCCGCTCGAGAACCCTCCGCCGTGGATGAACACCAGCACCGGACGCTGCTTCGCGTCGGCCGCCGGCGTCCAGACGTTAAGCGTCAGGCAATCTTCCGATTGTCCGGCCGAGAAATCGCCCATGACGTCGGCCAGCCGCGACCGGCCTTGCGGTGCGATCGGCCCGTTGCGCGTTGCGTCGCGTATCCCCGTCCAGGGCTGCGGGTCCTGTGGCGGTTCGAAGCGCATGTCGCCGACCGGCGGTGCGGCGAACGGAATGTTGCGAAAGACGAGTGCTCCGCGATCGCGCGTCCCGCGCAGCGTCCCGGCATCGCATTCGACGTCGAGGGTAGCGTCGCTCATACGTTCTCGCTTCGTACTCGCGCGACGCGGCGCCTACGCTTCTCCCGCGAGCCGTTCGGTATGCCGGCGCACCAGATATCGCCCGAAGCCAACGATTGCGGCGAAGAGCGCGAGCAGCGATGCGGTCGCGAACGCCTCCGGAACTTGGTACTGGTTGTAGAGCGCATCGATCCGCAGCGGCAACGTCTCGGTGACGCCCTGAATGTTCCCCGACACGACGGCGACCGCACCGAACTCGCCGACCGATCGGGCCGCGCAGAGCAGGATCCCGTCGATCAGGGCCCAGCGCGCGCTTGGAACCGTCACGCGCAGGAACGTCTGCCACGCGGTCGCGCCGAGCGTGAGCGATGTTTGCTCTTGTTCGGTCCCGCGTTGATCGAGTGCCGCGGCGAACTCCCGCGCGACGAACGGGAACGCGATCAAGATCGTCGCGAACACGATCCCGGGCGTTGCGAACGCGACCTTGATGCCGTGCGCCTCGAGGTAGGCACCGAGCGGCGCGCGCGCGCCGAACAGGAGCAGGATCCCGAGACCCGAGATTACCGGCGAAATCGAGAGTGGGAGTTCGACCGCGCTCGCGAGCAGCGCCTTGCCCCAGAAACGGTAGCGCGAGAGCGTCCAACCCGCGAGCAAGCCGAACAGGGTGTTGAACGCAACCGCGCAGAACGCGGCGACGAGCGTGAGGCGAGCCGCGGCAAGTTCGAGCGGATCGTTTGCGAGTTGCGCGTAGATCCCAAGACCCGACGACCACGCTTGTGCCAAGATCGTCGCCAACGGCAAGCCGATGAGCACGGCGCCAACCAGCAGCGCCGCGGCGCTGAGTAGCGGCTCGTGTGCGGGGCGCTTCACTCGGCCACCTGACGGCTGATCAGCCCGCGCCGGAGCACGTTGATGCCGGCGAGCAGGACGAACGAGATGACGAGCATCGTAACGGCAAGCGAGGTCGCGCCGGCGTAGTCATATTGCTCGAGCTTGCTCACGATCACGAGCGGAACGATCTCGGTGACGTTCGGCTTGTTGCCCGCAATGAAGATCACCGACCCATATTCGCCGAGGCCGCGGGCGAACGTCATCGCAAAACCGGCTAAGCATGAGGGCAGCAGCAGCGGGAGGGCGACGCGCAGAAACGTGGTGACCCCGCCGGCGCCGAGGATGGCGGAGGCCTCTTCAAATTCTTTCGGCAGCGTTTCGATCGTTTGTTGCAGGGTCCGCACGGCGAACGGGATCCCGACGAACGCGAGCGCGACGACGACGCCGAGGCTCGTGTACGCGATCGGGAGACCGAGCCGGTTCGTGAGGGCGCCGATCCAGCCGTCCTTCGCATATAAGGTAGCCAGCGCAATTCCCGACACGGGCGGCGGAAGCGCGAACGGCAGATCGATCGCCGCGTTCAGCAGTTCGCGGCCGAGAAACCGGTAGCGAACCGTTACCCACGCGATCAAGAAGCCCAGCACGACATCGATCAGCGCCGCCGCGAGCGATGCACCGAACGTCAGGCGATATGCGGCGAGATCGCGTGGGGTGCTGATTGCCGCCCAGAACAAAGCCGGCGTGACTCCGTGCATTGCCCCGACGATGGCCGCGATCGGGAGAACCACGATCACGGTCACGCCAAAAAGCGTCAGCCCGATCGAGAGGCTGCGGCCGGGGATCATCGCTTACGAGACCAGTATTGCGAATTCGTCGGGATCGATGAACGCGCGGACGAAGCCGTTCGTCGATTCGCGGATCTCCGCGGGCGTGCCGATCTGCTCGATCGAGCCGTGGTCCATCACCACGACCACGTCGGCGACGTCGAGCGCCTCGTCGACGTCGTGCGTCACGAGGACGGTCGTCACGTTGGAAACCTCGTGCAGCCGGCGCAGCCAGCGCCGCAGGCTGCGCCGTACGGTCGCGTCGAGCGCGGCGAACGGTTCGTCGAGCAAGAGAACGCCGGGCTCGATCGCCAGCGCGCGAGCGAGCGAAACCCGCTGGCGCTGGCCGCCGGAGAGCTGGTGCGGACGCCGCTCGGCGAACGGCTCGAGCTGGATCAACGCGAGCAGCTCGTTGACCCGCTGCGCGATCTCCGTTTTCGGGCGATGCCGGATCGACAGCCCGTACGCGATGTTCTCGAAGACCGTCATGTGCGGGAACAGCGCGTAGCTCTGAAAGACGAAGCCGGTATTGCGCGAGCGCACCGGAGTCGAGGTCACGTCGACCCCGTCGTGCGAGACGGTCCCCGCGTCGGGACGCTCGAGTCCCGCAATGATCCGCAAGATCGTGGTCTTGCCGCAGCCCGACGGCCCGAGCAACGTGACCAGTTTTCCCGCGGGGATCGTGAGATCGACGTCCCGGACGACGACCGTCGACCCGAACTGTTTTCGGACGCCGCTGAGCTCGATCTTCACTTTGTATTGTAGATCTGATCGAACACGCCGCCGTCGGCGAAGTAGTGCTCTTGCGCCGTCTTCCAGCCGCCGAAGTTCGCGATCGTCCACAGTTCCAGGCGCGCGAAGTGCGTCGGACACTTTCCGTAGACCGAGGTCAGCGTCGGCCGATAGCCGTAGCGGCACGCGAGCTCCTGCGCCGGTTCGGAGTACAGGTACTCCAGGAACGCCTTGGCGGCGTCCGCGGTGCCGTGTTGCGCGACGTTCTTGTCGACCCAGGCGACGGACGGTTCGGCCAGGATGCTGACGCTCGGCGTGACGAGCTCGTACTTCCCGGGTTGCGAGCGCAAGAGATAGTACGCCTCGTTCTCCCAGTTCACGAGCACGTCGCCGAGTCCGCGCTCCGCGAACGATGCGGTCGCGGTTCGGGAGTCGGCATCGAGCACGACCGCGTTCTTGTAGAGCTGCCCCACGAACGTGCGCGTCTGCGCGTCGTTATTGCGGTCGCGGCGCGAAGCGTACGCCCAGGCGGCCAGCAGATTCCAGCGCGCCGCACCCGACGTCTTCGGATTCGGCGTGACGATCCCGACGCCGGGCTTCACGAGGTCATTCCAATCGCGGATGTTCTTGGGGTTGCCCTTGCGCACGACGAAGGTGATGGTCGACGTGTACGGGCTGCTGTTCGTGGGCAGGCGACTCTGCCACTTTGGGTCCACGAGGCCGGCGCGTGAGATCGCGTCGATGTCGCCGCCCAGCGCCAGGGTGGTGACATCCGCATCCAACCCGGCGACGACGGCGCGTGCCTGCGCGCCCGAGCTTCCGTAGGACTGCGCGATCGTGACGGTCCGGCCGGTCTTTTTCTTCCAGTAGGCGGCAAACAGCGGGTCGAAGGCGCCGTACAATTCGCGCGTCGCCGCGTACGAGACGTTGAGGAGATGCACCTCATTTTGTTGCGCCCGGATCGCACCGCCGTTCACGACGAGTGCAAGGGGAAGAAGAGAAAGAATCAACGTCCGTAGGGGCCTCAAGCACGATTCCTTTGCAGGGCGAAATAAAAAAACAGCCCCCGCCGATTCGGCAGGGGCTGTTGACGGTCACGAAGGTACTTCTCGGCCCGTCAGCCAGTCAACCACCGAACGCACGGCAGATAGGCGCAGGAGCAACAACAGGCCACGAGCGAGCGGAGAAGCACGACGGGACCATACCATAGTCCAGCAAGGCTCGTCAATGCGGTGTCGAAGCCGCCTAGCGTGGCGAATGTCTTCAGCTCGCGGACCCTTGGGAAGTTCGAGGATGCGTCGGCGGGCATTCCTCTTCGTCCGCTGTCGCGAGCGTTTGACGCCGTGGGGATTCGCTTAGGCGAGGATCCCGGGGGAGTCGCCGGGTCGCGAAAAGTGCAGTTTCGCCGTTATATCGCTAGTATCGATCAGCGCGATCCGCAACAACTGCACCGGCTTGGCGAAGCGCTCGGGGCATTGATCGATGAGGTCGCGGAGTCGAAGCAAGAATTTCTTGTGAAGGCTGCGGAGAGTGACGGCTTCCGCTTCGCGGACGGTGTTTTCCGGCCGGCGGCGATCGCGCCACGTCCTTTGCCGGACCTCGCGTCGCGGGCGCGTGCGATGGTGCCTGCGCTGCGCGAGCAAGCCCTCGAGACGGAACGCCGTCGCGCCGTCGCTGCGGAAACACTAGCGATGTTCCGCGACGCGGATTTCTTTCGCATCCTCGCGCCGGCGCGCTTCGGGGGCCTGGAACTCGATTTCGCGACGATGATGGACGTCGTTTCCGAAGTCGGGCGTGGTTGCGGATCGTCGGCCTGGCTCTGTGGTCTCGGCATCATTCATCGCTGGCTCCTGGCGCTGTTCCCGTTGCAGGCCCAAGTCGACGTCTGCGGCGACGATCCGGACGGCATCATCACCGGATCGTACGCGCCGCAAGGCGTGGCCCAGCCGGTGAAGGGTGGTTACCGGATTCCGGCCGGCAAGTGGTCGTTTTCGAGCGGCATCGATCACTCGCGCTGGTCGGTGATCGGCGTGATGTTTCCGCCGGCGAAAAACGAGACCGCACCGACGCGCGGGCTGCTGCTCGTTCCGGCGACCGATTATCAGATCGAGGATGATTGGTTCGCGAGCGGGTTGACGGGCACCGGGAGCAAGACGATCGTCATCGACGATGTGTTCGTCCCGGAGCACCGCAAGCTGACGTTTCCGCAAGCGGTTTCCGGCGGCGCTCCCGGAACGCTCGTCAACGAGAACCCGCTCTATCGCGTGTCGTTCATGGCCGGGATGCCGTGCGCGCTCGCAGCACCGGCGTTCGGCATCGTGCAGGGAGCCATCGAAGATGCGATCGCATCGCTTACGCGCCAGCTCACGCGCGGTGCGGCCGGCGGCGCCGGCAACCGGGTGTCCGAGTTCGCCGCGGTCCAGACCCGCATGGCTGAAGCGACCGCGGCGCTCGACGCCGCGCGCCTCTTGCTCTATCGCGACTGCGACGAACTGCTTGCGACGGTGCGCCGAGGCGACACCGTTTCGGTCGACATGCGTATCCGTAACCGGCGCAATCATGCGTTTGCGATTCGGCTCGCGGTTCAGGCGGTCGACGCGCTCAACGAGACGAGCGGCGGCCGTGGCCTCTACCTCGACAACACGGTGCAGCGCGCCTGGCGCGACGTGCACGCGATCTCCAAGCACATCGCCCTCAACTGGGATTCGGTCAGCGTCATGACCGGGCAGCACTTGCTCGGCCTCGAGCCGCGCGGCACGTACTGAAGATGCGGCGCTCGCATGTCTTAGCGCTGCTCGCGGCCGCCGCAACCTCCGCCGCCGGCACGCCCGCTGAAGCGCAGTCCACCGCGCCGATTCGCATCGCCACCATTCCGATCGAGCCCGGTACCCAGGTCTATTTCGCGCAAGACATGGGGTTCTTCGCAAAGGCCGGTCTCGACGCCACGATCCAGCCGATGGCCGGCGGGCCGGCCATCGCCGCGGCGCTCGTTTCGGGTGCCATCGACTTCGGTTTTTTGGCCCTCGACGCGTTGGCGGAGATTCACCGCCGCGGCATTCCGGTCGTGGCGGTTGCGCCCGGAACGGAGTATCTCTATCCGGTCACGACCCAAACCGCGGCGCTCGTGCTCCCGTCGAATTCAACGATCGAAAAGGCGCCGGAACTCAACGGCAAGACGATCGCGGTGATTTCGTTGAGCGGGCTCGCGCACACGGCCGTGCGCGCGTGGATCGACAAGAACGGCGGCGACTCAACGACGGTCAAATTCGTGGAGATGCCGACGTCGGCGATGGTTGCGGCAATCGCGTCGAACCGCATCGATGCCGCACAGGTCGCGGAGCCGTTCGTCGGCGCCGCCCGCAAGGCCGGTCGCGTGCTCCTCTACGGTTTCGAAAGCGTCGCCAAAGATTTCCTCACGACCGCGTGGTGTGCGGCCGAACCGTGGGCGCGCGAGCATCCGGTACTCGTCAGCGGGTTCGCGGCAGCCATGCGTGACACTGCCACCTGGGCGAACGCGAACCCCCAGCAGAGCGGGGCGATCCTCGCGACCTACCTCAAACTCGATCCCGCCGTCGTCGCAACGATGACCCGCGTGCGGTACGCCACCCAACTGACGCCCGCACTGATGCAACCGCTGATCGACATCACCGCGCAGTATAGCGGTTTCACCGCCTTTCCCGCCCGCGACTTGATCTTCAGGTGAGGTCGAATCGATCGAGGTTCATCACCTTGTTCCACGCGGCCACGAAGTCCAGCACGAATTTCTTTTGCGCATCGGCTGACGCGTAGACTTCCGCCAGCGCGCGCAACTGCGAGTTCGAGCCGAAGATCAGGTCGACGCGCGTTGCGGTCCATTTGAGCTTGCCGGTCGCGCGGTCGTGCCCTTCGAACGTCTCCTCGGCGTGCGAGGTGCTCTTCCACATCGTGTGCATGTCGAGCAGGTTCACGAAGAAGTCGTTGCTGAGCGTGCCGGGGCGGTTGGTGAACACGCCGTGTTTCGACTGGCCGGTATTCGCATCCAGCACGCGCATGCCGCCGACGAGCACCGTCATTTCGGGAGCGGTCAGCGTCATGAGTTGTGCGCGGTCGATCAGCAATTGTTCCGCGGACACGCCGAGCGGCGCGGCCTTCAGATAATTGCGGAACCCGTCCGCGAGCGGTTCGAGCACGGCCATCGCGTCGGCGTCGGTCTGCTCCTGCGACGCATCGGCGCGACCCGGCGTGAACGGGACCTGGACGTCGTGACCGGCATCCTTCGCTGCGCGCTCGACGGCGGCGCAGCCGCCGAGAACGATCAGATCGGCGAGCGATACCTGCTTCCCGTCGCCCTGCGCTGAATTGAACTCGCTCCGAATGCGCTCGAGCGCGCTCAGCACGTTCGCCAATTGCGCCGGCTGATTCGCGGCCCAATCCTTCTGCGGTGCGAGGCGCAGGCGCGCGCCGTTCGCGCCGCCGCGCTTGTCGGAACCACGGAAGGTGGCCGCTGCCGCCCACGCCGTTGCGACGAGTTGCGAGACGGACGGGCCCGCGGCGAGAACCTTCGCCTTGAGCGCGGCGACGTCGGCGGCGTCGATCGGCTTCTGCTTCGCCGCCGGGATCGGGTCTTGCCACAACAGTTCTTCGCGCGGCACGTCCGGCCCGAGGTAGCGCGAGCGCGGACCCATATCCCGATGTGTCAGCTTGTACCACGCGCGCGCAAACGCGTCGGCGAATGCTTCGGGGTTCTCGTGAAAGCGTTTGGAGATCGGCCCGTAGTGCGGGTCGAGCCGAAGCGCAAGATCGGTCGTGAGCATCATCGGTTGATGGCGCTTCGACGGATCGTGCGCGTCGGGAACGGTGCCCGCGCCGTCGGAACCTTTCGGCTTCCACTGATGTGCCCCGGCCGGGCTCTTCGTTAACTCCCAATCGTACTTGAAGAGGTTGTCGAAGAAGCCGTTGTCCCACTTCGCCGGGCTGGTCGTCCACGCGCCCTCGAGACCGCTCGTGATCGTGGCGTCGCCGTTGCCGCTACCGAAGCCGTTCTTCCAACCCAGGCCTTGCTCTTCGATCGGCGCGCCCTCGGGCTCGGGTCCCACGTACTTCTTCGGATCGGCTGCGCCATGCACTTTGCCGAACGTATGCCCGCCCGCGATCAGCGCGACGGTTTCTTCATCGTTCATCGCCATGCGCGCGAACGTTTCGCGGATGTCGCGCGCCGCCGCGAGCGGATCGGGATTGCCGTTCGGCCCCTCCGGGTTCACGTAGATCAAGCCCATCTGAACGGCGCCGAGCGGATTGGCGAGTTGCCGATCGCCCGAGTAGCGCTCGTCGCCGAGCCACGTGTGTTCGATGCCCCAGTTGATGTCTTCTTCGGGTTCCCACACATCGACGCGTCCGCCGCCGAAGCCGAACGTCCGAAATCCCATCGATTCGAGCGCGCAGTTACCGGCCAGCACCATCAGGTCGGCCCACGAGATCGCTTGGCCGTACTTTTGTTTGATCGGCCACAGCAACCGCCGCGCTTTGTCGAGGTTCGCGTTGTCGGGCCAGCTGTTGAGCGGCGCGAAACGTTGCGTTCCGCTGCCCGCGCCGCCGCGGCCGTCGAAGGTACGGTAGGTACCGGCGCTGTGCCAAGCCATACGAATGAAGAGCGGGCCGTAGTGACCGTAGTCGGCCGGCCACCAGTCCTGCGAATCGGTCATGAGCGCAACCAGGTCGCGCTTCAGCGCGGCGAGGTCGACTTTTTTGAATGCCTCCGCATAACGAAATGCCGGGCCCATCGGATCGCTGGGCGCAGCGTTCTGGTGGAGGACCTTGAGGTTCAGTTGGTTCGGCCACCAGTCGCGATTGGTCATGAGTCCGGCGGGCTCGTGCGTGCCTCGCGGCGTACCGTGCGCGACCGGGCAACCGCCGGTCTTCCCAAGTTCTGTATCGGCCATGTCGTTCTCCAAAGTCGTCGGGCTTGATCGTGGGGATATCGAAACGGTAGCACAAGAAACAGCGCAAGTGAAATCGATTTATCTGAAGGATTTGATAGGAGAAGCCGATTAATTCTCTCCGCATGCTGCCGCAGCTCTCCGCGCTGTCCCTCCGGGACCTCGAATATGCCGTTGCGGTCGCCCGCGAGCGCAATTTCGGGCGCGCGGCCGAGTCGTGTGGGGTCTCGCAAGCCGCGCTGAGCGAGCAGGTGCGCAAGCTCGAATCTGTTTTGGGCGTGCCGCTGTTCGAGCGGACCACGCGCAAGGTCGAGGCGACGCAGCGCGGGCGCGAGATTCTGCAGCAAGCGGAAGCCTTGCTCGGCGATGCCCGCCGGCTGCTCGAGGACGCCCGTCGCAGCGCCGAGCCGCTTTCCGGCGAGTTGCGTCTGGGCGTGATCGCGACGCTCGGGCCGTACTACATGCCGTCCGTTATCGCCCTGTGCCGCGAGCGCTTTCCACGGTTATCGCTGCGATTGCTCGAGTCAACCACCGGCGAGTTGCTGCTGGCACTGCGTGCGGGCAAACTCGATGCGATCCTCGTCGCACTTCCGGTCCCGAAAACCGATCTGGTTGCCGAACCGCTTTTCTTCGAACCATTTCGGCTGGCGTGCTCGGCCGACCACGCGCTCGCGCAACGCCGCAACCTCTCGGTGCGCGATCTTCAACGCGAGCCGCTGTTGCTGATGGAGGATGGCCACTGTCTGCGCGATCAAGCGCTCTCGCTGTGCGATCCGAGTCGCCTGATGCACCAGAGCCGCTATGCAAGTTCGCTTGAGATGCTGCGCCACATGATCGCCGCCGGCGAAGGGGTCTCCGTCATCCCATCGCTGGCCGCGGGCGAACACACGACGATGGGTGGTATGATCGCGTATCGGGATCTGGACACCGCGCGCGCGGGACGTACGATCGGATTGGTCCGGCGTGCGACGGAGACACGCCCGGCCGACCTGCGCGAAATTGCTGCCGCGCTGCGTAGCGCGCTGCCCGCCGGCGTGAACGCGATCGAGGAGCCGGCATGAGCGCACTTTCTCGCGCCGATTTCTTGGTGAGCGCTGCCGCTCCCGCGCTGCGTTGCGCGCTCCCCGGAGCTTCGGCGCCGGGATGGCAGCGCTCGTATCAGGCCGGATGCGAAGATCGGCACGGACATCTGTTGGGCGGATCGGAGATGATGCATCTCGTGCCGCACAAGGGGAAGCTCTACGCTGCGAACGGTTACTGGGAAGACAGCCGCAACATGTGGTACGGCGGCAGTTCTCCGGCGAACGGTTGGGCACAAGTTTTGCGGCTGGACGGGGCGGACGCCGTTTGGGAATCCGATCTCGAGTTAGGCCCGCGACACCTTCGGACGGAGATTTTAAAATCGCTGACGTTCGCGACGGATGGCGACGGCCGCCCGCTGCCGGAACCGGTGGAGCTACTGGTGGCGGCGGGTTGGAACGGGATCGGAACCGGCGGCGTCGACGTGTTCGTGCGCGACGATGTCAAAGGGTCGTGGCAGACGACCCGCGTCCTGTCCGGAGTCAAAGGCGATGATGCGGCGACGCGCGCCATGACGGTACACCGCGATGCGGTGACCGGCGTCGATCGCGCGTTCATGTCGATCGGCATTCACGGAATATTTTCAGGCGTCTACGATGCGCAATCGCCGGGCCGAATCCGTTGGGATCGGCAGCCGGAATCGGGGCCCACACAGACGCGAATTCTCGCGCTTACCGAGGCCAACGGATCGCTCTTCTTTTCGGAGGGCATGAAGATCTATCGGCGCGTCGACGGGCCGGCTCCGCGCTACCTTCTCGTTGTCGACATGTCGGATGTGCGCGACGAAGGTGCGACGCGGACCCAACTGTCCGAGATCGGCGGCGTCCGCGGTCTGACGGCGATCGCCAACCCGAACGGAGCCGGAGAGTCGCTGATCTTCCTGTGGGCTTCGGGGCCGCGCTCGCAAGGCTGCATCTTCCGGCTCGACCCCGACGGTTCGGGCGGCTACGTGCGAAAGCGGGAGCAGTGTTTGGCGCCCCTCGTTTCCGCGTACTTAGGGCACGTTCCGGTGCCCTACGTCTTGGGCAACTACAACGCGCTGTTCCCGGTTCGCGATCCGGTCACGCAAGAGGTGGTGTCGCTCATCGGTCTGGCAGCCTTCGTCGCACAGAATCCGTACAGCCCCGCTGCGAAAATCCCGACCGCGCCCAACCAACGCAAAACCACGGGCGGCTTCTATGCCGGCGGTCTCTACGCCATTCGCGATGCGAAGGGCAGATACCGGATCAGCGAAGTCGCCGGCCCGCCGTCGCCGTCGCTGCCGGCGTTGGTTTCGGTGCGCGCATTTGCGATGTCACCGTTTCCCGAAGATCGCGGCAACGTCGTTTACTTTGCCGGCTACGACGGCAACGACTCCCCATCGTCCGACACGGCCTGGATTTTTCGCGCCGACACGCCGACGGTGCTCGGGAAAAACCCCGTGCTTACGCGGTGACCGGCACTTTCAGATAGCGCTCGAAGAAAGCGAAGACGTCGCGCCATGCGGCATCGGCTGCGCCGCGGTCGTAGCCTTCGGGGCGACGATCGTTCATGAACGCATGCTTGCCGTTCGGGTAGATGTGGATCTCGGCCGTTTTTCCCGCGGCGACGAGGGCGTCGCGGAAACGCTCGACCGTCTCGACCGCGATCCCGGCGTCGTCGGCCCCATAGCCCCCGAACAGCGCGCACTTCATTTGCGGGATAAGATCGATCGGTGAGGGTCCGGTCATCGTCGGGCGATTCACCGGGCGGCCGTAGAACGACGCTGCAGCTTTGAGCTTCGCGCACCGGGCAGCCAAAAACCACGCCTGCCGCCCGCCGCCGCACCAGCCGATGACGCCGATCCGATCCCCATCGACGAACCGGAGGCCTTCGAGCCAATCGACGG
>DASYOE010000369.1:0-9544 GCA_036008105.1 Candidatus Lustribacter sp. | reverse complement strand
CGTTGTACATATTGACGAACTCCGTATCGCCACCGCGGCTCGGGTTCTTGATCGCGTGCAGGATCGTCAAATTGCTCGGCTCGGGGCGCGTCGAGAGATCGGAGTGGAGGAAGTCGCCCGCATCGGCGATGCCCAGCGGCTCGCCGTTCGCGTCGACTTCGTTCGAGAGGACGAGCACGTGCGGTTCGTCGGGGTGGACGTAGCGGTCGTTCTCCGTATCCTCGATCCGGCCGAACTGGAGAGAAAACGCGAGCTGCTGCGCCGGGGTGAGGTGCTGATCGCGAAACGCGAGGATCGGGTAGCGCTGGAAGGTCGACTTGACTTCCGCGAGGGTCTCGGGTGCGAACGGCCGGGAACAATCGAGCCCCGTGATCTCCGCGGCCCCGTCGTAGTCGAGCGCACGCACGTTCAACGTTGCGCCTACCTTCGAAGTCATGGTCGTCCTCCTAGTCGAGTCCCGGGTAGAACATCTCGCTTGCAGCGAAGCCGTGCGGCAGCGTTTGGTATTGCGCGCTCACGTCGATGACGGGCTGGACGAGCGCCGGCTCGAGCTTCGGAACCCACGCGTTGTGGTGCATCGCCGCGAGCAACTCGGGCGCCACCTTCGTGTACTTCCCAAGGATCGCTAAGCTCTCACTGCGATTGCGCATCGCCCAATCGTCCGCGGCGCGGATCGCGGCGACGAACTTGCGCGCCGTCGCCGTGTTACGGTCGAGCCAGTCCTTCGTTGCGGTCCAGCCGATGATGAGAAAACGTTTGGCGATCGCGTCGTACGGCGAACCGATGATCGTCAACTGGTCCTTCAGCTGCGTGAGATACGGCTCGCCGATGAAGACCGCATCCGCATGGCCGGAGAGCAGCGTGGGTCCCATCGTCGCGGGGCCGTTCTCGACGAACGAGGTCGCTTTCGAGTCGCCGCCGTTCTTGTCGATCCAGGCCATGACGCTGACCTGGGTAAGGTCCCGGAGGGTCGTCACCGCGACCGTCTTCCCGGCGAGATCTTTGGCGGTGCGGATCGGCGACGTGCGGGTAACGGCGAGCATCGTCGTAGGGGATTCCGTCGTGTAGACACCGCCGGGCGCGATCATGCGCAACGGGAGCCCGTGCACGTGCGCGTTGGCCGACGATGTGGTGCTGCCGGCGCCGATGTCGAGCGCGCCGCCGGTCACCGCTGCCATAATGGTCCCGCCGCTCGCGAAGATGTCGATGGTGACGTCGAGTCCGGCCGCTTTGAAAAAGCCGCCGTCGAGCGCATAGAAGGCGTTCGAATAACTCTCCGCCATCGCGCATCCGACATGCAGCGGGATGGGCGTTTGCGCACCTGCGCGGAGCGGCGCGGCGAGAATGGACCCGGCGATCGAAGCGATCGCGCGACGGCGGCTGACCATTACAGCTTCAAGATCCGGTCCGCATTGCGGTACGCGATCTTTTCCAAGTCGTCGGCGCTGACCGGGAGATGTTTGAGGTAGTCCACGCCGACGAGGTTCGACTCGTACGGCCAATCCACCGAGAACATTACGTTGTCCGCGCCCAGCATCAGGATCGTGCACAGCGTCGGCGGCATGGAAAAGTTCCCGCTGGTGGTAACGGTGAGGTTCTCGCGCAGACATTCGGCCGGCGTGCGCTTCAAGCCACGCCATTGCGCGACATAGCCGGTGTGGTCGAGCAGCCGGTCCATCGCGAACGGCAGCCCTTCGCCGAGGTGACCGAGGATGATGCGCAGCTTCGGAAACGTATCGAACGCTCCCGAGAACATCAGCCGCAGAAAATGCATGCTCGCGTCGACCATGAAGCCCCATGCGGGGCGGGCGAGGTCCTCGAAGCCTTTGAAGTAGGATGCCATCAGCATCGGATGGGGCTGGCTCGGATGCAAGTAGATCGGTACGTCCAGCGCTTGCGCGCGCTCGAGAATCGGCCAGTACTTCTGGTCGTCGAGGAAGCTGCCGCGCGTATGGCTGTTGATCATCGCACCTTGAAAGCCGAGTTGCTTCACCGTCCGGTCGAGCTCGCGCACGGCGGCGTCCGGTTCGGCTGTGGGCAGCGCCGCGAACGCGCCGAAGCGGCCGGGGAACGCTTGCATCGCGCCATGCATGCGATCGTTCGCGTCGGTCGCGATTTGGATCGCGAGCTCGCCCTCAAACCCCTGCGCGCCTGCCGCGGTCAGCGAGAGCACCTGGAAGTCGATTCCGGCCGCGTCCATCGCCGCGATGCGCGACGCTCCGATATCGTGGAGTTCGGCCTCCATATCGTGGCCGAGATGCTTGCTCCGGTCACGGTACCAGCGCTGGCGCAGCGCGTCCGGCGGCATCTTCTCGTGATATAGCGGGGTTTCGAAATGGTCTTCCAGCGTAACGATGCGCAAGGGAACCTCCGGTGATATAACTGCGCCCGAGCGCTTGGCAGCTCCCGCCGCTGATTACGGGCACGACGGCCCGGGTATAGTTTTCGCGACAACGAGGGAGGACTCGCCATGTACAATGGGCAGCGAGCCGTAGCAGCAGTGTTCCCGAACGAATCGACGGGCGTCGCCGCCCTTCACCGCTTGCAAGCCGCCGGCTGCAAGGCGTCGTGGCTCGGCGTTTCGCGAACGATCGACGATGGCAAGTCGAACGACCACAAGTCCGTCAAGGTCATCGTGCACGATACCGGCGGGAACTGGGCCGAGCACGCGCTGCGTCGTTTTTTCGGCCGCTTCGAAGACAGTCTCTATGATGCCCTGATCGATCACGGGGTGCGCTCGGACGTCGCGCATACCGTGGTGCGCGAGCCGCGTCGTGAGACGGTCGTCGTCGTCGCGAACCGGCCCGAGGACCGCAGCGGCGCCGCGCGCATGCTCGAAGACGCCGGCGGAACGGTCGTCCAGGACTAGAACGGTTCGAAGTCGCGTAGCTGCGGGATGACCTCGGTTCCGAAGAGACGGATCGACCGCAATAGATCGTCCTCGGCGAGGTTGCCGAAGTTGAACTCGCCGAAGAACGTGTTGAACGAACCCTCTGCGGCCATGCGACGCAATTGCGCGGCGACCGTGTCGGGCGAACCGATCACGATCAGCTCCTTCTCCAGCAAGTACTGCGGGTCGAGCATGTTGAGCGCGATTTCGACCGATCCCGGGTCGCGCTTTGCGAACACCTCGGCCAATTCGACCTGTTTGCGCCGGACCTCGGCCGGGTCGCCGGTGGGCGAATAGAAAAACGCGTCGTACGCGCGGGCCGCGTCGGCCAGCGCCACGTCGAGCGCCTTTTGGTCGGTCTCATCGACGTAGACGACGGTGCTATACGCGATGTTCGGCACGCCCGGCCAGCCGCGTTCTTTCCACGCCGCGATGTACGGCGCGTAACGCTGCTTCGCTTCCCCGCGCGAGAACAACAAGAAATACCCCGTATGAAGCCCTTCGCGCGCGCAGAACTCGAGCGTCGCAGCGTCGCGCGTCTCCATCCACGTCGGCGGGTACGGCCGCTGCGCGGGCAACACGCTCAGGTCGAAGTCACCATACGGAATGCGCGGGCCGTTCCACGTCACGTGCCCGTCGCCGGCATACGCCGCCTTCATAAAACGCGCGAACTCCAGCGTGACCTCGCGACGCGACGCGTAGTCGGCCTTGAACGGTTCGAAGTACGACGGCACGAGCCCCGGCACGAGGCCGACTTCAAGCCGTCCGCCGCTCAGCTGATCGGCTAGCGCGATCTCTTCGAGCAGCCGCACCGGATGGTGTAACGGGACGACGTGCCCCATCGCGCCGACCCGCAACCGCTTCGTGCGCGCGGTGGCCATGACGGCATAGAGGTTCGGCGCCGACATCCAGCTCTCGTAGGGCGTGAAGTGGTGCTCGACGGTGAAGGCGTAATCGAAGCCGGTCGCATCGGCAACCTCGAGTTCGCGCCACAGCTGCTCGTAACGCTCGCCCGGCGTCATCCCGTCCTTTCCCCAGACGTGAGCAAAATGCGCGAACCGCATCGGCTACGTGCGCGCGTGTCCCGGGAACAAAAACGCCGCCGGATCGACCATGGTGACGCCGACGGCATCGGGTCCGGTCGTCGCGATGATGCCGTCGAGCAACTTCTGGGTCGACGCGACCAGCGCGCGTGTGTAGGGCGGATCGTCGATACGCCGCGCCTCGTCGCGATAGACGTTGATGAGGGCCGGCGCCGTGATGAAGACCTTCTGCGCGAGCGGCGGCCAGAGGGAGTCGTCGGTCCGCAGCTTCTCGTACGCTTCCGCGATCATCGCGTCGACCCGCGCGATCGCGCCGGGATTCGCGGCCGTCCACTTTTCGGAAACGTGCCAGTGGAGGTAGAACGAACCGGGATCGAAGCCGGCCGCCTTCATGAGGTCGGGCATCTGGCTCACGGCGCGCTGCTGACCGGCCGCTACCGGCCCGAACGTCAGCGTCGAGAACTGCAGCGTGGCGTCGACGTCATCGCGGCTGAGGAATTGGTTGAGCAGCGGCGGCGCGCCCTGGATCGGGGACGCGTCCTTTTCGAGATCGAGATCGTACGCGCGCTTGCCGGCCGCGCGAATGATCAGCCAATCGAGGAACGCCGTGCCGAATTCGCCGACCTTCTTCCCGCGCAGGTCGGCGAACGTTTTGATCGCCGATTGGGGCTTGGCGACGATCAGGTTGCTGTAGGTCTGGAAACTGTGGAAGGCCGCGATCTTATTGCCGGCTTTGCGCTGCCGCAAAAGGTCGACGAAGTTGCCGGCCGCGACGTCGATCGCATCGGAGCGGAGCATCGTGTACTGCTGCCCCGGGACCGCAAAATCGACGAGCTGCATCGTGAGCCCGTGTTTCTTGTCGAGCCCGTACTTTTGAATCGCGAACGGAACTTCATCTTGGCCGCCCGACCCGATCGCCGCGATGCGCACGACGAGCGGGCTTTGCGCCGCGGCCGGAGCCGCGGACGCGAGCGGCGCCGCGGCGGCGGCGCCCAGGAGCTTCAATGTGTTCGAACGCGTCAACATGACGGCGCCTTTCGCTAGAAGGTCACCCGGTCACTGGTCGTCAGCGTGACGTTCGCCGAGATACGCGGAGCGTTGGCAAGATTCCAGGCCACGAACTGCTCGGCGTACGGAAGTTCGGCCGGCATCGTATCGAGCGGAACGACGACCTTCATGCCGACGAGCGAAGCGTGGCTCGCGGTGTACAAGACCGCTCCTTGCGCCGCCGTTCCCGTAACGATGACGGTTTTGATCCCCTTTTGGGTGAGAATCTGCTGGAGATCGGTCCCGAGGAACTTATCGGGCCCCGACTGCACGGCCGGTTCGCCGCCGAGCGGAGCGACGGGCGCCAGTGTGTCGGCCATCGTGCCGCCGAAGATGTAACTGTAAACGACGAGCATTTTGCTCGCTCGCGCGCGTGCCAGTAGCTTCGCGGCGACCGGCAGGGCGGCGGCGCAGCGGGGATTACCGCAGGTCTGTTTGACGAAGTCGAGCACGAGCAGTGCGGTCGTGCTCACGTCGACCGGCGCGGTCGCGACCGGCGGCGGCGTCGGCACCTTCACGTTGGACCAGTCGTCGATGATGGTGGCGGCATGGCCGGGCAGCGTTGCGAGGGCCAGTGCTAGGCACAGCACACCCGACGCGAAAATCGAACGGGTCATCACGAGCCTACTTTCTTGCGGCGACGGCCGACAGGTGGCCGCTTGCGCTGGCGGCAAATTCGGCTCACGATGACGGCTTCCCGTCGGCAGATGATCGCGATGACCCTGGCCTCGCCGTTCGCCTTGAGCGCTCCGAGTGCGGCCGCCGTTCTCGACGACCTCTACCCGGCGGCGAAAGCCGAGGGCGCGCTCACGATGTACACCGGGGGCGTCGTGGCCAACTCGGCCTCGACCGTGAAGGCCTTCAACGCGCGGTTCCCCGGCATCGACGTCACGGTCATCGGCGCCTATAGCAACGTCAACGACATCATTATCGACCGGCAGCTGCGCGACGGCAACGTAACGGCCGATATCGCAAGCTTCCAAACCGTGCAAGACTTCGTGCGCTGGAAGCGCGCGGGCCGGCTGTTGCCGTTCACGTTCGAGGGGTTCGAACTCTACGAAAACCGCTACAAGGATCTCAGCGGTGCATTTTGCGCGACCAATCTCAACCCGCTGACGTATGCGTACAACACGAAGCTCGTGCTGACGCCCGACGTTCCGAAATCCGCGCTCGATTTCTTGCACCCGCGGTTTCGCGGCCAGGCGATCACGTGCTATCCGCACGACGACGACGCGACGCTCTATCTCTTCTACACCCTGACCCAAAAATACGGCTGGTCGTTCATGGACAAGTACATGGCGAACGCACCGTTCTTCGTGGAAGGACACGCCGGCGTCGTGGCGGCCATCGCCGGCGGCAAGAAAGCCGTGTCGTTCGACAACTCCGAGCACACGGCGCTCGAGGCGAAGGATCGCGGGGCACCCATCGACATCAGGTATTCCGCCCTCGACCCGACACCGGTCTTCTACAACACGATCGCAATCCTGCAAGCCGCGCCGCATCCGAATGCGGCCAAGCTCTACGTGACCTGGCTGCTTTCGAAAGACCAGCAGATCGCCACGCGCAACTGGTCGGCGCGCCGCGACGTTCCGCCGCCGTACGGCGCCGCACCGCTCACGTCGCACAACCTCGCGGACCGGTACCGCGAGTTCTTGGTCGACGACGCGCTCGTCACGTCGCTTCGGAAGCGTTTTCTCGCCTATACCGGGCCGGTCGTCAATACGTCGTAGCGGGCAAGATCAAGACCGACCGGTGCGCGGCGTCGTGATAGATCGTGTCGGTGCCAATCTTGTCGGGGCGGTAGTAGTGGGTCCACAGCAGCTCGGTGACCGGTGAATCACCATTGACGATCTCGAGCCGAATGCGATGGCCGGCCGCAAAGAGATACGCCATCGGTTCGATGCTGATGTCGAAACGGTAGATCTCGCCGGCCACGAGCGGCTCGGGCACCCCGTGCGCGTGATACGGTTCCATGTCGGTCGAACGCTCGTGGTCGAGCGCGCGATGCGAGGCCCGCAGCCAGCCGCGCGAAACCGTCTCCGCTTGAGGGTTGACGCCTTGCGCACGCACGTCGGCAATTTGCGGGAACTGATCGGAGAGTTTCACGAAGAAGTCGGTATCGGTTGCCGTCGACGATGCGTACAAGACGAGTTTGATCGGCCCCGCAATCTCGAGATCGGCCGCGAGCGGTGCCGACGTGAACGTCAAGACGCGCCGCGCCGGATCGAACCCGCTCGCCGGTCCGCCCGGGCCGAACCCGACGACGCCCGACACCCAACCAGGGTTCGGATAGCTGTAGCTCGTCGACGCACCGCCCTCGGGAGCGCCGTTGGCAAGGCCACCGTCGTTGAGCGACGTCACGCTTGCAGACGAGGTTGCGTTCAGAAACCAGCGTTCGTAGCGTACGTTCGGCGGCGGCCACGACGTGGCCGTGCGCGTGAGCGTCGAGCCGCGCACCGCGTACTCGACCTCGGGTCGCCGTTCGTAGCCGTTGTCGATGCCCTTGAGATACCGGTCGTAGAACGGCAGCAACACGCGTTCGTGGAATTCGCGCGAATTGAACTCGGCGTTCGCCGCCCAAGCGTTCGGCGCACCGGACATGCGCAGCTTCTTCGGCCCGCGCGCCTTTCTGTACCCGTCGATGTTCCCGCGGGTGTGCAGTTGGTGCTTGGCCCACACACCGCCGGAATACAGCGGGACATCGATGCGGTCGAGCACTTCCCACGCCGTACGCTCGCGCCAGAAGTCGTCGTAGGTGGGATGTTCGGCCAGCATCTGGTTGAGATCCACCTCTTGCTCGCGCGCGGGGCCGCCGTTCGCCGGCAAACGATTGATGATGCGATTTTGCTGCCACCAGTAGCCGGGAAAGAAGTCGCCCGGGATGCCGCCCGTGTACACGTTCGCACGATACGGATCGTTCAAGCCGTCGTGCGCGCCGATGCACGCCAACGCCGGTGGGTGCTGCGCGGCCATGAACCACTGCAACATGCAAAAATAGGATTGCCCGAGCCCGCCGACTTTGCCCGAACACCAGGGCTGTTCGGCAATCCACCCGATCACGTCGTAGAGGTCGTGTTGTTCGTTCCGGTCGAGAAACCCAAAGTTGCCACCGGAGCGCCCCGAACCGCGCACATCCATGTTCACGTACGCGTAGCCGTGCTCGGTGTACGCGTCGATCGGACCGGTTTCGCGCCACAGAAATTGGGGACTCGGCGGCAAGACGTTGTTGTCGAACCGGTACGGCGACGCCGCCAGCAGCGCCGGAAACGGTCCGCCGGATGCCGGCAAATAGATCGCGACGGCGATCGGCTCGCCGTCGCGAACGGTTATTGTGGCGACTTCCATCGCCGCGCTACATGGAAACGAGCGAAAGTTGCGTGGAGTCGAGGTTGTACTGGCCGGCCGCGACGTTCGCGTTCGGGATCGCACAGATCACGCTATTGTTCGGACCATAGATCACCACCAAGTTCGGCGGGCCGCACGGGACCTGTTGCAAGCCGTAGTTCTGCAACATCGTCGCTCCCGGGCTGTTGGGCTGAACCTGGTACGAGGTGATCGTCTGCTGCGTCGTCGAGTTGACGATCGCACCAAACACGGCCGCGCTCGTGACGCCGATGGCGAGCGCACCCCAGAAGCCGCCGCCCCAGTATCCCGGCGCCGGATACCACGGCGAGCCATGATTCCAGCCCCACGCCGGACCGCCGACCGGATAGCGCGGATTGACGATGACCGCCCCGCGATTGCCGCCGTTAATCACGACGTTGTTGTTATTGCGGTTGCCGTTGTTGATGTTGTTGCCGTTGCCGCCGCCGGGACGATTCACGACGTTACCGTTTCCGCCGCCGGGCCGGTTCACGACGTTGCCGTTGCCGTTGCCGCCGTTCGGAAGTTGCGCCGGGCGTTGCGCGGGCGCTCCCGCGGGACGTTGGGCAGACCGCTGGAAATCGTTGTTGAGGTTGAAGCCGCCGCCACCGCCCGCCGGACGCGTTGCGGGAGCCGCGGGGCGTTGCACGGGAGCGGCTGGACGTTGCACCGGCGCGGCGGGACGAGCCGCCGGGGCCGAGCGTGCTCCACCTCCAGCGAATCCACCGCCACCGCCACCGCCGCCGCCACGGCGTTGCGCAAGGGCAGTACCGCTCGTTTCCGCCACGAGCAAGACGGTGAGGACGATCGCTGCGGCTCTCAACGGAGACCCTTATCGACGGTGCCGGTCACGCTGATATACGTGCCGCGCTTCGTCTTCATCGAAATGAGAATGCCGTCGGGCGGAACGGTTTGTGAGGAGAACGGCAACGTAAGCCTGTCCGAAGTCACGTTCGCGTAGGCCGTCCCACGCTCGAAGTCGATCGGGTGCTCTTGCCCGTTTGCACCCATGTACGATACTTGCGTGAGGAAACACCGGTAGAGCGCATTGACGTACGAACATGCGGCCTGCTCGAGGATCATGGACCCTTTACCGTCGGCGCTCGTTACCTTCAGGGTTCGATCGTCTTTTCTGAACGTGATCCGCGAATCGGGATAGTATTGCACCGTCCCGTCGGCTTGCTGGATGCGCGTCACGCCT
>DASYOE010000368.1:0-2791 GCA_036008105.1 Candidatus Lustribacter sp. | reverse complement strand
GGGCGTGACGGACGTGCGTTCGCCGGCGATCGTCGGACCGAAGCCGTCGAACATCAGCCGCACTTCATCCCAGGTGGCGTATTTCGCGCACAACTCGCGCACGTAGTCGCGCAGGCGCGCGACGCGCACGTCTTCCAGATTGACGGTGAGGGCGAAGTGCGTCCCGGCGCGACGCAACTCGACCGCCTTATGCAGCGCTTGCGCCGCCGTCGCGGGCTCGCACGCGAGGGCAGCGAGGATCATCGTCGCAGAGGCGTCAGGTCGGTCGGTTCGGGCGGGACGATCGGTGCCGGTGCGTGCAGGCTCGACGCCTTCCGGCCCTGCGCTCCGGGCGCCCATTGGACGTTCGGCGCGATCTGGGCGAGATCGACGCGGTCGCGGTAACGCTCGGCGAGATCGAGCATGCCGGCGATCGTGCCGTCGTCGAGCAGGTGCGGCTGGAGCCCGAGCGCGAGCAGCGAGGTGTTCTTCGCGTTGTAGTAGTGCGCTTCGCGTTCGACGCGCGGGTTGTCGCGGTGCTCGATCGTGGTGGCGAGGCCGCGCTCGGTCGCGACGCGGTGGACGCGTTCGGCGAGTTCGAGCACGCTGAACATTTCGGTGAACTGGTTGAACACTTGCAGCCGGCCCGGGTCGGGCGGGTTCGCCACCGACAACTCGACGCACGCGACGGTATCGCGCAAGTCGATGAAGCTGCGCGTTTGACCGCCCGCTCCGTAGACGGTCAGCGGGTGACCGACCACGGCCTCGACGCAAAAGCGGTTCAGCACCGTGCCGAAGAGGCCGTCGTAGTCGAAGCGGTTGACGAGTTCCGGATCGTCGCCGGTTTCGTTGGAGTTCCCGTACACGACGCCCTGATTGAGGTCGGTCGCGCGCAGGCCCCAGATGCGGCAGGCGAACGAGATGTTGTCCGAGTCGTGGACCTTGCTCAGGTGGTAGAACGAGCCCGGCTGCTTCGGATACGGCAATACGTCGCGCCGGCCGTTGTGCTGGATTTCGATATAGCCTTCTTCGATGTCGATGTTGGGCGTGCCGTACTCGCCCATCGTGCCGAGCTTGACGAGGTGCGCGTCGGGCGCGTAGTCGCGCATCGCGAAGAGGATGTTCAGGGTGCCGGTGACGTTGACGGTCTGGGTCATGACCGCGTGCTCGCGATCGATCATCGAAAACGGCGCCGAGCGCTGCTCGCCGAAATGGACGATCGTATCGGGCGCATAGCTCTCGATCACCGGCGCCAACTGGGCGTAGTCGGCCACGTCGGCGATGTACAGGCCGATCGTGCGGCCGGTGAGGCGCTGCCACGCCGCGACGCGGCGTTCGATCGGGGCGATCGGCGTCAGGGTCTCGATCAGATGCGTGGCATCCCAATGCCGCCGGATCAGGCTATCGAGGATCGCTACGTTATAGCCGAGCGTGGAGAGGTGCAGCGCGGTCGCCCACCCGCAATAGCCGTCCCCACCGACGACCAGTACGCGCTTTTTTGCCATGGTACTTTAAGAGTCGGCAATCCGCAGACGGACCTTTATGGAGGGGCGACCCGGCCGCCGCCGTAGTAAGCGGGCCGCATGGCTCCCACCACCCCGCTCAGCGCCCCCCTCCGCACGACGGTCGTCGGGAGCTACCCCCAGCCGGACTGGCTGGTCGACCGGTCGCAGCTCGGGGCGCGGCTCCCGCCCCGCATCCGGGCGCGGGAGATCTGGCGCGTCGCCGACCCCTGGCTCCAGGACGCCCAGGACGATGCGACCCTGATCGCCATCCGCGACATGGAGCGGGCCGGGATCGACCTGATTTCCGACGGTGAGATCCGGCGCGAGAGCTACTCCAACCGGTTCGCGACCGCACTCGACGGCGTCGACGTCGACAACCCGGGGACAGCCCTCGACCGGACCGGGCACGCCAACCCCGTGCCGCGGATCGTCGGGCCGATCCGGCGCCGCGAGCCGGTGATGGTGCGCGACGTAGAATTCTTGCGGCGTAACACCGACCGGCCGATCCGGTTCACGATTCCCGGTCCGTTTACGATGGCGCAGCAGGCGCAGAACGATTATTATCCCGACGTCGCGGCCGCGGCGCTCGGCTTCGCGGCGGCCGTCAACGACGAGCTGCGCGATCTCAAACGCGCCGGCGCCGACGTGGTGCAGATCGACGAACCGTACCTGCAGGCGCGTTCCGCCGAAGCGAGTGCGTATGCGTTGCCGGCAATCGCTCGCGCGCTCGAAGGCATCGAAGGCGTCACCGCGCTGCACACGTGTTTCGGGTACGCGCACGTCGTGCATTCGCGTCCCGAGGGCTATCCGTTTCTGGCGCCGCTCGACGGCACCGCGGCGCGCCAGATCGTGATCGAATCGATGCAGCAACACGTCGACCTCGCGATGCTCGCGCTGCTTCCGCACAAGCAGATCGTGCTGGGCGTGATCGACCTCGACGACAACGCGGCGGTGGAAACGCCCGCAGCGGTCGCCGCGCAGATCCGCGCCGCCTTGCTGCACGTCACGCCGGACCGGCTCGTGCTGGCACCCGACTGCGGCATGAAGTATCTGCCGCGCGCGACGGCGTTCGCGAAATTGCAGGCGCTCGTCGCGGGCACGAAAATCGTCCGGCGCGAGCTCGGCATCCCCGACTAATGTCGAGCCGCCGGGCGCGGCGCAGGCAATTTGGCCGGCTCCCTCTCGGGTACAATCAAGCCTCCGTAAAAGGGGTTGAATCGGGGCCGGTTTCGTGTCACTGTTAGGGCGTCATGACAACGGTCCGCACCACGTCCTCCCTGCTGAACTCGCGCCTTGGTGAGCCCACG
>DASYOE010000367.1:0-1578 GCA_036008105.1 Candidatus Lustribacter sp. | reverse complement strand
GCGCGACGCGGCCGTCCCCCACTACGACCACATCCTGGTGATGATCGAGGAAAATCGCAGCTACCGCTCGATCCTCGACGGCACCGCCGCGCCGAACCTGGCGCGCCTCGCACAAACCTACGGCGCGGCGACGCAGATGTTCGCCGAACGCCATCCCTCGGAGCCCAACTACGTTGCGCTGCTCGGCGGCGACACGTTCGGGATCGCCGACGACGACGCGTGGTATTGCGTTCCCAACTCGACGCAGCCGAACTGCAAAGGTTCGGACGCGCCGGGCTTTCCCGTCCACCTCATCGACGGGCCCAATCTGGCGACCGAACTCGCGGCGCGCGGCCTCGGCTGGCGCGCATACCTCGAAGACTTGCCCGCGCCGGGATCGCTCGCGATCGTCTCCCCCGAGACGGCGACCGCCCCGGCCGCGCTGTACGCGGCGAAGCATACCGGCTTCACGAATTTCTCCTCCGTGCACAACGACCCGAAGCTCGCGACGGAACTGGTGGGCTTCGATACGCTGCATGCCGATCTGCGCAGCGGCGCCGTGCCCGCGTTCGCGCTTATCGTACCAAACCAATGCGATGAGATGCACGGTATCGGCTCGCCGAAATCACCGCCGTCGTGCCGCAGCGGCGACGAGGCGTTGGTACAAAGCGGCGACGCGGTGCTCCACGGCCTAATCGCCGAAATACAGGCGTCGCCGATCTGGACTCGCGGCAACACGGCCATCGTCATCACGTGGGACGAAGACGACAAGGCCGACCGCGCGCCCGGCCTGCCGCAGTCGTGCTGCGTGGTCGACGCGCATAACCCCGGCGGCGGCCACATTCCGACGATCGTCATCACGAACCACGGACCGCGCGGGCTCAACGACCCGACGCCGTACGACCATTATTCGATCCTGCGGACGGTCGAGGATGCCTTGCGGCTAGGCGGGCACGTGCGTCACGCCGGCGATACGTCGGTCGCGCCGATGACGCCGCTGTTCGCGCTTTCGCGCTAGACCGTTGCGGCCGCGGCGGCCGGCAACGTCAGGGTGACGACGGCACCTGTCCCCACGGTCGCGTTGTCCAAGGCGAGCGTGCCGCGATGGCGTTCGGCGATCGAGCGCGCGATCGCGAGCCCGAGGCCCGTTCCGCTGCCGCTGCGCGCCGGATCGTCGCGCCAGAAACGTTGCGTCGCCGCGTCACGCGCCGCGTCGCTGAAACCAGGCCCGTCGTCGCGCACGACGATCGTCGCAACGTCGCCGGTCGCGTCGACCGTGACGTCGACCCGCTTGCGCGCGAACCGCAGCGCGTTGTCGATCAGCACGACAATCGCGCGTTCGAGCATGTCCGCGTCGCCCACCACGTCGATGCCGGTTGCCACGCCGCAGGTCAGCGCGATCCCGCGCGCGCTCGCCAGCGGCTGCATGTGCTCCGCGGCGTGCTCGGCCGCAACGCCGATATCCACCGGATTCACGGCGATAGCGGCGTCGTCGCGCGTCGTAAGGATCAGGCTCTGGGCCAGCGTTTCCAGCCGTTGGGTTTCGCGCTGCAGGCGCAGGAGCGCGGCGCGATAGGCTTCCGGCGTCCGCTCTTGCAT
>DASYOE010000366.1:0-5177 GCA_036008105.1 Candidatus Lustribacter sp. | reverse complement strand
TTTCACGCCGGCAACGTCGGTAATGGCGCTCGTGCTCGCTAGCATGTCAAAACTCCATCCTGAACGCCGCGACATGGCCGCCAACGCTTCTGGGCGGGGTAGGCGAAGGAATTGTCTTCCTCATGAGATAGGCTCAGGCATGCGAGTGCCGAGAGTCATCCTTCTTCCTATCGTGGCGACGGCCGTTGCCGCGTTCGTTAGCGCGTCGGTCGGGCTGACCGCGCAGTCGGCGGTGCCGGCCGTCAAAGTGGGGCCGGCCGCAATCGGCGGCGTCGTCATCAGCGCACACGGTCCGGAGGCCGGGGTGTGGGTGATCGCGCACACCGGCGATCTGCCCACCGGTTACTCCAAGATCGTCGTCACCGACGACCAAGGGCGCTACCTTATTCCGGACTTGCCGGCCGGCGCCACGTACACCGTGTGGTCGCGCGGCTACGGGCTCGTCGACGGACCGAAGGTCCGGACGACGCCCGGAAAGCTCGTCGACCTGCGCGCCACCATCGCGCCGAATGCCAGCGCCGCGGCGCAGTACTATCCGGCCGAGTACTGGTACGCGATGCTGAAGATTCCGGATGCGAGCGACTTCCCGGGAACGGGACCGTCGGGTAACGGCATCGGCACCGAAATCAAAAATCAGCAGATGTGGATCGATCAGGTCAAGACCGACGGCTGCGAGACCTGTCACCAACTCGGCAACAAGTACACGCGCACGATTCCGGCCGCGTTCGCTTCGTTCCCGACCTCGGCTGCAGCGTGGCAGCGCCGCATTCAATCCGGTCAAGCCGGTCCGATCATGACCGCGACCGGCGCGCGCCTCGGGCCGCGTCTGTTCCAAAATTTCGGCGACTGGACCGACCGCATCAAGAACGGCGAGATTCCGTTCGCGAAGCCGCCGCGGCCGCAAGGCGTCGAGCGCAACGTGGTCATCACCGAGTGGGACTGGTCCTCGCCGACGACCTACATGCACGACGAGATCTCGACCGACAAACGCAACCCGACGCTCAACGCGTACGGCAAAATCTACGGCTCGTCGGAAGAGAGCAGCGACTTCATCCCGGTCCTCGATCCGGTGCGCAACTCGACGAGCTGGATTCGTTCGCAATGGCTCGATCCGAACACGCCGTCGTTCGACTTCTTAGGCGCCGAGCGGCCGTTGATGCCGTCGGCGTTCTGGGGCGACCAGCGCATCTGGCTGAGTCACACGATCATCCACAACCCGATCCTCGATGAAAACGGCCGGCTCTGGATGACCGCGCGCATCCGGCCCGATGCCGACCCGGCGTACTGCAAAGCCGGCTCGTCAATGGAGTCGGCGCAAGTCTTCCCGCTCGATACATCGGGCCGCCAGTCCGAGGTGTACGATCCGAAGACCGGTGAGTTCAAACTCGCGAACTTGTGCTTCGGAACGCACCATCTGTACTTGACCGCCGACGGCAAGGACACGATGTGGTTTACCGGCAGCCGCGACGTGGCGGCGTACCTCGATACCAAGGCATTTCTGAAAACCGGCGATGCCGCGACGTCGCAGGGCTGGACCCCGTTCGTCGTCGACACGGTCGGCACGGGCAAACGCACGGCAGCGTTTACCGAACCCGGCGCGCCGACGGATCCCACCAAAGACGTGCGCATCCACGGCAACTTCTACGGGGCGGGCATCAGCGCGGTCGACGGATCGGTCTGGGGTTCGGTCGTGAGTTATCCGGGTGTCGTGCTGCGCGTTTTCCCGGGCGCCGATCCGCCGCACACCGCGTTGACGGAAGTGTACGAACTGCCGGCCACCGATCCACGCGCGCCGGTGCACGGCTTCTCACCGCGCGGCATGGACATCGACTCGCAAGGCCGCATTTGGGCGCCGCTCGCGAGCGGACATCTCGCCAGCTTCGACCGTCGCAAATGCAAAGGCCCGTTGAACGGCCCGAGCGCGGTGAACGGCCAGCAGTGTCCGGAAGGCTGGACGCTCTATCCGCTACCGGGTCCGCAATTCAAAGGACTCGCGCAGTCCGGCAGCGCCGAAGCGCCGTACTTCACCTGGGTCGATCGCTTCAACACGGTCGGCTTCGGTAAAGACGTGCCGTTCGCAACCGCGAATCTCGGCGAAGGCGTGTACGGGCTCGTGAACGGCAAGTTCGTCACGTTGCGCGTTCCGTATCCGTTAGGCTTCTTCGCCAAGAACGTCGACGGTCGCATCGACAACGCGAAGATCGGTTGGAAAGGCCGCGGCATGTGGACGACGTTCGGTTCGCGCGCGCCGTTCCACATGGAAACCGGGAAGGGCACGCACCCGATCGTCGTGCACTTCCAGATCCGGCCGAACCCGCTCGCGGATTAGTTCGTTGCCGTCCGCGTCGTCGTAACCGAAGATGGTGCGACGCGCGGCGGCGATTGTGTCGTCACGTGGTAGAGCACGGCCGACGTCGCGTGCGGGCAACACATCGGATCGGCCGCAACATAGCGCGCGAAATCCGCTTCGATGTCGTTCGCACCGAACAGTGTCACGCTCAGGCTCGCGATCGAACCGTCGGTGCGCGCGTCCATCGGATTGGGAGCGAGCGTTCCAGCAAACGTGCCGTTCACGAAAACGAATGCTTGAAAACCATTCGGCCGGCACATGCCGTCGACGCTCGACGTTCCCATGACAACGACCGTCGGACCGAAGCGATGGTAGGCACCGACGAGCGTCCAGCCACGCGCCGTCACGGCCCGGTCTTCCACCGACCATTGCGCGCGCACGGTCCCCGAACAGCGTCCGCCGCTCGCGAGATTCAGATCGCGTGGGCCGGACCGCGCGGGGATCGTTGCTCCGGCATGGTTCCAGTTCGCAGGCGAGGGCGCGTCGAGCCAACTCGCCGGAGCGGCAGCGAGTAGCGCAACCGCGGCCAGCGCTCGCAAGATCGGCACGAAGCTTAGACGGCGTCGCCCACGATGTCGGGTTTGGCTTTACCGAGCCACGTGTACGCGTAGCCGCCGAGCGCGCCGCCGATAATCGGCGCGAGCCAAAAAACCCACAACTGTGCAAGCGCCCAGCCACCGGCGATGATCGCGACGCCGGTGCTGCGCGCTGGATTCACCGACGTATTGTCGACCGGAATCGAAATCAGATGGATCAGCGTGAGCGTGAGCCCGATGGCGAGCGGAGCGAAGCCGACCGGTGCGCGACCGTCGGTCGCGCCCATGATCACGAACACGAACATGAACGTGAGCACGATTTCAGCGATCATCACCGACGCTAACGGATAGCCGCCGGGCGAATGATCGCCGTAGCCGTTCGACGCAAAGCCGCCGGCCGCAAAGCCCGGCTTGCCCGACGCGATCGCGTAGAGGACGAGACCGGCCACGATGCCGCCGATCACCTGCGCGACGATATACGGGAGCAGATCGCGCGCCGGGAAGCGTTTGCCGAAAAAGAGCCCGATCGAGATGGCCGGATTGAAATGCGCGCCGGAGATGTGGCCGACCGCATACGCCATCGTCACCACGGTGAGCCCGAAGGCGAGCGCCACCCCCGCAAACCCGATCCCCAGCTGCGGGAAGGCGGCCGCTAGTACGGCGCTGCCGCATCCCCCGAACACCAGCCAGAACGTTCCCAAGAACTCCGCAGCAGCGCGCTTGGCAATCGGCATGATGGACGCTCCCTCCAACCTGGGACGCCCCCCTGTACAGGCGGGCGAACCAATTCTCATCGTTGGTTAGTGATACGTGGGGGTCCTTCGGGTACGCTGCATGGGTACTTATCGTCCCGTCCCATGCCATCCAGAAAGGACGAATCGCAGTGAACCTCCGCTCTCTATTGACCCTCGGACTGCTTGCGTCGGCGGTCCTCCTACCGGCCTTCCCGGCCGTCGCCCAACAGACGTACGGCCCCGGGCCGTCCTACAGCACCTGGCAGCCCGGCTGGGATCAAGGTCAATACGACCGCAACCACGTGATCCTCGGCACCGTATCGAATTTCCAGCCCTTCCGCTTGCAGGTCGCGCGTCCCAACGGCACCGTCCAAACGATCGACCTGAAGAACGGAACGCGGATTTTCCCCCGCGGTGAAACACCGTCAACCAACCAGCGCGTCGCCGTGACCGGCTACTACAGCAACGGCACGTTCATCGCCGATCGCGTCGTGCTCCGCGACTGACGTGTGACGCCTCACTCAGAATGGCTTAAGCTGCCGGCAGTACCCTCGCTCGATGCGAGGGTAGTGTCCGGCATCCGGAACCAACATAAGGGCACTAACGTTATCGACTCGGTTATCCGACCCTAAAGAGTGACCTGTACCGGCATTGCCGTTGCGTACTAGGAGCGAATATTACTATATGAGACCTGCCCGAATCGCCGCCGCGCTGCTTAGCAGCACGGCCCTTCTTGCGCCGCTAGCGGCTCACGCGCAGCAAGCGCCGGCGTCGCCCGCGTCGCCGTCGTATGCACGCCGGAGCGCGGTGAACGGTGAAGAGAAGATCACGGGCAAGATCAGCTCGATCGACAGCAAGTATCGCTTGCAGGTGCGCGACGACCGCGGTTTCATGGATCGCGTTGAATTGCATCAAGGAACGGTCATCAATCCGCGCGGGCTGCAACTGCAACCCGGCATGGCAGTGACGATCTTCGGTTACAACCGCGGCAGCGTGTTCGGCGCGAACGAAATCGACACGCCGTACCTCTCCTACAACGCCGCGCCGCGGTCGCCGAACGTCGCGATCGGGCTCGGCTTCGGACCGGTGTATTTCCATTAACCGCATACGCGTTGCGCCCGCAGCGGCAGCACTCGTCGTCACCGCCTCGCTCCTGCTCGCCGCGTGCGGCGGCGGCGGTGGCGGCGGCAGCTCGACCCCGCCGGTCGTAACGCCGACGAGAACCCCGACCACGCCCACCCCCGCTCCCACGCCCACGTTCGTTTCACCGAACGCCGCCACGGCATTCACGTGCCCGACGAGCGACGCGTCGCTGAACTCCGTCGCGAGTGGCGGCGCGGGACTCGGCGTCGATGCTTCGCGTCACTACGCGGGGCTGCACGTGAGTCGCGTCGCGGATAACGCCGCGACCGGATTCCTCGCGGTCACCTATAGCGCATCCGCCGCGAGCGGAAGCCAAGCAACGGCCCTTGCCGCCCGCGAGCATGCGACGGGAGCGACCGTCGTGAATCAGTTGTCGTTCGACCGCCTGGGCTCGGTCATCCACATCTTGTCGGT
>DASYOE010000365.1:0-4221 GCA_036008105.1 Candidatus Lustribacter sp. | reverse complement strand
TGTGGAACCGGCGCTACGTCGAATCGGTGCAGATCACCGCCGCTGAAACGGTCGGCGTCGAGGAGCGCGGCGGTTACTACGACCATGCCGGCGCGTTGCGCGACATGATCCAGAACCACGTCATGAACTTGCTGGCACTGGTCGCAATGGAACCGCCGGTCTCACCGACCGCCGACAACATTCGCGACGAGAAATTCAAGGTGCTCTCAGCGCTGCGGCCGATGGACCGTTCCCGGATCTTTCAAGACACCGCGCGCGGCCAGTACGACGCCGGGAGCATCGCCGGCAAGCCCGTCCCCGGCTACCGCCAGGAACCCAACGTCAACCCGACGTCCAACACCGACACCTACGCGGCGGTCAAGCTCTACATCGACAACTGGCGCTGGGCCGACGTCCCGTTCTTCCTGCGCAGCGGCAAACGTCTCCAACGCAAGAACTCCGAGATCGCGATCACCTTCAAGAGCATCCCGCATCGCCTCTTCGGCGAAGCCGGCGATTCGATCGACAACAACGTGCTGGTCATGAAGATCCAGCCGGAAGAAGGCGTGTCGCTGCGCTTCTCGGCTAAAGTTCCGGGCCCGAAAATGCACATTCGCGCCGTTTCGATGGACTTCAATTACGGGACGGGTTTCGGCGTCGTTTCGGCACCCGCGTACGAGCGGCTGATCGGCGACGCGATGCGCGGCGACGCGACGCTCTTCACGCGCTGGGATGCCGTCCAGCAAGCCTGGGTTCAGGTCATGCCGATTCTCGAGCAGTGGGAAGGCACGATCGACGAGAGCTTCCCGAACTATCCGGCCGGTACGCAAGGTCCGGCATCCTCCGATCGGATGCTCGCATCCGAGCACGCGGAATGGAGGAAGATATGACACCTCCGGCCCTCCCCGCCGCCGAGATCGACTCGATCCGCAGCGAGTTGGCCCGCGCCAAACCCCACATCACGACGATGAACTTCATCGTCTGGATCGATCGCGAGCAGAACCGCGATTGGGTGATCCAGCGCGCGATCAAGATCTCGGAAAAGCATCCCTCGCGCACGATCGTGCTGGATTCCAGTCCGGGGCGCACCGGCGCACACGTTCGCCCGCTCGATCCCAACGACCCGACCCAGCAGAGCACGTTCATCGACATCGGTTGCGACGGCGTGGAACCCGAAGACGCGTGCGACATCGCGACGTCGCTCTCCGTGCCCCACATCCAGACGGTGTTGTGCTGGAGCGCGGAATCGCTCGGCAAAGACACGGCCTTCCGCTGCTTCTTCCGGGGCGGCGAACGGCCGATCGCCGTCGTCGACTCCTCGCTCGGCGTGCGGGATGCGGCCACGATCCTGGAACTCGCGCAATTTTACAAAGACACGCCCGGTGTCTCGCTGCGCGATCTGGCGTGGATGCGCTTGCATCTGTGGCAGGACCTCATCGCGCACTTCTTCGACGATCCGGCGTCGCGGCAAGAACTCTTTGCGATTCAAAAGGTCCGCATCGTCGCGGGTTCGGATGCCGAAGCGTTGTATCTCGGCGGCTGGCTCGCGAGCCGGCTCGGCTGGAGCGCGACCGCGCCTAACGAGTTCGCCGACCGCAACGGGCACCACGTCAGCTTCGAGCACGAACGGGGCGGCCAGGCGCGGCGCATCTACAGCGTCGCGCTGACGACGGGCACGTCCGTGTACGAGGGCAGCGTCGACGAAAACGATGCGTCGGTCGTCCGCGTCTGGGTCGAAGGTGCGAATGCGAAGGAAGTTCGGCTCGTTCCCGTCCAGGCCATCGACACGGCGTCGCTGGTCGAGCGCGCGGCGCTCGAGGACGGCGGCACCGACGAGATCTTCGAAACGGCGCTGCGCATGGTCCCGACCCTGGTCGCCGGTTGAGCGGCCGGTTGAGGGAATGATGAGCCATCATCCGACGGTCGAGATTCTGCCCGACGAATCACACCTCGCGGAAGCCGCCGCCGACCGTTTCGTCGGCATCGTCGAGGCGACGCTGCGCTACCGCCAGGTTGCGGACGTCGCGCTGGCCGGCGGGTCGACGCCGCGGGCGATGAACACGTTACTCGCCGCCGCGCCGCGCCGCAGCCACGTGCCGTGGCAACGCGTGCGCTTCTTCTTCGGCGACGAGCGCACGGTGCCGCCGGACGACCCGGAATCGAACTACCGCATGACGCGGGAGACGCTCTTCGAACCGCTGGGAATCCCGCCCGAACACATTTTCCGGATTCGCGGTGAAGACGAACCGCATGCGGCGGCAGCGGCTTACGCCGAGGTGCTCGTGCGCGAGCTCGGCACGCGGCCCCGCTTCGATCTCCTGTTTCTCGGCATGGGGCCCGACGGCCATACGGCTTCGATTTTCCCCGGCACGCTAGCGGCGATCGACGACAGCAAGATCGTCGTCGCGAATTGGGTCGAGCAATTCAAGACGTGGCGCATCACGCTCACGCCGCACGTGATCAACGACGCGACGCACGTCGTGATCACGACCGGCGGCAGCGCGAAGGCCGATGCATTGCACGGCGTGCTCGACGGCCCGCGCGATCCGAATCTCTACCCGGTGCAGCTCGTCGCCCCGGAGGACGGCGAACTGCACTGGTTCATCGATGAGGCGGCGGCGGCGAAACTTGCGCGTCGGGTGGTAGCGGCAACACGCTCGTCGTCGGCGTCGTCAGGTTGAGCGTGTTCGTTCCGACCTGCTGAACGTCGATCCCGTACGTCGCGAAGTTCGTTCCGGCAACTTGGTTCAGCTCCACGACCGCCTTGTTCAAGGCCGTCTGCGCTTGCAGTTCGCGCCCCTCGTTGTTGGCCAGATCGAGTTGACGTTGCAAGACGAGGAACGTCGTCGACGTCCCGGCCGCAAAACGTCGCTGCTCGGAAGCGAGGACGCGAGCTGCCGCATCGCGCGCGGCGCTCGCGGCAGCTAACCGGTACTGCGTCTCGCGCAGCGTCTGGATCGCGTTGACCGATTCGGCCCGCAAACGTTGCAGCAACGCGAGTTCCTGCACCGCGACTTGCTTCGCCTGTTCTTGCGCGATCGCGTAGTCGGCCTTCGCCGTACGGTTGCCGATCGGGAACTGCAACGTCAACTGAACGTTGTAACCCGGATAGCGGAAGTTGAAGAGGTTCGTCCACGCCTGGCCGAGCTTGCCCGTTTGATACGGCGGCAGCGTGCCGAAGTTCGGCACGATGAACGGGATCTGCGAAGCCGGCGGCGCCGTCATGTTGTAGTTGCCGATCAGCTGGTTGAGCGCCCCGATCTCGCTGCCGAGCGTGGCAAAGAACGGCTGGCCGGAGAGGTTGTTCGGCACGCCGGCAAAGCCGTTCGCCGTCACCCCGACGCCGAGGTCGAGTTGCGGCAGAACCTGATTCTTCGAGTAGGCGAGGTTCGCGTTCGCGACGAGCCGCTCGGCGCGCAACTGCGCGAGCTCCGGGCGGTTGCGCAGCGCGGTCACCATCAGATCGTCGAGCTTCGGCTCGGCCGGGAGCTGGAGCACGGCCGACGTCGGTACGAGATTGGCCATCCACAGCGGATCGGCCGGATTGGCTAGGATCAAGCTCTTGAGCTGCGTCTGCAGCGCCTGGACCGTTTGCAGCGCGGCGAACACGTTGTCCTGAAAGACGTTGATCTGCGTGTTCGATTCGATCACATCGACCGGTGCCGCGGCGCCGTTTTGCGCGAGCCGGCGGTTCGAGGCGGCCTGCGCCTGCGAGTTGCGCAACCCTTCTTCTTGAATCGCGACGTCGCGCCAGGCGGCGACGAGATCCCAATACGAGTTCGAGACGTTCGTTACGGTCTGCGATGCTTGCGCCAAGACTTGCGCGGACTGCGCCTGCGCGTTCGCGTTCGCCAAGAGCAGCTGCCGCCGAATCGGATTGCCGTCGCCGGCTCCGCGCAGCAAGGGCTGCGTGTAGTTCAGCGCGAGCGCCGTTTGGTAGTACGGATTATAACTATTGAGAGCCGCGTCGTTGCGGATCGATTGCGAGCTGCCGCTGATGCTGTAGCGGCCGCCGGAACTCGTCTGACCGGTGAACGCGGCGGCGAGACCGTTGGAGATCTGCGTGATCGGGCCGCCGTTCGGGCCCGACTCGAACAACGTTACCGCGGGCTGCACGCCGTGCTGGTATTGCGGCTGGAGCATGAACTGCACGTCGTATGCGCCCTTGGCGGCAACGATCTCGTAGTTCGCGATGCGATTGTTCGATTCGGCCACCGCGAGGTCGGTATTGCGCTGCAGCGC
>DASYOE010000364.1:0-3084 GCA_036008105.1 Candidatus Lustribacter sp. | reverse complement strand
GAAGATCTTGACGATCGGCAGTTGCAGCCCCTCGGAGTAGATGTCCTGGGTGCGCGCTCCGAGCGTGCCGCCGATATCGATCCAGTGCGCCATCGACGACGAGAACGCCACGATCTTGCCATCGTGAAAGATGGGCAGCGTGAAGATCATGTGGTTGAGGTGGCTGCCCATGATGTACGCGTCGTTGGTCAAGAGGATGTCGCCCGGCTCGATGCCGCCGGGGCCGTAGTGCTCGAGCTTGGCCTTGATCGCATCCGAGAGGCCGCGGATGAACATCGGCAGCCCGAGCCCGATCGATACCGTATCGCCGTTGGCGTCGAACAGGCCGACCGTGTAGTCGAGCGCCTCGTAGATGATCGGGTTGTACGCGGTCCGCATCAGGTTGGTCTTCATCTCATCCGTGATCGCGATCAGCGCGTTGCGGATGATTTCGGCCGTGATCGGATCGTGCTCGGCGTGCGGCGCGGCCATCAGACGTTCACCGTGAGGATGAGATGACCCGACGGCTGAACGTCGACGCGCACCCCCGCCGGGACGACCGTGGTCGAACCGTCTTCTTGCACGATCGCCGGTCCCTCGAAGGCGTCGCCGGCCAGCAAACGCGCGCGATCGTATACCGTCGCCTCAATCTCGGTGCGCGGATCGAACCGCACGCGGCGCCGGCCGAGCACCGCGCCGGCCGCGGGCGTTCCGGTGCCGGCGGACAGGCCCGCGAGGACGGGTTTGCTGAGCACGCCGACGATCGAAACGCGGGCCGCGATGATCTCGGCCGATTCTTCGGGTGCGCTGTGGCTGTACCGTTGCTGGTGCGCCGCATCGAACGCCGCCTTGACCGCGGCATGTTCGGCATCCGGTTCGAGCGGGATCGTCACCGAGTAGTTTTGGCCGACGTAGCGCACGTCGACGGCGTATTCGAGCAGCGTGTTCTCGTTCGGCACGCCGGCCGACCGCAACCACGTTCGCGCCTCCGCCTCGAGCGTGGTGAAGAACGCGGCCGTCCCGCGCAGACCGTCGGGCGTCAGCGCGGCGCGGTACGTCTGCGCGTACTCGCGGCGCAGGTCGGCGGTGAGCATGCCGAACGCCGAAAACGTACCCGGCGCTTGCGGGATCACGACGGTCGCAATCGCCAGCTCGCGCGCGACGTCGACGGCGTGCAGCGGGCCCGCGCCGCCGTACGCCACCAGCGTGAAGTCGCGCGGGTCGAGGCCGCGCTCGGTCGTCACCGCCCGCACCGCGTTCGCCATCGCCGCCGTCGCGATCGCGATGATGCCGCCCGCCGCGAGGGCGGCGTCGAGTTTGAGCGGTGCCGCAACGTGGGTTTCGACCGCACGCGTCGCGGCGGCGCTATCGAGCTGCATGCGCCCGGCGAGAAAACGGTCCGGCGCGAGATGACCGAGCACCAAGTGCGCGTCGGTGACGGTCGGGAGCGTTCCGCCCGCGCCATAGGCGGCGGGGCCGGGATTGGCGCCCGCGCTTTGCGGTCCGACGTGCAATCCGCCGGCATCGTCAACCGAGGCGATGCTGCCGCCGCCGGTGCCGATCTCCTTGATGTCGAGCACCGGGATGCGGATTGCCAGCCCTTCGTTGTAGCCGCCGATGAAGTAGTCGCTCGAGAGCGCCGCCGCACCGGCTTGCAGCACGCAGGCCTTCGCGGTCGTGCCGCCCATGTCGAAACAGATCAGGTTGCCGATGCCCAGCGTCTCGCTGACCGTCTTCGAGGCGACGACGCCGGCCGCCGGCCCCGATTCCAGCATTTGGATGCACTGTTCGCGCGCCGTCCCGACGTCGCAGAGCCCGCCGCTCGACTGCATGATCAGCACGTTGCCGGTGAAGCCGTCGCTTTCCAGATGACGTTCGAGCCGCTCGAGGTACGAACTGACGCGTGGCCCCACGTACGCGTTGGCGGCGACCGTCGAGGTGCGCTCGTATTCGCGCTGCTCGCGCGACACGTGGTGCGACGCGGTGATGAACGCCGCGGGCAGCGCCTCGCGCAGCAGCTCGACCATGCGGCGTTCGTGCGCGGGGTTGGCGTACGAGTGCAGGAACAGCACCGCGACCGCCTCGACCTCTTGCGCCTTTACCGCCTGCGCCACGGTGCGCGCGCCGGGTTCGTCCAGCGGCCGCTCGACCGACCCGTCGTAGAGCATGCGTTCGTTCACTTCGAAGCGCAACGCGCGCGGGACCAGCGGAACGTGCTTGCGGAACGCGAGGTTGAACGAGTCGGGCCGGTTCACGCGGCCGATCTCGTAGACGTCGCGGAAGCCCGCGGTCGTGACCAGCGCGGTCTTCGCACCGTCGCGTTCGAGGATCGCGTTGATCGCGACGGTCGAACCGTGAATGATGAACTCGGCGTCGCGCGGGGAACGTTCCGTCACCGCGATCGCATCGAGAATGCCGCGCACGAGATCGTCCGGCGTGCTGAGCGCCTTCCCGAACGTGACCGACCCGTCGGCGGGATCCATGACGGTAACGTCGGTGAACGTGCCGCCGATGTCGACGCCGATGCGCAGCGCTTTGCCGCTCACGAGCAGCGATGGGTGGAGAGAAAGTCGGCGAGCCAGCTCTGCCACGCCGTTTCGATCGCGTTGCCGGCGCCGGGCGCGACGCGCGCCGCGATGCGCAGGTCGGCATCGGCGAGGTGTACATCCGGGGCGGGTTTGGTGACGATGATGATCTCTCCACGTTGGACGAGTTGTTCGAGCGCGGCGGCAAATTCGGACGGATCGCGCGGCGGAACGAGGCCGTATTGCACTTCGGTCACGAACAACGCCGCCGCCGCACGCCGTTCGAAGACGTCGACGATCGCTTCTTCCGCGGTCACGCCCAGCTTACCGGTAGAAATACTCGGGCGCCGGAAACGGCTTCGGCAAGACGCCGTATTTCGCAGCCACGTCGATGACCGGCTGATAATCCGAAACGAGCAGCGTTTCGGCAAACTGCCCGTGCTTGATCCGATCGACGACGGCCTGCGGGAGCTTGGTGTACTTCGCCAGGATCACGCCGGCGGCTGCAGGGTTGGCGTTGGCCCATTGCGCCGTCTCTCTGATCGCGGCGATGAACTTTGCCGTCAGGGCGGGATTTTTT
>DASYOE010000363.1:0-4935 GCA_036008105.1 Candidatus Lustribacter sp. | reverse complement strand
GAACGCGGCTTCGGCGATGCGGATTTGGCGCGCATCCACGCCCCGATCGGACTCGATCTCGGCGCGCGTTCGCCCGAAGAGATCGCGCTCGCGGTCGTCGCCGAGATCGTCAAAGAAAAGCACGGCGGAGCGGGTTCTTCGCTGCGTTACGGCACCGGCCCGATCCGCAGCAAGGTGATGGTCCCCGCCTGACGATCGTCGTGCTCGCGGCGGGTGCGTCGCGGCGAATGGGCCGGCAGAAACTGCTCGAACGCATCGGCGGAAAGTCGCTGATCGCGCGCGCCGTCGATGCCGCCGCGGCGTGGCCGACCGTCGTCGTCGCCTCGGATGCGGTTGCGGCCGAATTGGCGGTGTCGGGCGCGGCCGAACGCGTGCGCATCGTGCGGAACGGCGAACCCGAACGCGGCATGAACCGTTCGCTGGCGCTGGCCGATGCGGCGATCCCGGCAAGCGAGCCGATCGCGGTGCTGCTCGCCGACCTCCCCGATTGCGATGCCGCGGCGATCGCGCGCGTGATCGAAGCCTACGGCGACGACGTCGACGTGGTCGTCCCGCGAGCGGGCGAGCGGCTCGGACATCCGGTCGTGTTCGGACCCGCCGCGCGCCGTGCGATCGCGACGCTCGGTGACGGCGACGGTCTGAACCGGGTGCGCGATGCCGCTGAATTGCGCCGGCGCTTCGTCACCGTGGACGACCTGCGTGCCTTCGAGGACATCGACACCGAAGCGGAGCTGGCCGCGCGCATCGCTCGCTCCGACTAACGTCGTTAGCTGATCGGCCAAAGGCGGGCGGAAGGACCGGCCGAACCGGTGCGCATCGAACGCGATACCAACGCGCCTTTGCGGGCGCGCGTGACGGCTCTCGGACGGCTCGTCGGCGACGTGCTGCGTTTGCATGCGCGGCCGCACACGTTCGAACACGTCGAAGCGCTGCGCGCGTTGACGCGGCGCCGGCGGGCCGATCCGAGCAGTGTCGACGATCACGAGATCGATGCGATCGTCGATGCGCTGGATCTCGCCGAAGCCGTCGACGTCATCCGGGCGTTCACGCTGTACTTCCAGATGGTGAACCTGGCCGAAGAACTGCACCGCGAACGGCGCCGGCGCGAGCGCGCGATCGAGGGTGAGCCGCCGTTGCGCGGCTCGCTCGAAACGTTGCCTGCTGCCGCGGCGACGCTGCTCGACCGGCTCGAGATTCGCCTCGTGTTTACGGCGCATCCGACCGAAGTCCGGCGCCGCACGACGAGCGAAAAGCTCGCCGCGATCGCCGCCCTGCTGCGCGAGAGCGACGAGCGCGTCTTGACCGGCGAAGAAACCGCGGCGATCGATGCCGAGCTGCGCGCGCAGCTCGTGCTGTTGTGGCAGAGCAACGAGCTCTACGCAACCGCACCGACCGTCGGCGACGAAGTGCGCAACTTGCTGGCGCGCTTCCGCGAAGCGATTTACGATGAAGCGACGCTGCTCTTCGAGCGCCTCGAGGCGCGGCTCGGGACGCCGGTGCCGACCTTTTTGAGCTTCGGCAGCTGGATCGGTTCGGATCGCGACGGGAACGCGAACGTCGCGCCGGACGCGATCCTCGGCGCGCACGAGCGCGCGCGAGCGTTCGTGTTCGAACGCACGTTGCGCGCGGTGGAAGAGCTGCAGGCGCGCTTCTCGCAGGACGCGGTGCGCGGTGCGGTCGCGCCCGAATTGCTGGCCTCGGTCGAACGCGACGGGAACGAATTGGTCGACGTGCGCTATACGATCGGCCCCCGGCAAGAGGCCGAGCCGTATCGGCGCAAGCTCGCTTTCATCCACCGTCGGTTGAGCCTCGCGCGCGATGATGCACCGGGCGGTTACGCGAACGCGGATGAGTTGGACGCCGATCTGGCCTTGATCGAAGCGAGCGTGGCGGGCGCAAGCGGTCCCGACGTCGGGCGTCCGCTGCGGCGCTTGCGGCGCGCGGTCGCGATGTTCGGCTTCCATTTATGCGCGCTCGAATGGCGTCAGGATACGGGCAAGGTCGTCCGTACCCTCGACGAGGTCGTCGCGGCCGTCGAACCGGGCGAGCCGGCGCTCTCCAAGCGCGCTCCAGCCGAGCGCGCGGCCTGGTTCGAGCGCGAGTTGCGTAGCGTGCGTCCGCTGTTGCCGCGGACGGCGACGTTCTCGGCCGAGAGCACCGACATCATTCGTTCGCTGGAAGCGGTCGCCGAGCTGCGGGCGAGACGCGGGCCGCAAACCGTCGCGTCGCTGATCCTGGCCAATGCCGAGCACGCGTTCGAGATGCTCGCCGTACTGGTGCTCGCGCGCGCCTGCGGAGCGCTCGATGCCGGACCGCTGCAAATCGTGCCGCTGCTCGAAAGCTCGACTTCGATCGCGAGCGGGCCGGCGATCGCCGGCGCCCTCCTCTCGAGTCCGGCGTTTCGCGCTCACGTTGCGGCGTGCGGCGACGTATGGGAAATCATGCTCGGCTATTCCGACAGCGCGAAGGTGGCGGGAATTGTCGCGAGTTCGTGGTCGATCTACCGCGCTCAATTGGCGATTCGCGACGTTGCCGCGCAGCACGGCACGACACTGCGATTCTTTCACGGTCGCGGTGGTTCGACCGGGCGCGGTGCTGCCGATGCACGCGACGCGAGCGCCGCGCAACCGCCGCAGGTGCGCAATGGGCGCTTCAAGATCACCGAACAAGGCGAGGTGATCAGCGATCGCTACGGTCTGCCCTCGCTCGCCCGGCGCAATTTCGAACTCGCGGTGACGTCGGTGTTGGGCGGCATCGGTTCACCAGCCGATTTCCCACCGGAGTGGTTTGCGGTGTTGGACCGCATGGTCGTTAACGCCCAGGCCGCGTACGTGGCGTTGATCGAGGCGCCCGGATTCTTGGATTTCTTTGCCGCCTGCACGCCGGTCGATGAGATCGGCGAAATGCAGATCAGTTCGCGACCCGCGCGGCGCGGCGAGCGGCGTTCGATCGGCGACCTGCGCGCGATTCCGTGGTCGTTCGGTTGGGGGCAGACGCGCGCGATGTTGCCCGGTTGGTACGGTTTCGGCAGCGCCGTCGCGGCCGAAGGCGAGGCGCGCGCGACGTTGCAGGCGATGGCGCGCGACTTCCCGTTTTTCGGCACGCTATTGCGCAACGTCGAACGCGCGCTCGCGATCGCCGATCTCACGATCTTCGAACGCTATGCACGCGAACTGGTCGACGACGAAGCGAGCCGCACGGGCTTCGTCACGCGCATCCGGGACGAGCACACCGCGAGCGAGGCGATGCTGCTCGACATTCTCGGTCATCGCCGCTTGCTGGAAGACGATCCGACGCTCGAGCGCAGCATCGCGCTGCGCAACCCCTACGTCGACCCGCTCTCGCTGATGCAGGTACGTTTGCTGCGTGCGTATCGCGCCGGGGGGAAGACCGACACGGCGCTTGCCGACGCTATCCGGCTGTCCATCAACGGCGTGGCGGCCGGTTTGCGCGTTACCGGTTAAGGGACCGCCAAGAGTCCGTATACGACGGAGGGCCCGGTGACGGCGGCCGTCAACTGGACGTTACGACATGGTGGAAGAGCAGAAGCGCCGGCGGGCTGACGCCCATACGGTTGCGGAGACGCTGGAAAACGTACCGGAGGGCGCGGTGACCTTTCGCGTGGGCGGCACGCGCGCGCGGAACAGCGTGCTCTACGCGTGCGGCTGCGTCGCGGTCGACCCGGCCGGCGCGACCGCGAACGTGCAGCTGCTCGAATGCCCGACGCACGCCGCGCTCCAAGCGAAGCTGCGGCGCCGTCAGAGCGACCGTTAGGCCTTAGGCTACGGCGAAGACCTGACTGCGGGTCAGGGCTTGTTCGAGGTCGGCGATGAGGTCTTCGACGTCCTCGATGCCCACCGAGACGCGGAGCAGATCGTCGGTCACGCCGAGCGCGACCTTCAGTTCGACCGGCATCGACCCATGCGTCATCGTGGTCGGAATGCAGATCAACGATTCCACCCCGCCCAGCGAGGCGGCGAGGTTGAAGATCTTCGTGCTGCGCGCGATCGCGAGCGCGCGGTCGGCGCCGCCGCGAGCGCGGAACGAGAGCACGCCGCCGGACCCGTGCATCTGGCGCGCGGCCAGTTCGAACTGGGGATGCGCCGGCAAGCCCGGATAGTAGACGTCGGAGACGTCGTCGCGCGCGTCCAGCCATTCCGCCACGGCCTGCGCGTTCTTCACGTGCTCGCGCATCCGCAGCGCCAGCGTCTTGGCGCCGCGCATCGTCAGAAACGCATCCTGCGGACCGGGAATCGCCCCGACCGCGTTCTGGTGGAACGAGATCTGCGCGTGGATGTCGGCGTTGTCGGTGATGACGATGCCGCCGACGTTATCGCTGTGACCGTTGATGTACTTGGTCGTCGAATGCCAGGTGATGTCGGCGCCCAGTTCGATCGGCCGTTGCAAATACGGCGAGCAGAACGTGTTGTCGACCGCGACCAGTTGGCCGGGCTTGCGCAGGCCGGCGATGGCGGCGATGTCGATGACGGTCAGGAGCGGATTGGTCGGGGTCTCCACCCAGAACAGCTTCGTGGCCGGGGTAACCGCCGCGCGCACCGCGTCGAGGTCGTTCATGTCGACGTACGTCGTCGTGATCCCATAGCGCGGCATGATCGTGGTCAGCAGGCGATGGACGCCGCCGTAGATGTCGCGCGTGGCGACGATGTGGTCGCCCGCCGAAAGCAGCGAGGTGATCGCGTGCGCGGCCGCCATTCCGGAGCCGAACGCGACGCCGTAGCGCGCGCTCTCCAGATCGGCCAGCTGACGTTCGAGGGCGAGCCGGGTCGGATTGCCCGAGCGCGCGTAATCGAAGCCTTTGTGTACGCCCACGGCTTGTTGCGTGAACGTCGCGGTTTGATAGATGGGGACGATGGTTGACCCGGTCGCGCTATCCGGATCTTGTCCGATTCGGATCGCTCGAGTAGCGAATCCCTT
>DASYOE010000362.1:0-1868 GCA_036008105.1 Candidatus Lustribacter sp. | reverse complement strand
TGCGGCCCATCATCAGGAAGAGCGCGTAGTAGAAAATGCCGGCCAGCTCGTACGGATAGCCGGCCGCGACGATCGCGTTCAGGTCAGAGCCTCCAGTCCGCGGCATTCCAGGTCGGGTTGAATGCGTTCGGTGCGAAGCCGCGCAACGCCGTGCGGTACGCGTAAATATACGACGGGTCGAACAGATACACGATCGGTACCGCCGCCGCGACGCGCCGTTCGATGGCGGAATAGATGCGCTTGCGTTCGGCTTGTGACGGCGCCGCGAGCGCGCGGCGTTCGAGCGCGTCGACCTGCGGATCGCACCAGCGCATCACGTTGGCCGGACCGTCGCAGGTCAGCAGGAAGCTGTCGTCCGGATCGGCCCCCATCGGCCACGGCACGTAGGCCAAATCGAACGCCCCCGTCGCCAGCGCGCCGCCCTCGGCTTTCGGCAAGAAGAGCTTCGCGTTCGTCACCGACTTCAAGGTCAGATCGACCCCGCGCGCGTGCAACGCGCGCTCGATGAATGCCGCCGCGCGAACGCCGGTTTGGCTTTCCGGAAACTGCACGTAGGTGAGCGCGAGCCGTTTGCCGGCTTTGACGCGGATGCCGTCGGCGCCGCGCACCCAACCGGCCGCCTCGAGCTGCCGGTCGGCCAGCGCCGGATCGTACGGCGGCAGGCGGACCGCCGGATCGCGCGCCCACGAGCCGAGCGGCTGCGCGGTATCGACGACCGGATACCGCTTGAACGTGATCTTATCGCTGATCGCCTGACGGTCGATCGCGGCGGCGATCGCGCGGCGCACGCGCACGTCGTCCAGCGGCGGATGGGCCGTGTTCAACGCGACCCCCGCGATCAGCGCGAGCGGAACGTACGCGAACCCCAGGCCGTTGCGATGGAGCATCGCTTGCTGCTGGACCGGCGAGATCAAGTTCCAGTCGAGCGCGCCGCTCAACAGCGAGGTGAAGTTCGTGCCGGGATCCGGAACGACGCGGATGTCGAGCCGCCCCACCGCCGGTGCGCCGCGCCAATACGCCGCGTTGGCGGCGTACACGAGACGCTCGCCGCGCTCCCACGAAACGAAGCGGTACGGACCGTCGCCGACCGGTGCGCCGCCGAAGGCCGCGCGGTCGAGCCGCGCTTCCTTTGCCAACAGATGCGCGGGCAGCACGTACTGCGGCGCGGTGCCGTAGCTGAACAGCGTCGCCACCGCCGGTGCCCACGGCGCTTTGAGCGTGACGCGCACGGTCTCATCGTCGATGCGCTCGGCCCGCGCGATGCGGTCGTAGCCTTCGCGCGAGCGAATCGGATTGCGCGGATCGACGATTGCGCGCAGCGTGAACAGTACGTCGGTCGCCGTTACCGGAACGCCGTCTTGCCAGCGCACGCCCCGGCGCAAGTGGTAGACGATCGTACGGCCGTCGCGCGCGAGATCGCCGTTCGCGATCGTGGGGATACGGGCGAGCAAAACGGGTACGGGCCGGCCGTGCGTATCGATGTCGATGAAGGGTTCGAACGCCAGCCGCGCGAGCTGCTGCTCGACGCTGTTGGCGTCGGCGTGCGCGAACAGCGGATCGAGGGTCTGCGGATCGGCCGCGATCGCGAAGCGTACGCCTGCTGCGGACTGGCCGGCGACGACGCCGGTGCGCGAGCAGGCTGCGGCCAAGAGCAGCAACACGACGCCGAGCCGGCAGATCAGGGCCACATCCCCTGCAACGGTAGGGCGGGGAGGGCGGTTTCAAGGTTTCGGTCTGATGATCTCGCTTGAAACCACGCCCTCCGCACAACCGCCGGCCCCGCCGGCGTCGCTCGAACACAGGAGGTTGCGCGACGGGGCATTCTGGCAGAGCATCCCCCGGTATGCCGGGGTCGATGAGGCGACGTT
>DASYOE010000361.1:0-2769 GCA_036008105.1 Candidatus Lustribacter sp. | reverse complement strand
TGACGAAAGCAGCGGCCCCCGCGGCCGCGAGGCGCTTCCGGGTCAGATTCATTTCAACTCCAGACGTCGCCAGATCAAACTCAGGGCCGTCATCGAGGCGCGGGTGAGCACGTCGGCCCGCGAGCCGGGGAACGTGCCGCGATGCGTGGTCGCCTCTCCGGCATCGTCGACCAGGGCGAACCACACCAGGCCAACGGGCTTGTCCGCGCTGCCGCCGTCGGGACCCGCAACGCCGGTCGTCGCCAGCGCGAAGTCGGCACCTAAAGCGGCGCGCGCGCCGCGCGCCATTTCGAGCGCCGTCTCTTCGCTGACGGCACCGAATTGAGCCAGGGTCTCGGCGCGCACGCCGAGCAGCGACTGCTTCACCGCGTTGTCGTAGGCGACGATGCCGCCGCGAAACGCGCGCGACGCGCCCGCCATCGCGACGATGCCCTCCGCCACGCCGCCGCCGGTGACCGATTCGGCCACGCCGATCGTTTTGCCGCGCCGAAACAACTCGTTCACGATCGCGCCGCCGGGCGTCGTGTCGTCATCGCCGTAGTAGCCGGCGCCGATCCGCTCGCGCAACTGCTGCGCGACCGGCGCGATCATCGCGTCGGCGGCGGCTTGGCTCTCGGCCTTCGCCATGACCTTGACGTCGACGCGCCCGCCGTGCGCGAGCATCGCGATCTTCGGGTTTTCCAGCGAGCGAAACAGATCTTCGACGCGGCGGTCGAGCTCCGACTCGCCGATGCCGATCGTGTGCAGCGTCTTCGTGTAGATCGCGCTGTGCAGATGGAAGCGCTCGACGAGCCAGGGAATCACTTGATCGGCCAGCATCGGCTTCATCTCGCGCGGCACGCCCGGCATGCAGGCGACGAACTTGCCGTCGGGCCGCAGCGCGATGAACCCGGGCGCGGTGCCGTTGGGATTCGGCATGACGTGCGCGCGTGACGGCAGGATCGCCTGGCGCCGGTTGTTGTCGCTCATCGGGCGGTTGAGGCTGCGAAAGCGTTCTTCGAGCGCACGCAACGACGGTTCGTGCGGCTCGAGCCGGTCGTCGACCGCTTTCGCGACCGCGTCCTTCGTCAAGTCGTCGACCGTCGGTCCGAGGCCGCCGGTCGTGATCACGCCGTCGGCGCGTTCGAGCGCGTCGGCCAGCATCGCGGCGAGACGTTCGGTGTTGTCCCCGACCGAATGCTTCGCGTACACGTCGACGCCGTGGTCCGCCAGCATGCCCGCGACGTAGACGGAATTCGTGTCGACCAAGTGGCCGAGCAGAATCTCGGTGCCGATGGTGACGATTTCAACCGATGCCATCAGCGGAACCACTCCGGATATTTCACGGCGACGTTGACCTCGAAGCCCTCGGCGGCGGACATCATCGCTTCGCGGCGCGCCGCCGCATCATCGGGAAACGTTTCGCGGGCGGTGCGGCGGCGTTGCGCGAGCGCGTCCAAGAACCGCGCGAACGTCGCATCGAGCGCGGACTGCAAGGCAGCGCGGAGGATGCCGCCCACGCGCGGGGACACGCCGCCGGTCGAAATCGCGACGCGCGCCGGACCCGACTTCGCGACCGCTTGCATCGCCACGAAACCGTACGCCGGCTGATCGATCGCGCACAGCAAGAACCGCTCGCGGTCGGCCAGTTCGCGCAGCCACGCCGAGAGGCGGGCGTCCTGCGGCGTCGAGATCACGAAGAACGCGCCGGCCAGGTCCGCTTCGGCGACCGCGGCCGGATCGGTCAGCCACACGACGTCGGCGCCGACCTCGCGCAGATCGCGCGCCTTCGCGATCGCCTCTTTGTCGTCGCGTGCGCCGATCACCACGCAGCGGCGACCGGCGAGGTTGAGACCGACCGGAAAGAAGGCAGGCGGGTTCAATAGTCGACGGGACGCAGGTAGAATTCGTTGATCGCCGTGCTCGAAACGAGTGCGGTCGTCGGCAGATGCCGCTTCCAGTGCGTTCCCTCGATGCGCCGCCGGACGAGGCCGATCTCGCGCGGATCGAAGCCGGCCGCGGCGATTTGCGCGTCGCTGTAGCCGCTCAGAATTTGCGCGAGGATGCGGTCCGCGGTCAGATACGTCACGCCCATGTCGCCCTCGTCGGTTTGGTTGGCTTCAAGGTCGGCGCTGGGCGGCTTGTCGATCACCTCGACCGGCACGCCCATGTGACGCGCCAGCGCCCAGACCTGCGTCTTGAACAGATCGCCGATCGGGTTAACCGGCGGCGTGTCGTCGGCGTGCCAGGTGAAGTAGCCCATCAGCCGTTCCGTCTTGTTGCCGGTGCCGACCGGCAGCGCGTTCAAGCGTGCCGACTGGTCGAACAGCACGAGCATGCGCATGCGCGCCATCACGTTGCCGCGCCGGCGCGGGTCGGCGTCGCCGGCCGCGCGCAAGTAGCCGTCGACCGCATCGGTGATCTCGATCGTCTCGACGTTGATCCCCAGCGCATCGGCCACGCGCTGCGCGTCGGCCAGCGAGTCCGCGCTCGAGGTGCGATACGGCAGGCGGAACGCGTACACGTTCTCCGGACCCAAGGCGCGCGCGCAGAGGAACGCGACCAACGCCGAATCGATGCCGCCGCTCAAGCCGAGCACGGCCTTCGTGATGCCGCGCCGTTCGATCAGTTCGTCGCGCAGAAACGCCGTCAGCCAGCGCTCCGTAAGTGCGGGATCGATCGCAAGCGTCGCGTCGATCCGGTTGGCCGGCGCGTCAACGACTGGGAACATCATGCCAGAGATCCGGTAAAACGGCCGACAGATCGCCCAATAACGGCAACGCCGCGCGA
>DASYOE010000360.1:0-18340 GCA_036008105.1 Candidatus Lustribacter sp. | reverse complement strand
ACGCGCGAGATCGCCGCGGAGCGCGGCGTGGCGGTCGATTCCGGCGCCTACGAAGAGAAGAGGGCGGAACAGCGCGGGCGCGCACGCGCCGACGCGAAGGCGAAGCGCGCGACCGTGACCGTGAGCGACCTGCCGACGGTGTGCTCAACGATCTCCCGCGCAAGGCGATCGACACGGGCATGGGCTTCGAGCGTATCCTCGCGCTCGTCAACGGCAAAGCCTCGATGTACGAAACGGATCTCTTCACCGATCTGATCGCGGCCCAGCCGAACGTCGGTCCCAATGCGTTGCTGCCCGACGACGTGCTCGCGCGGCGGCGAATCATCGCCGATCATGCGCGCGCGGTGACGTTTCTGATCGCGGACGGCGTGTACCCGTCGAACACCGACCGCGGTTACGTCTTGCGCTTTCTCGTGCGGCGCGCCATCCGCAACGGCCGCCTCTTGGGCTATCCGCGCGAGTTCATGCCGCAGCTCGCGGGCGCGGTCGTCGAGTCGCTGGCGCCCGGGTATCCGGACTTGCGCGCGCGCTTGAACGACGTGCAGCAAGCGCTGCGCAGCGAAGAGGCGACGTTCGTGCGCACGCTGGACCGCGGCAGCGAGATGCTCGATCATCTGATCGGCGATGCGATCGCGGATTGCACGCAACTGCTCTCGGGCGAAGACGTCTTCACGCTGCACGACACGTTCGGCTTTCCGTCGGAGCTCACGCGCGAGATCGCGGGAGAGCGCGGCGTGGCGGTCGATACGGGCGCTTACGAAGTGAAGATGGCCGAGCAGCGCGAGCGCGCGCGCGCCGACGCGAAGGCGAAGCGCGCGACCGTGACCGTGAGCGAGTTGCCGACGGTGAAGAGCGAGTTCGCCGGCTACAGTGGAATCTCGGCCGGCGGGACGATCGTCGCGATTTTGGTCGACGGCGTGTCGGTCGAACGCGTCGAGCAGGGCGCGAACGCCCAACTGATTCTCGACCGGACTGCCTTCTATGCGGAGAAGGGCGGTCAAATCGGCGACCGCGGTGAGATCATCGCCGGCGAAGCCGGTTTCGACGTAACCGACACCCAGAGCGTGCACGAGGCGATCGTGCATCACGGCGTGGTGCGTCGCGGCGCGTTCGCGGTCGGCGACGCCGTTGAGACGCTGGTGTTTCCCGAGTGGCGGGCCGAAATTCGCCGCCATCACACCTCGGCGCATCTGTTGCAGCGCGCGCTGCGCGAGGTGCTCGGCAACGAGGTCGTCCAAGCCGGTTCGTGGGTCGGTGTCGATCGTATGCGCTTCGACTTTCGCAGCCCCGGCGGAGCGCTCAGCGCGGAGCAAAAGCGCCGCGTCGTGCAACGCGTGAACGAGTTGATCCGCGACGACTATCACCTGGAAACGCGCGAATTGCCGATCGCCGATGCGCTGGCCACCGGCGCCATCACGATGGCCGGTGAAAAGTACGGCGAGGTGGTGCGCGTGGTCTCGGCGGGTCCGTCGGTCGAGTTCTGCGGCGGCACGCACGCACATTCGACCGGCGAACTGGGCATGTTCGTGCTGATCGCGGAGTCGTCGATCGGCGCCGGCGTGCGCCGCATCGAAGCGGCGGTGTCGCGGGCTGCCGAGGCGATCGTCGAGCGCACGAGCGACGTGGTCGCGCAACTTGCCGAAACGCTGGCGACGAAGCCGGACGATGTGGTGGAGCGCGTCGCGCGTTTGCAAAACGACGTGCGCGATCTGCAGAAGGCGTTTGCGGAACTGAAGGCCCGGCTGGCCGCCACCGATGCCCAAGCCTACGTCGACGACGTGCGGGACATCGGCGGCCGGCGCGTCGCGGCGGCGCTGGTGCGCGAATCCGACGCGGCGTCGCTGCGCGCGCTCGCCAACGCCATTCGCGCGAAGCTGCCGCACGGCGTCATCGCGCTGGTTGGTACCGATGGCGAGAACGCGTCGATCTTCGTCAGTGCCAGCGATGACGCGGTGAAAGCCGGCGTGCATGCCGGCAACCTCGTGCGCGCGGCGGCGCCCCTCGTCGGCGGCAAGGGCGGCGGCGCGCCCGCCCAAGCGCAGGGTGGCGGCCGTACCGTTGCCGGTGCGGAAGCGGCGCTTGCCGCAATGCTCGACGTGCTGCGCACGACGCCGTGATCGGCCTCCTCGTCCTGGCGGCCGCACTCATCACGGCGCCCACGGCTCCGCCCGACATTCCACCGTTACGTCCGCGGCCCACACCGCCGCCGGCGATCGCACCGGCCACGATGCTGGCGCGCTACGCCGAAGCACTGGCGGCGAACCCGACCCCACCGGTGCTGTCGTTCGAATACTCGCTCGACCAAACCGGCCTTCAGGATCTCCAGCAAACGCATCGCATCTTTCGCAGCGGGAGTTCGGAACGCGACGAGTTGTTGAGCGAAGACGGCAAACGGCTCGAGCCGCCGAGCATTCGCATTTTCCTCGGTCACCGCAACCGCTACGCGCTCGAAGCGTTGGCGCCGCGGCCCGAGGCCTACGTCTTCCGTTATCTCAACAGCGTCCGCGACGGACATCACGTGGACGAAGTGTTCGCGACGACGCCGCGCGCCGAGAGCAACGCGACCATCGTCCAGGTCACGATCGACGGGGTCACCGCGCTGCCGGTCGCGATTCACTTCGTCACCCGCGCGCACGCCGGCACCGGCAGCATCACGTTCGGGCGCGTGCAGAAATATTGGATGGCCACGGCTGCAACCGCCACCGCGACCGTCGGCAAGACGCTCGCGATCGAACACGTCGCGTTCTACCGGTACCGCTTCCCGGGCACGCTGGCGGCGTCGACGTTTTCCACGCCCCGGCCGCTGCCGTCGTTTCGCCCGACCCCGTATTAGTGTACAATCAGGCCCCATGACCGCAGAGCCACCGCGTCTGAACTTCAATCCGCGTTCCAATTTGCCCGACGCGTTCGTCTTCGACGCGTGGTACGTTGCCGCGTGGGGCGAGGAGATCACCCGCGCTCCGATGCGTCGCATCTTCCTCGAAGAGCCGGTCGTGATGTACCGTAAGGCGGATGGGACGCCGGTGGCGATGTCGGATCGCTGCGTTCACCGGGCGTTCCCGCTTTCGCGCGGCCGGATCGAGGGCGACACGATCGTGTGCGGGTATCACGGGTTTAAGTTCGACGCCGACGGCGCATGCACGTGGGTGCCGGGCCAGCCGAACGTCCCGAAGAGCGCGCGCGTGAAGACCTATCCCCTCCACGAAAGCGGTCCATACGTGTGGATCTGGATGGGCGATCCGTCCGCCGCCGATCCGGCCGCGATTCCCGATCACCGCACGACGATGGATGCTGAGTGGACGGTGATCAAGGACATGCGCACGATCCGGGCGCGGCACGCGCTCTTGATCGACAACCTGATGGACCTCTCGCACGAGACTTTCATCCACGATGCGACGATCGGCAGCGCCGACGTTGCGGAGACACCGATCCGCACCGAGGTCGAAGGCACGGTCGTGCGCTGCTTCCGGCATATGGAAGACGTTCCGGCGCCGTCGTTCTACCGTCAGAGCACCGGTATCGCGACGAATATCGACCGCTGGCAAGACATCGAATATCACGTTCCCGCGCTCTACACGCTGCACGTGCGGGTCGCGCCGGTCGGCGCCGGCGACGAGGCGGCCTTTTTCAGCAAGGTCATCTACGCGCTCACGCCCGAGACGAAGAACAGCACGCACGATTTTTGGGTCATCACGCGTAAGTCGGGCGAGCGTCCGGCGTGGATGGTCAAGGCGGGCATCGACGGCCAGAACGCCGTGCTGACCGAGGATCTCGAGGCGCTCGAAGCGCTCGAGGACAACCTGCCCAAAGAGGGCGGCTGGCAGGAGCTGAGCATCAACAACGATCGCGGCGGCTTGCAATGGCGGCGCGTGTTCCGCGATCTCGTCAACGCCGAACGCTGATGCCGTCCGTCATCGACGAGCTCGTCGCGTTCGCCGCGGCGCACGATTTCGCGGGCCCGCGGGCGCTCATCCCGAGCAAGCACATCGCCGTCGTGACGTGCATGGATTCGCGCATCGACACGTTTCGCATCTTCGGGTTGCACTCGGGCGAAGCGCACATTCTGCGCAACGCCGGCGGCATCGTGACCGACGACATGCTGCGCTCGCTCGTGCTCTCGCAGCGGCTGCTGCAGACGCGCGAAGTGATCCTCATGCACCACACCAACTGCGGTCTGCACAAGCTGGACGAACCCGCCTTGCGCGCCTCCATCGCCGCCGAGACGGGCACCGAACCACCGTACGCCTTCGGCAGTTTCGCCGACGTGGATGCGGCCGTTCGCAACGCGATCGTGCGGGTGCGCGATCACCCGCTGCTACCGCATCGCGAGAACGTTCGCGGCTTCGTCTATGACGTCGAAACCGGCGAATTACACGAGGTTACGGCCTAAAGCGCCTGGGTCTCGGTTTCGGCGCGGTCGCCGGCGAGGTGCGCGCTGACCGATTCCTCGACCAGCGTCCACGCGTGCCCGTCGACTTCGACGACGGCGTAGGCCGCGTTCTCTACGCGAATCGACCAGAAATCACCGAGCGGCCGATGGGCGACGTCGAGCAGCGCCGCGCGAACGATCGCGTCGTGCGTGACGAGTAAGGTCGGCACGTCGACCGTTAGCGCCGCACGAAAACGTTCCCAGCGCGCGGAGACGTCGCGCAACGACTCCCCCTCTTCGAACGCGACCTCGGCCGGCCGTTCGCGCCACGTCGCGTAGCGCGCCGGATCGTTCGCGGCGATCTCGTCGCGCAAGCGGCCTTCCCACGTGCCGTGGGCGATCTCGATCAGCGCGTCGTCGGTTTCCAGCGGCAGGTTGAGGCGCTCGGCCACGAACGTCGCCGTCGCGCGAGTGCGCTGCATGGGACTGGCGATGATGCGGGCCGGCGGCGGGTCGGCATGCGCGAACGCATCGGCGAGGGCGAACCCTTGCTGGATGCCGCGCGCCGAAAGCGCCGATTCGCGGCGCCCTTGATAGCGGCCGGCGAGGTTCCACGTCGTTTCGGCGTGGCGGGCGATATAGAGCTTCATCTTCTTAGAGCGAGAGGGCGCGCACCGAATGGATGCCGGGAACGCCGCGCAACGCGGCGAGCGTCGCGTCGTCGGCCGGCCGGTCGATACCGAGCACCATGATCGCGTCGCCGCCGATCGCGTTGCGCGATACCTGCATCGATGCGATGTTCACTTTGGCGTCGCCGAGCAACGTGCCGACGCGGCCGATCACGCCCGGAACGTCGTGATGCTGCGTGACGAGCATGTCGCCGACCGGCGGCATATCGATCTCGAAACCGCCGGCTTCGACGATGCGCGGGTGACCGTTCACCGACGTTCCGGTGACGGTCATCGAGCCGCCGGTAATGCGCAGGGATCCGGCATACGGCGTCGGCGCGAGGTCGGGCCGCGCTTCGACGCGCACGCCGAGTTCGGCCGCGATGGCTTCGGCGTTGACGATGGACACGCGGCGATCGGTCGTCGTTTGCAGCAACCCCGACAGGAACGCGCGCACGAACGCTTCGGACGGAATCGCGGTCAGCTCGCCTTGCAAGTGCATCGCGTACGAACCGCGCGCGTCGCCGCTCGCGAATTGCGGGAAGAAGCGCCCCATGCGGTACGCCACGTCGAGAAACGGCAGCACGCGCTCCGCCTCGGGGCCGTCGGGAACCGGCGCGTTGACCGCGCCCATGCCGGGCGCGCCCAGCAACACGCGCGTCACGTCTTCGGCCAGCTCGTTGGCGATGCGGGCCAACGCTTCGTGCGTCGAGCCGCCGAGATGCGGGGTGGCGACGACCTTCGGATGGCGGTGCAGCCGCGCGCCGCTGCCGTCCGGCGGCGGCGGTTCAACCGCCACGACGTCGATGCCCGCGCCGGCCAATGCGCCCTCGTCGAGCGCGACCAGCAAATCTTCTTCGACGATGACGCCGCCGCGCGCGCAGTTGATGATGTAGGCGTGCTTCTGCAAGAGCCGCAGCTTGGCGAGATCGATCAAGCCGCGCGTCTCGCTGTTGAGCGGCACGTGAAGCGTGACGATGTCCGACGTGCGCAGCAGCGTCTCGAGGTCGAGCAGTTTCGCGTCGAACGCGTCGGCGCGAGCCGCCGCGATGTACGGATCGTACGCTTGCACCGTCATCCCGAACGCGCGCGCGCGGATCGCGATGTTGCCGCCGATCCGTCCGAGACCGACGATCCCGAGCGTCTTGCCGGCGACCTCGGTGCCGACCAGCTTCAATCGGTCCCAGCGTCCCTCGCGCAGCGACTGCACGGCTTGCGGAATGTTGCGCGCGAGCGAAAGCATCAGGCCGAAGGTTTGTTCGGTGGCCGAGATCGTATTCGCGGCGGGCGTGTTCAGCACGACGACGCCGGCCGCGGTGGCGGCCGCAACGTCGATCGAGTCGACGCCGACCCCGGCGCGCGCGACGACGGTCAGGCGCGGGCCCGCGGCGAGCAAGTCGCTGTCGACGCGCGTTTCGGAGCGCACGATCAGACCGTCGGCGGTGCCGAGCGATGCTTTGAGGTCGTCCCGCGGGCGGCCGACCATCGAATCGACCGTGATACCGGCTTGACGAAGAATTGCGAGGCCTTGCTCGGCGAACGATTCGGCGACCACGACGCGTTTAGACAGGCTACGATCCATCGTCGAGCGTAGTTTGTCGCTCTTGAGTCCGCGCCTGCGTTCGACGAGTGCGATTCTCGTTGCGTTTGCGGTACCGCTGGGCGTGTACCTCGCGTCGCTGCGCGGCGATGTCTCCTTTTGGGACACCGCCGACCTCCAGACGGTCCCCTACATTCTCGGGATCCCCTACCCGACCGGCTTCCCCGGCTACGTGCTGCTCGGCTGGCTGTGGAGCCACGCGTTCGCAGTCGGTAGCGTTGCCTGGCGGCTCAACGTCCTCGGTGCGGTGGCGTGCGCGGGGACGGCGGCCGCGCTAGCCGCGCTGTTGATCACGCTCGGCGCGGCAACGGCGATCGCGTTCGGTGCCGCGCTCGCGTACGCGCTCGCCGCCGTGCCGTGGTCGCATGCGACCTATGTCGACGCGCATCCGATCGGGTTTTGCGCCATCGCGTGGGCCACCGTCTACGCCGTGCGCTGGAGCCGCAGCGGCATTTGGTTCGATGCCGCCTGCGCGGCCGCGGCGTTGGCGGCGGCGCTGGCCATCGACAACAGCACGGTGCTGGCGCTACCCGGGCTCGCGCTGATCGCGTTGACGCGCCGCCCGTCGCTGTTGCGCGCGGCGGGATTGACCGCCGGCGTTGCGCTCGCGGTGCTCGTCGCGTACGCCTACCTGCCGTTACGCAGCGCGTCGGTGACGGCGGCGCGCATCGATCCGACGCTCGCGCTCGGGCTCGCACCGGGCCGGCCCTTTTGGGATGACGGCCATCCGGCGACATGGGCCGGATTCGCGCGCGTCGTGACCGGCAGCGACTTCTCCCCGCACGCGGCGGTGGCCGGAATGTTCACCGGTGACGGCATCCGCAGCCTCGTCGAAAATTTCGCGCCGCTCGCCGCGCGCGATCTCGGCGGCTTTTTGCCGTGGCTCGCGTTGTTCGGCGCGGTGATGTTGTGGTGGCGGATGCCGGTCGTGCTCGCCGGCGGATTGCTCTTGGGATTGCTGCCGGTGCTCTTCGCGGGTGCGTATCCGGTGGAATCGGAAGCGACGCGCTATTACTTGCCCGCGTACTTCGCGATCGCCGTTGCCGGCGGGTACGGCGTTGCGGTGCTCGATACGGGGTTGCACGGCATCGGGCGGTACGCGGCACTGGGCGTGATCGGCCTCGCCTGGGCGCTGCTGCTTGCGGGGGACTTCAGCGCGAACGCATCGTTGTTCGCGCAAACGGCCGAGCGCGACGGGCGCGATTGGATCGACCGCGTTGCCGCCGCGGCGCCCGCGCACGCGGTGGTGGTGGCGCCGTGGAACTACGCCACCACGCTCGCGTACGGCGCGTACGTCCTGCACGCGCTCGGTGACCGCATCGTGGTGACCGCCGGCGCACACCAATATCAGCGCCGGTACCGCGCGTGGCTCGGTACGCGCCCGGTCGTCGTCGTATCGGACGATCCCGAAACGTTCCGCGGCTTCCGGGTTCGCCAACTCGACGATGGTTCGCCTCACCTGTATGCGCTTCGTTAGCGCGATCCTCGCCGGCCTCGTCGCGTTTGCGCTGGCGGCAATCCTCGCGCACGGCCGCAGCTCGGCCTACGACAACTACGTGCTGCTCGCCCAAGCGTTCGCGCACGGACAAGTCGCGATCCAGTGGCCCGGTGCGTGGATCGACGCGCTGCCCTTCGGCGGCAAGTACTACATCATCGAAGGGCCGTTGCCGGCGGTGCTGCTCTTGCCGTGGGTCGCGATCTTCGGCGATGCCAATCAGACGGTGCTGGCGCTGCTGCTGTGCGGCGTCGCGGTCGCCGCGTGTTGGCAAACCTGCGAACAGTTGGCGGTCAGCCGCCGGACCACGATGTGGATCTGCGCGTTTCTGTTTGCCGGAACGCAACTCGCGTGGTGCGCGATGCTGGGCGACGTGTGGTTCATCGCGCACGTCGCAGCGGTGGCGTGCGCGTTCCTGGCCCTAGCCGAAGTCACCGGCAAGCGGCGCGGCTCGCTGGTTGCGCTCGCGCTCGTGGCGGCAGCGTTCGCGCGCTTCTCGCTGGTGCTGGCGATCCCGGTTTTTGCGTGGCTCGTGGTGCGCGACCGGCCGATGAGCGAACGGCGCCGTGCCGCGATCGGTTTCGCCGCCGTCGTCGCGCTCGGCGCGGGCGTGTGGGCGGCGTACAACTACGCCCGCTGGGGCACCTGGTACGACATCGGCTACAACGTTTGGTACAACCAGGATAGTGCCGGCGCGCCGATCGGTTCGCCGTTCCAGTTGCGCTACTTCCCCTATCAGCTGTGGTCGTTCTTTTGGCAGGGACCCGCATTCACGTCGACGTGGCCGTTCGTCATTCCAACCTACAGCGGGCTCGCGCTGACCTGGACGAGCCCCGCACTGGTCATCGCACTGTTCGCCCGCCGCCCGCGCGCGCTCGTCATCGGACTGTGGCTGGCGACGCTGCTCGTCGCCGGGCCGTCGTTCATGTATTACGTGAACGGGTACGCGCAGTTCGGCATGCGACACGCGCTGGACTTCGAGCCGTTTCTGGTGGTGTTGATGGCGCTCGCGATTCCAACGCGCGTGCCGCTGCTCGCGAAAGCCGCGATCGCGTGGTCCGTGGCCGTCGGCTTCTGGGGCATCTGGTATTGGAATGTCTACTACCGGCACTAACGCTGCCCGAAAGATCGTCGCCGACGCGCTGCGGCTGAACTGGTCCGGACTCGAGCTGCGCTTCGCGCTGCGCTGTACGATCGGCGTCGCGCTCCCGCTCATCGCTGCAACGCTGGGCGGTCAGCCGCTGGCCGGCGCCTCGGCGGCGTACGGCGCGCTCGTCACGGGGCTCGCATCACGGCAGGGTCTCTACCGGACACGCGTCGGCGCGATGCTGGCGGCGAGCGGTGCGCTGGCGATCTCGGCCTTCGCGGGCGCGCTGACGGGCAGCGTGCCGGCAATCAACATCGCGCTGTTGTTCGTGTGGTCGCTCGCGTTCGGTGTGGTCGGCTCGCTCGGCCGCGCGGCAACCGTCGTGGCGGTCAACGCGTGTGTTGCGTACGTGGTGTTTTCGAACGCGCCCTACGACACGGCCAACCCCGGCTTTCAAGCGCTGATGGTGTTCGGGGGCGGCGTGCTCCAAATGGTACTGCTCGTGTTGGTGTGGCCGCTGGCGGGCTTTCAATCCGAACGCGCGGCGCTCGCCCAAGCCTACGCCGCGCTGGCCGGTTACGCCGGTGGGTTGCGCGCCGACGACCTCGGTTTGCCCGACACCCAATCGGTCACGGTGGTCAGCGCGGCGCTCGCCGACCCGCAACCGTTCGGCAGCCGCGCGGAAATCGCGGCATATCAATCGCTGGCTGACGAAGCCGAGCGCGTGCGCGCAACCCTGGCCGCGCTGGCGACCGAACAGCATCTGCTCAACGAGGTCGGGTTGAGCGATGCTGCGCGCGCCGTGCGCGCGGCCGGTCACGCCGCCGAGCCGCTGTTGAACGACGTTGCAACGGCGGTCGGAGCCGGCCGTGCTCCGGCGGCGCGCAAAGCCGCGTTGAGCGCACTCGACGACGCGATCCGCGAACTCGAACGGTCGAGTCCCGAGAATGCGCCGTATGTTGCCGATGCGCGCGCGCTCGCCGGACAACTCCAGGCGGCGCTGCGCACGGCGACCGCGGCCGCGAACGGCGGTTTCACGGTGGCGGCGGTTCCGCTCCGCATTGCGCGCTTCGATGCCGGCCGGCTGCGGCGGATGGCCGACCAACTGCTGGCCAACTGTACCTGGAGTTCGCACTTCGCGCGCCACGCGATTCGCCTCGGCGTCGTGCTGGTGATCGCGGTGATCGCGCAGCACTTGTTGCCGCTCGCGCACGCGCAGTGGATCGCGCTGACCGTGATCCTCGTGCTGCGCCCCGATTTCGCATCCACGTTCACCCGCGGCGTCGGGCGCGTCGTGGGCACGGTCGTCGGCGCTATCCTCGCGTCGGTCATCGCCGCGTTTCACCCGAGCGACGCCGCCTACATCGTGTTGGCGATTCTGTTTGCCGGCTGCGCCTTCGCGCTGTTCAACGTCAGCTACGCGTTGTTCAGCGTGGCCATCACCGGCTACATCGTCTACCTGCTGGCGCTGGGCGGTGCGCCCGAGCACGCGTCGGCCGTCGACCGCGTCGCCGCGACGCTGATCGGCGGGCTGCTCGCGCTCGTCGCGTACGCGGTGTGGCCGGCCTGGACGCACACGCGCGTCGCCGACGACCTGGCCGATCTGATCGACGCGCAGCGTCGCTACCTGCGCACGGTGCTGCTCGGCTTTGTGGAAGCCGAGCCCGATGAGAGTGCGATTCGCGCGGCGCAAGCAGCGGTGTGGCGCGCGCGCGCGAATGCCAACGCGTCGGTCGACCAAATGGCCGCCGAGCCGGTGACTCCGCGCGGCTTGACGTTGCGCAGCGTCGCCGGCATTCTGGCCGCCACCCGGCGCATCGGCATCGCGGCGCTCACGTTGCACGCGCGCGTCGCCCGAATCGCCGGCGCACCGCACGCGCTGATCGAACGATTCGTAGGCGACCTGGAGACGGCGCTGCGCGCAATCGTCTTCGCCCTGCGCAACGGCGAGCCGCCGGCGGAACTACCGCCGTTGCGGCCGGACCTCATCGCGCTGAAACGCGTACTCGACGAGCAGCGCGATCCGGCCGTCGAGGTGCTGGTGTCGGAGACCGATCTGATCGTCGATAGCGTCGAGACGGTCGCAGCCATCGTCGCTCGCGCTACGTAGCAGGCGCCCGCCCTAGGGTTCGGCGCGCCATTAGCCGGGTACAGCGTGCACCCGATAGGAGGCTATGAATGGCGAACGACGCGACCGACAAACTCAAAACGCTCAAAGAAGATACCAAAGACCTCGTCGACGAGGCGAAGCACCGGGCTCAGGCGGCAATCCACAAGACGCAAGCCGATATCGACGCCGCCAAGCGCGACATCCGGCACGAAGCCGCGAAGGCGGACGACAAGGTCTAGACGGCCTCCTCGCGGTAGCCGCGAGCGCATATGGCGCGAAAAGCAAAAGCGCCGGAGCCGCTGGCGGAATACGTTCGCAAACGCGATTTTGAAGCGACGCCGGAGCCGAAGGGATCGAAGCGCAGAGCCTCAGCGGCCCTGCGCTTCGTCGTGCAAAAGCACCGTGCGTCGCGCCTGCACTACGACTTCCGGCTCGAGGCCGGCGGCGTACTCGCCTCGTGGGCGATTCCCAAAGGTCCAACGCTCGATACGCGCGAGCGGCGTTTGGCGATGCACGTCGAGGACCACCCCTACGACTACCGGACGTTCGAAGGGATCATTCCGGCCGGGAATTACGGGGCGGGTGCGGTGATCGTGTGGGACGAGGGAACCTACACCCTCGCCGAGGGCACCGACCCGGTCGCCGAAATCGCCAAGGGCAAGATCAAGTTCATCCTGCACGGCAAGAAGTTGAACGGCATGTTTACGCTGGTCAAGATCAAGAGCCACGGCGGCGAGAGCGGGGAGCCGTGGCTTTTGATCAAGGATCACGACGAGTTCGTCGATCCGAAGTACGACGTCAACGCTCATCCGGAGAGCGCGACGACCGGCAAAACCCTCGACGATATCGCGAAGAGCGCGACGGCCAAGCAGTGGCAAAGCGATCGTCCGGCGGCGAGCGCGAAGAAGAAGACCGCGCGCGTTAAAGCAGCCAAAGCCGATCCCTTCCCGCACATCACGACGCCGATGCTCGCGACCCTGGTCGACGCGCCGTTCGACGATCCGGGCTGGCTCTTCGAGGTGAAATGGGACGGCTTTCGCGCGATCGCGTCGATCGACGCCGAGGGCAAGGTGGCGCTGACCTCGCGCAACGGACTCGATTTGCTCAAGCGCTTCAAGGAGCTGGCCTCGATCGGCACGGCGTTCCGCTCCCTGCCGGTGCTCGTCGACGGCGAGATCTGCGCGCTCGACGCGCACGGGCGCTCGTCGTTTCAAGCGCTGCAGCAAGTCGACATGCCGCGCGGCAAGGAACGGACGCCCTTGACGTACGTGGCCTTCGATCTGCTCTACGCCGACGGACGCGACCTGCGCGCGCTGCCGCTCGAAGACCGCAAAGCGAAACTCGAAGCGCTGATCGTTCCCGAGCGCGGGGTGTTGTACTCCAAACACATCGTCGGCCGCGGTAAGGAGTTCTTCGCGCTCGCGCAACGCGAACAGCTCGAAGGCATCATGGCGAAGCGCCGCGATTCACCGTACCGCACGGCGCGCTCGCGCGACTGGTTCAAGATCAAGGCCAAACACGAAGAAGAATTCGTAATCGGCGGCTGGACCGAACCGAAGGGCAGCCGGTCGGAGTTCGGCGCGCTGCTGCTCGGCTATTACGAAGGCGAGAAGCTCATCTTCGCAGGTCAGGTCGGTACCGGCTTCGACCAGAAACGCTTGCGCGAGATCGGTGCGGAGCTGCGCAAACGCGAGCGCAAGACGTCGCCCTTCACGGCCGTACCGCGCATGAAACCCGAGCCGCACTTCATCAAGCCCGAGCTCGTCGCCCAGATCGCGTTCGCCGAGTGGACCGATGACGGACTGCTGCGTCAACCGGTGTTCCTCGGCTTGCGACCCGATAAACCGGCTTCCGAGGTGACGCGCGAACGCGCGCAGCCGAGCTTGCGACCGGCATGACCGCAGCCAAAGCCGCTAAAACGCCGCTGACCGTCGGCGGGCGGTCGCTGCAAGTGACCAATCTCGACAAGGTCCTGTGGCCGCGCGACGGTTATACGAAAGGCGATCTGATCGCATACTATCGCGCGGTGGCGAAGTGGCTCTTGCCGCACGTGCAGGGCCGGCCCCTCACGCTCGAGCGGTATCCCAACGGCGTCGACGGCGAAGGCTGGTGGGAGAAACACATTCCGCGCGGCTTGCCCGAGTGGGTGCGAACGGTCAAGATCGGGGCCAGCACGCGTCACGAACAGATCGAGTTCATCGTGTGCGATGACGAAGCCACGCTCGCGTACGTCGCGAACCTGGCGGCGGTCGTGCTGCACGTGTGGTATTCGCGCGAACCGACGCTCGACGTCCCCGACTTCATCTTGCTCGACCTCGATCCGGGTGACGGCTGCACGCTCGCGACGCTGGCGCGCGTCGCGCTCGCCGCGCGCGACGAGTTGGCCGCGGTCGGCGTGATGCCGCTGGTGAAGACGACCGGCGGCTCGGGCTTGCATGTGGTCGTGCCGCTCGAGCCCCGCTACGACTGGGATCAGGCCAAGGGCTTCGCCGAGTTGATCGCACGGCGTATCAACGCTGTCGAACCCAGCCTGACGACCCTCGACCGGACGATCGCGCGCCGGCCGCACGGCACCGTGTACCTCGACTACGTCCAGGTCGGCAAGGGCAAGACGTACGTCGCCCCCTTCAGCGTGCGGGCCCGGGACGGGGCGCCGGTGTCGTTCCCGATCGCCTGGAGCGAGGTCGAGGCGATGCGCCGCAAGCGCGCCAAGACGACGGCGCCCGAGATGACCCGCTGGAATATGGGCAACGTTCCCAAGCAATTGGCGCAGGGCGGCGACAACTGGAGCAAGGCCTGGAAGCCCTATCGCCTCGAACCCGTTATAGCCGCCGCTCGCTCGCTCTGGAGTTAGACGGACCGGCGCTGCGGGGGAACACGGAGAGACATGGCACACGCGATTTGGTCGGGGGCAATCAACTTCGGACTGGTGACGATTCCGGTCAAGCTGTTCACGGCCGTCCGCTCGGACGATCTGCGCTTCAACTTCTTGCACAAAAAGGATGACGGCCGGATCTTCAACGAGCGCCACTGCACGGTCTGCGGCGAGAAGGTCGAGTACGCCGACCTCGTGCGCGGCTACGAGTACGAAAAGGGGCAGTACGTCACGCTCGGCGACGACGACTTCAAATCGGTCCGTCCCGAGGCGACGCAGTCGGTCGAAATCTTGGAGTTCGTCGAACTCGACAAGATCAACCCCATGTACTTCGACACGCCATACTACCTCGAGCCCGAGAAGAAGGGCCGCCATGCGTACGCGCTGCTGCGCGAATCGTTGCGCGAGGCCAACAAAGTGGGCATCGCCCGCGTCGTGATCCGGTCGCGCGAACACCTGGCCGCGCTCAAGCCCAACGGCGAGGCGCTGGTGCTCGAACTCATGCACTTCGCCGACGAACTGGTCGCGCAGAGCGACTTCGATTTCCCGGAGCTGAAAGAGAAGGTCGCGCCGGCCGAGCTCAAGGTGGCGAAGATGCTGATCGATACGATGTCGGTCGAGGACTTCGAACCCGAGAAGTTCACCGACGAATACAAGGAAGCCGTCATGGCCATGATCGAGGCGCGCGTCGCCGGCGAGCAGGTCACGGCGCCCGAAACGAAGCGTCCGGTGGCCACCAACGTCGTCAACCTGATGGACGTGTTGCAGCGCAGCCTCGAGCAGAGCAAACGCCCGGGCGCGGGCGGCCCGAAAGCCGTGGCCGAGAAAGCGGGCGCCAAGAAATCTGCGCCCGCCGCCAAGCCGAAACGCAAGAAGAGCGCGGCTTAGCCGGCCGGTCTTACTTCGGCGCCCCGCCTTGTTTGCTCACCACGATCGAACGGCCGGGGCTATTGGGATCGCTGCGCAGCACGAGCAGACCGGACACGTCGAGCCCGTGCATGTCGTTGGTGGTGAAATTAAATATGCCTTGAACGCCGGGGAACGCTTTTTGGCGTAGGATGTAGGCGCGAATCTGTTCGGCCGTCGCGTTCGTGCCGATCGAACGCAGCGCATTCACGACGAGCCAACCCGGATCCCAAGCGAACGCGTGCGTGGCAACCGGTACGATGACGCCTTCCGCGTTGAGCGCCGCGTAGAAATCATCGATCGGCTTCTTCAGCGGATCCGACGCTGCACGGTCGCGATTGAAGAAGCTGGCACCCGAACCGATGAGTTCCTTCGGTAGGAACGTTTTGAAGCTGTTGAGCAGCTGCGGACTGAAATTCGCTGCCGACGTAAACACCGGTGCGTCGATACCCACGTCGTAGAGTCCGTGCAGCGACGTTCCGAAACCCGTGCCGTTGGCCACGGCGAAGATGACCTGCGCGCCGGACGCCTTCATCTTGGCCGCCTGCGCGTCCACCGAGACGTCACCGAACGAGAAGACTTCCCGGTCGACGATCTTCACGTCCTTATTGGCGGGCAGCGCCAGGGCAGCTTCGATCGCCTCGAGGTTGTTTTGGCCCGAGGCGTCGTTGGTGACCAGCGTCGCAAACTTCGTAAGGCCTCGCAAGCGGAAGTACGTCACGCCGACGCCGGTCAAGTCGCGCGTGTTGGCGCTCGTCGAAAACACGTAGCCGCCCGGCGTGGGCAATAGGTTCGGGGTCAGGGCGTAGAGCACCGGGCCGTTGGGAACGAGTGCGGCCATCGCCTGCGATTGCGCGGCCAGGGCCGAGCCGAGCACAACGGCCGGATGCGTCGTGAGAATCTGCTGCAACAACTGAACGGCGACGGCGGGCTGCGTCTGGTCGTCCACGACTTCGAAGTGCACGGGCGCCCCGTTGATGCCGCCCGTCCGGTTGACGAATTTCTCCAGCGCGTCCAGTGCGGTCGCTTCGTCCTTGCCGAGACTTGCGCCCGGACCCGTCAACGGCAGGATGACGTTGATCGTATAGGGCTTCGTTTGGGCCGACACGGAGGTCGCGGCCGAGGCACCTAACGCCAACAGCGCGATCGCTGCGAAGGCTTGGCGGACGAGGCGAAGCATGTTCATGCGAAGCCGTACCACTTCGTCCCGCGAACCCCCTCTGCTTTCCTCGATGCGCTCACCTTCGTTCGCACCCTCGGAATGACAGTGGCTATTCGATTACGGCGGGTTCCGGTGTACCGCCCGTGCCGTGCGCCGATTTGAGCAGCAAGACCGTCGGTATCGAGATCAAGAACACGATCGCGCACACGCGGAAGACCTCGTTGTAGGCAATCGTCTCGGCGTTGAGCATCACCAGGCTGAAGATGTTCGACAGCGCCGCGCCTTGATTTGCCGCGCCGTGCAGCATGTTGGCGACGCTCTGGTTCGCCATCGTGACGCCCGACGCGAGCGAAGCGTAGGCGGAGTCTTGGTCGCGCGTTTCGATGAGCTGCAGGATGGCGATGCCGAGACTGCCGCCGAGTTGCCGCACCAGCGTTGAAACGCCGGTGGCGCCGCTCATCTTCTCGCGGGAGATGTCGCCCAGCGTCGCGGTCGTCAGCGGCACCCACATGAAGCCGATCGCGAAGCCTTGAATCGCGCGCGGCCAGAGCGTGTCGGCGAATCCGGCTTGCTGGTTCAGGTTGCCGGTCATCCAACAGCCGACGGCAAAGACGGCCAAACCAAACGCGATGCACAATCGGAAGTCGACCCATTTCCCGATGCGGCCGGCGATCGGCAGACTGATGGCGGTGGCGATCGCACCGGGCAAGAGCGCGATGCCGGTGCCCATTGCGGTAAAGCCCAGCACATTTTGGAAGTAGAGCGGCATCATCAGCGCCGAGCCGTACAAGCCGAAGCCGCTGACGATGCCGATGATGTTGCCGCCGGTGAACGAACGCGATCGGAAGACGCTGAGGTCGACGAGCGGCCGCGGGTCGTTCAGCTCGCGAATGATGAATGCGACGATCGCCGCGAGCGAGACGATCGTCATGACAACGATCGTCTGCGAGCCGAACCAGTCTTCGGTCTGGCCGCGTTCGAGCACGTACTGCAGCGCGCCCACGCCGGCGGCGAGCATGCCGAGGCCGATCCAGTCGACCGGGTTCGTGTCGCGTTTGACGTACGTTTGGTCTTTGATGAACGCCAGCGTCATGAAGAACGCGGCGATGCCGATCGGCAGGTTGATCCAAAAGATCAGCGGCCACGAATAATTGTCGACGATGTATCCGCCCAGCGTCGGCCCGATTGCCGGACCGACCATCGCGCCGAGGCCGAAGATCGCCATCGCGCCGTTGCGCTTCTCGGGCGGGTACGATTCGAACATGATCGCTTGCGCGGTCGGCTGCAGCGCGCCGCCGCCGACGCCCTGCAGAACGCGGTACGCAACCAGCTGCCACACCGACGTCGCGGTGCCGCACAAGAACGACGAAATCGTGAAGATCACGATACATGCGGCGTAGAAATTGCGCCGGCCGAACCGCGCGGTCAACCAGCCGTTGAGCGGCATGACGATCACCTGCGCGAGAATATAGCCGGTCGCGACCCAGCCGATCTCGTCGATCGACGCGCCGAGCGTGCCGGCCATGTTGGTCAGCGCGACGTTGACGATCGAGGTGTCGATGATGGCCATGATCAGACCGAGCATGGTCGTGATCGTGATCCACATCAGCGGCACGCCGCCGGCATCCGTGGCCACGGACGGGCGTTCGGCTACCAGGGACGCGATGACGTGCCGCCCGCCGAACGTCCGCTTGTAGGTAATTCTCGCATGACGTTTAAGTCATTTTACCACTTATGGCGTATGAGGTCACCAAGCTGGTCAACGGCCGGCCCTACCGCTATCAGGTCCGCTCGGAGCGCGACCCGGCGAGCGGAAAGCTCCGCAACCGCTGGACGTATCTGGGCCGTGGAGACCCGGGCGCGAAACCGGGGCCCGCGAAGCCGCGGCCCAATGCCCGGCAGGCCTTGCTCGATGCGCTCGAGCGCCTGCTCGACCGCTCCGATCCCGGCGACGTTACGGCTGCTGCGGTCAGCCTGGAAGCGGGACTTGCCCATGGCACCTTCTACCGCTATTTTCACAATCGCGTCGATGCGATCCGCGCCCTTGCCGATGACCTCCGCGAAACGC
>DASYOE010000359.1:0-22589 GCA_036008105.1 Candidatus Lustribacter sp. | reverse complement strand
TACGAAGCGGCGACGGCCGCCGTGCCGGAGTGGTTCTTCGATCTGATGCTGTGGGAGATTCGCTGGCCGATGCTGAGCTGGCTCGAGCAACGGCCCGATGCGTTCAGCGCGCCGATGCGCGGCTACATCGAGCGCGGGGCTGCGCTGCACGTCGCCGACTACGAGCGCGCGTGCGCTGCCCGCGAACGTTTGCGCGCGCAGCATCGCGCGCTGGCCGGCAAGGTCGACGGCTTCATCACGCTCGCGCACATCGGTCCGGGACAGATCGGTCAACCCCTAGGCGGAACGCCGTGGTACAACGATGCCTCATCGGCCATCGGCGCGCCGTCGATCAACCTGCCGCTGCTCGCCGTCGACGGCGTTCCCTTGGGCGTCCAACTGATGGGTTTCGAGCACCACGACACCGGTATGCTCGCGCTTGCGCGCGCGCTGCTCGACGTTTAGGGGCGCGTTCCCGACGTTTTGTACCAATCGACGATCGCGCCGCCGGTGGTGATCCAGACGTCGGTTCGCTTGCGAATGTGAGCCAACGCGCGTTCGAGATGCCGGGCACGGAACGGGTGGCCGACCAGAAACGGGTGCAACGCGATCGAGAGGAAGCGCGGCGTGGTCGCACCTTCCTCGTACATCTGATCGAATTGATCGACGATCATGTTCTCGAAATCTTGGCCGCTGCCGCCGTTGAACAGAAACACGGGGATGTCGCCGACCTCGAGCGTGTAGGGCAGCGCAAGGATCGAGCCGTTACGCGTCTTCATCGTGTAGGGCTGCTCGTCGTTGCACCAATCGGCGACGTACTCGATGCCCGCTTCCGCCAGCAGGTCCAAGGTGACGTCGGTTTCGGTCAGGGCCGGGCTCAGCCAGCCGCGGGCGCGTTTGCCGGTGCCTTTGGCAAGCACGTCGAGCGTCGCGGCGATAATCGGCCGTTCGACGTCCTCCGGCATGCCGGTGAAGAGCATCGAGTTGTTCGGACCGTGCGCCATCCACTCCCAGCCGAGTTTGTTGCCCGCCTCGACGATCTCGGGATAGTGCTCGCAGACCTCCGAGTTGAGCGCGGCGGTCGCGTTGAACCCCTGGCGCTCGAGGATGTCCATGATCCGCCAGATGCCGACCCGCACGCCGTAGTCGCGCCAGGCGTAGTTCAACACGTCGGGCTTCAGCGACGCGGTCATCTGCGTCAGCGACATCGCCGGTTTGTCGTAATGGTAGTGCTCGACGTTGGGCGTGATCCAGACGGCGACGCGCGCGCCGTTCGGGAGCGTGACCTTCGGCCGGCGGCTGATCGGCGAGTAGGCAAACCGGTTGTGTTCCATGACGCTCCTTCGATTAGGTGCGAGGCCAGAGCTGTTCGGACGTCGTTTCGTCGTTGACGGTGATGGCCCGGTAGGGGCACGATTTGGCGGCTTTGAGGACGACCGCGTCTTCCGCCCCGTGCGGATCGAGGACCTCGGCCTTCGTATCGCCGCCGATGCCGAACACCTGCGGCGCGACGGCCGTGCAGCGGCGATAGGACTGGCACTTCTCGTGGTCGACCGCGACGCGCATCAGATGAGGAACTGCAAGAGCGGGATCTCCTGATCGTTGTCGATCAGCAGCACCTTTTTGCGCGCGATCTTGAACGAGTCGCCCGCGGTGCGCAGGTGGTGAATCGAACGCCCGATCCAAACGTGCTTCGTGCCGGCGCGCGCGACGCCGAGCACGAAGTTGGACTCGACCGTCACCTCGCCGCCCGCGGCTTCGCCGATCTCGACGTTCGAGACCACGCGGCGCATGCGCGGCCGCGGCTGCTGCGAGAGCACGGAGCCGCTCAGGAGCCGCTCGATGCGCTGTCCGAGCCGGTCGCGGTCGTCGTAGATAATCGAGACCTGGCGCGCCGGGTCGATGTCGTCGTCGTTGCACGGCACCCAATACTGCGCGTCGTCGGTCCACAGCTCCAGCCACTCGCGGTAGCGGCCTTCGTCCATCAAGCGCGCTTCGCGGGTGAGGAACGCGACGATGTCCGCCTCACGCACCTGCGTTCATCACGCCCGAGTAATGCTTCCAGAAACCGCGGATGTGATTCTCGTCCATCGTGAACCCGGTCGAGCCGCCGTCGGGCAGCTGTTTGTCGCGGTGCTCGCCGCGTCCGATGAACAGCCACTCGTTGCCGCCCGCGTTCAGCGCCGCTTGACTGCGCTCCATGATTTCGATGTCGTCGGGCGAGATGAAGCCGGCCGCGCCGAACATGAACTCGTGCATCCGCAGCCGTTCCTCGTTGATCTCGGCGGGCGCACCGTCGAGCAGCATCGGCTGGTAGTAGACGAACGTTTCGGCGACGCTCACCGGCTGGACGACGCGAATGTGGGTCATCAGATACATCAGGTTCGGAAAGATGTAGATCAGCGGCGCCATCGTGCCGAGCAGTTGGGCCGCCTTTTCTTCGCCGTACGCGCGCACCATCGCATCCTTGTACGCGAGGCGGGCCGCGCTGGGCGGCCGGTTGGGCGGAGCCATCGTCGCGCCGCGGTAATCTTCGACCATGTGTCCGCCGGGGAGCGAGCGGATCACGTCGGGGATTTCGTTCTCGTAGAGCGAGCTGACGTCGAAGCCCGTTTTCTTGCTGTGCAACTCGAACGCGACCTTGTGGATGAAGGGGCCGTGGTAGTCGCCCTCCATCGAGTTCTCCGGCATGAACTTCCAGTTGCCGTTATACCTCAGCTTCTGATTGCCGGCTTGCAAGCTCACCCGCCCAGTTGGCGACAGATCCATGAAGAGGTCGATGAACTCTTTCGCGCCGCCAAGATGTTCGTCGAGCGTGATACCGTCCGGCGCGACGCTGGCGAAAATCAGCCCCCGATACGAATCGAGGCGCGGCAGCGGCACGAGACCAAAGTCTTCACGCCGTAACTTCGAATCGTAGCCGTCCTCGAACGTCGGCTGCAGCAGCGCACCCGCGTTCGAATAGGTCCAGCCGTGATACGGGCAGGTGAACGCCGCGGCGTTGCCGCGCTCGGGATGACAGACCATGTTGCCGCGGTGCCGGCAACGGTTGAAGAACGCCTTGACCGTTCCATCCGCGGCCCGCACGACGAGGACGGGCTGCCGCCCGATCGCGCGGCGCACGAAATCGCCGGGGTTGGGAATCTCGCTCTCGTGCGCGACGTAGACCCACACCTTGTACCAGATCTCGTTCAGTTCGCGCTCGAAAACGTCCGGGTCGCGGTACAAGCTCCCGTGGATGCGGGTCCCTTGGATCAGGTTCCCGACGTCGATCACGGGTTCGCGATGATGTCGGAGACCGGGTACCGCGCTTTGATGTAGCCGTACTTGGCGGCAGCATCGATAATCGGCTGCATCGTCGCCGGGGTGAACTTCGCCAGGTACTGGCCGCGCATCTTCATCGAGGTCAGCACGCTGACCGGAATTTTGCTGTACTTCGAGATGATTGCCGCAGCCGCATCCGGGTTCTGGTTCGCCCAGTCGTTGGCTTCGCGGATCGCAAGGCTAAACGCATTGGCGAGCGACGGGTTATTCCGGATCCACTCGTGGGTGGCGAACCAGCCGCCCTGAATGATCGGATCCCCGATCGGATTCTTGTCCAGCAGCACGAGATGGCCGCCGTCCTTGACGCCGAGGTCGACGAACGGTTCGGGCGCGCAGTATCCGTCGATCGTGCCGCGCTGCAAGGCGGCACTCAGCCCCGGAAACGGAAATTCGATCCATTTCACGGTCTTGGAATCCCCGCCGTTGTTGTCGATCCACACGTTGGTGACGAGCGATCCGAAGCCGCGTGAAACGTTGCTCGCCATCGTTTTGCCGTTGAAGTCTTTGCCGAGCTTCAGCGCCGGGTCCTTGACGACGACCGCTAAGGTCGGATATTTGTTCGAGTGCAGCTCGCCCGGGGCGATGAATTGAAAATCTAGCCCGCTGTTGCGCGCGAGGGACATCGTCACGACGTCGGCCTCGCCGATATCGAGCGTTCCGCCGACGATCGCCGGCATCAGCGCGGCCCCGCCGGTCGTCAGGTTGAAATCCGCCGTCAGGCCGTGTTTCGCGAAAAATCCCTGCTCTTGAGCGTAAAAAGCCGAACCGGTCGCTTCGGATGCGAACGTTCCGACCCGCAGGGTGATCAAGTACTGCGCATTGGCAGGGGAGGCAGCAAGAGCCGCGCCGGAGCCGGCGAGCAGTTGCAAAGCGCGTCGGCGAATCACGGGCGTCTAACTCCTTCGAGCGCAGGGTTGACCGGCACTCAGCTCACACCTATACTACTGTATACACTTTTTGCTACACGGTGTACGTTGCCCTGCACCGCGGAGGACTCCGAACATTGAGGTTCGCGCACTTCGCGCACGTGTGGGGCAAACGGGGGATGACGCCGCACGCGCGTTACGAGCAGTTGTGGCGCGAGCTCGCGCTCGCCGATGAGGTCGGCTTCGACTACGCGTTCTCGGTCGAACATCATTTCACGCCGAACGAAAGCTGGATGTCTTCGCCCAACCTGTTCGCCGTCGCGGCCGCGGCGCGAACGAAACGCTTGCGGGTGGGAGCGATGGGACACGTCGTCGCGCTGCATCACCCGGTCCGTTTGCTCGAAGAGATCGCGCTCACCGATCAGCTGACCGGCGGGCGCACCGAAGTCGGCCTCGTACCGGGCATCTTGCCGTCGTATTTCGAGCCGTACAAAGCGTCGTTTGCCGACCGCCGCGAGGTGACGCTGGAGTTCGCGCGCTTCATGAAGGCGGCATATGCCGGTGACGGGCATGTGACGTGGGACGGCAAGCGCATTCCCTACGGCGACTTCGACCTGAGCGTCATGCCCGTGCAGCGCCCGCACCCGCCGATGTGGATGGAGACGCGCGACGTTCCGACGCTCGAGTTCTGCGCGCGCGAAGGGTTGCACACCGGCTATTTTCTGATGTTTCCACGTGTCAAAGCGAAGACGCGCTATGCGCCGTATCTGGCGGGCTGGAAGGCCGCCGGGCACCCCGGTGTGCCCAACATCGCCTTCAGCACCGTCGTGTACGTCGACGAAACGTATCAGAAGGCGCTCGACGTGGCGCTGGCCGACGCCGCCAATGCGTACCGCGGCTTCTTCTCCTACTCCGACGACAAGGACGAGATCCGGCGCAAGCAACTCGAAACCGCCGAGTACTTCGAGAAGCGAGGCGAACCCGATTCGGCCGAGATCACGCTGAACATCCTCGATCCCGAGTATCTGTTGAAGAACGAGTTGATTCTGCTCGGCACGCCCGACACCGTCGCCGAACAACTGCGCCGCTGGGCGGCCGAAGGTTCGTTCAACACGTTCTTCGGTGAGTTCAACTTCGGCGAGATGGGCGAAGCGGATCTGTTGCGTTCGATCCGGATGTTCGGGACCGACGTGATCCCGCAGCTCCGCGACTACGAGCCGTTCTAAGACTATGGCTGAAAAAACGCTGGCGGCATTGCTGGTCGCACCGCGGCAGATCGAACTGCGCGAGTTTCCGCTGCCGCCGATCGACGAGAATTCGGGAATCGCGAAGATCGAGATCACCGGCGTGTGCGGCGCCGACTGGCCGATCTACACCGGCGATCTGGCCAAATTCGCGCCGCCGCCGCTGATTCCGGGACACGAAATCGTCGCGCGCGTCGATCGGATCGGAAAGCGCGCGGCGGAACGCTGGGGCGTGAACGAAGGCGATCGCATCGTGATGGAAGAGTACGCGCCGTGCGGGCACTGTTCGTACTGCTTGGCCGGCAAATACTACATTTGCAGCGGCATGAAGATGGAAAAGATGTATGGGTTCACCGGGCTCGACGTCGCGCCGGGACTCTGGGGCGGCTACAGCGAGTACGTCTACCTCGACCCGCAAGCGCTCGTGCACAAGCTTTCCGACGACGTGCCGACCAACGTCGCGCCGTTTTTCGTCCCGCTCGCCAACGGCATCCGTTGGGCGCAGGTCGAGGGCGGCGTCGGCATCGGCAGCACCGTGCTCATCCAAGGTCCCGGCGGGCAAGGCTTGGCGTGCACGATCGCCGCGAAGGAAGCCGGAGCATCGCAGATCATCGTTACCGGCCGCGCGCGCGACGCGCACCGGCTGGCGCTGGCGCGTGAGTTTGGCGCCCACCACACGGTCGATGTCGACGCGGTGGACGACGTGGTCGCGCACGTGCGCGACCTCACCGCCGGCCGCATGGCCGACACCGTGATCAACGTGACCGCGTACTTTCCGGGCGCGCTGCAACAGGCCGCACAACTCGCGGCGATGGGCGGAACGATCGTCGTGGCGGGCGAGGCGCACGGCCTCGCGACGAATTTCGAACCCGACCTGCTCTTTCTCAAAGAGCTGACCGTGCGGGGCGTGCGCGGCCGCACCGCGCGCGACATGAAGAAAGGGATCGCGCTGCTCGAGTCCGGCCGTCTGCCGTTGGACAAGCTCGCCACGCACACGTTCACCCTCGATCGCACCGAAGAGGCCATTCAAACCGTGGGCGGCCAAGGCGATCCCGGCGCGATCCACGTTTCGGTATTGCCCCAGACCGCGTAACGCCGCCAGTGAATTCCGCCGCGGCGCTCGCTTACGCCGAACGCCACACGTTGCACGCGCTGCTGATCGTGACCGACGGCGCGACCGTGCTCGAGCAGTATGCCGGCGGCTACGACGCCGCGAAACCGCACGCGCTCTACAGCGGGACGAAGAGCTTTTGGGGCGTCGCCGCCGCGGCCGCGCACGACGACGGCTTGCTGGACTTCGACGAACCGGTCGCGCAGACGTTTCCCGCGTGGTCCGGCGATGCGCGCCGCGCGCAGGTGACGCTGCGCGAGTTGCTCGCGCTCACCAGCGGCATCGGTTTCGGCGGGTTGGGTTCAGCGGTCCCCACGTACGAGCGCGCGCTCGAAACGCCGATCAAGGATGAGCCGGGCGAACGCTTCACCTACGGCGGCATTCCGCTGCAAGTCTTCGGCGCGGTGTTGGCCCGCAAACTCGAGCCGCGCGGGCTGACCCCGCACGCGTACCTGCGCGAGCGCGTGCTGGACCCGATCGGCGTCCGCATCGGTTCGTGGCGAACGCTCAAAGACGGAACGCAGCCGTTGCCGACCGGCGCGTTCCTGTGCGCACGCGAGTGGGTGAAGTTCGGCCGCTTCGTCCTCGACGGCGGCCGCCACGACGGCCAACCGCTCATACGCGAAACCTCGCTCGCGCCGTGCTTCATCGGCTCCTCGGCCAACCCGCGTTACGGCTTAGGCTGGTGGTTACACCCGATCGACACGCCGCCAGACATCGTACACGCCAGCGGCTCCGGCGGCCAAGCAATGTACGTCATCCCATCCGAACGCACCGTCGTCGTGAAGTTCGGTCAATCCCCGTCGTACAAACACGACGCGTTCTTGAAAAGGCTCTTTAGCTAGACGTTTTCCCAGTAGGCGAAGCCGACGCCGATTGGGGATGCGTAGACGGGGATGTAATCGACGATCGTGGCGGGTTTGCCGTCGGCCACCGCGGCGGCGGCGAGCCAGGTGCGCGTTTCACCGGTGCCGCCGCCGACGCCCAGCAGAATGCCGGTGCCGCCGCTGGCGAGTTTTACCGTGTCCGGTTTGGCGGGATCGTACGGCAACTGCACGGTGTCGAAGTACTCAGCGGTCTTCTTCACGTCGCCGGAGCGAATGCCGGCCAGAATGTTGGCATCGAACGATTCGTCGATCCACGAGTTTGGATAGTTCGGCAGATGCCACAGCCCGCCCGAACCGATGACCGCCACATTGAGGTCGAGCGGTAACCGTTCGATCGCGGCGCGGACCGCGCGTCCGAGCTGATAACAGCGTTTGCCGGTCGGTTGCGGCCCATAGTAACAGTTCACCGAGAACGGCGTCATCGGAATCTTGTACTCGGGATCGAGCGACGTCAACGGGCGCATGAAGGCGTGGCCCATGCCTTCCTCGGGATCGTTGAGTTCGTTGCTGAACGCCAGATCGAACCCATCGTTCATCAATTCGCGCAACAGCCCGTGCGAGAAATCGGTGTTGCTGTGGATCGTCACCCAGTTCTCGGGCGTCTTCGGCCGCTCTTTACGCCCCGGCTGGACCGGCAGCCCGATCATGCGCGACACCTTGTAGCCGGCAAACGACTCCCCGGTGAACAGTGAGAACGCCGGGAAGTTCTTGAAGTCGAACTGCTCGAGCTGGTCGTCGCCGAAAATCAGCAACACGTCGGGCTTCGACGCGTGCAAGTGCTCGCGCAAGACGCCGAACGCGGCCTGAATGCGCGCCTTCTTCTTGAGGTTCTCCTCGACCGTGTCGACCTTGGTATCGGGCGACATGCCACCCCGGGACAAACGCATCGCGCGCCCCGGTTCCCATTCCTCCGCCGTCGCGTACAAGAACGGTGAGTGCGATGTTGCGATGACTGAACAAACGCGTGCCAAGGTGAACCTCCGTTTACGCGCCCTTTCGCCGGGCCCGCGCCGGGTCCCTGAAGGCACACGTAGCGATATGATCGTTGACGATGCCGACGGCCTGCATGAACGCGTAGACGATCGTCGGGCCGACAAAGCGCAAGCCGCGCTTGCGCATGTCCTTGCTGAGGGCTTCGGCCCGCAGTTTGGGCGCCTCGGTGCGGGCGAAACCCCAAACATATGCATCGAACGAGCCGAATTCTTTCGCAATCGCGAGAATCGCCTTGGCATTCGAGACGACCGACTCGAGCTTGCCGCGGTGCCGGATGAGGCCCGGATCGAGCACGAGCTTATCGATGCGCGCCGGCGTGAAGCGCGCGACGCGCGCGAGGTCGAAGCCGGCGAATGCCTTGCGGTAGTTCTCGCGCTTGCGCAGCACGGTGTCCCAACTCAAGCCGGCTTGCGCGCCTTCGAGCGAGATGCACTCGAACAGCGCGTTCTCGCCGTGCTCCGGAATGCCCCATTCGTCGTCGTGATAAGCTTGTTCGAGCGGCGACGACGTCGCCCACGGGCACCGAACGAGCGGTTTTGCTTTAGCCGTCACCGAGCAACCGGAACTCCTGGGCGCTCAAGTGCAGCGCGGCGGCGGCGAGGTTCTCATCGAGGTGCGCGATCGATCCCGTGCCCGGGATCGGCAGCATCACCGGCGAGCGCGCGAGCAGCCAGGCCAGCGCGATCTGCAACGGCGTCGCGTTGTGATCGCGTGCCAACCGTTCGAGCGTTTGCGCTTTCATCGGCGACGGGCCGCCGATCGGCGCCCACGGCAGAAACGCGATGCCGTCGCGCGCGCACGCATCGAGGACGTCTTCCGACGAGCGGTCCTCGAAGTTGTAGCGATTCTGCACCGATACGACCGTGACGATCTTGCGCGCCGCCGCCAGCTGCTTGAGATCGACGTTGGACACGCCGACGTGACGGATCTTCCCGGCGCGCTGCATCTCGGCGATCGCCCCGATCGACTCGGCGTACGGCACCTTCGGATCGGGCCGATGAAACTGATAGAGGTCGATGCAGTCCAGACGCAGGCGCCGCAAACTGCCTTCCAGCGCTTCGCGCAGGTGCGCCGGGCGGCCGTCGGCATCCCACTCGCCCGGACCGGGCCGGGTGAGACCACCCTTGGTCGCGATGACGAGCCCGGCCGAATACGGCGCCAACGCTCCGGCAATCAACTCTTCGCTCGTATCCGGACCGTACGAGTCGGCGGTGTCGATGAAGTTCACGCCGTTCGCAACGGCGTACCGCAGCACGTTCTTGGCCGCTTCGGGATCCGGCGGCATGCCCCACACGCCCTTGCCGACCACGCGCATCGCACCGAATCCCATGCGGTTCACGGTGAGATCGCCGCCGATGGTCAGCGTGCCGGCCGCTGCTGCCGTTGCCTGGTTCGTCATCGCATATTCTCCCGCGAGTATGCCGTAGTGGCAGAGATCTTCGAACGTGCCGTCAGGTGCGCGGAACCCGTCGCGATGGGTCCCCTCCAACCGCAACCCGTGGCGTTCATATAACGCGCGAGCGCGCGCGTTGGCTGCGGTGACGTACAAGTAGGCCTTGTGCACCCGCTGCTCTCCGAACGCCCAGGCCAGCGCACGCTGCAACGCCCACGAACCGGCGCCGATTCCCGGTCTCGCGACGGCGAGGGTACGGATCTCGGCAAGCCACGTTTCCTCGAGACCGGCGCGCCAGATCGCGACGCGTTCGCCCGCTTGGTCCAGCACGATCCGTTCGACCAGGTCCGGCCGCCCGAGCACCGCCCGCACCTCGTCCTCGCTCGGAAGTTGCATGAACGGCCGCGCGTGCGGTGCGGCATAGAGCGCAACGATCCAGGGGACATCGGCAGCAGTCACGGGCCGCTCGGAGAAGGGTGCACCATGCATGTTCCCTTCGTTCGGCAAATAACGCGCCGCGCCGCGCTGATGCTCGGACTCGCGGTCGCCGGTTTGCCGTTCGTCGCGGTAGCGGCCGGCGCGCCGCGGCTGACGCTGAAATCGGGCTCGCCCCAGACCGCGCGGGCGTGGGTCGCGGCCCGCGCGAACCGCTATGAAACGCACTTCGACGCCGCGCTCGTCGTCAACGTCGCGCCGGCGAAGCTCAAAGTGCGCTTTCGCTGCGTCACGCACGGCTGCGAATTCCCGGCGATGGATCAACCCGACTCGGTGAGCCGCGTCGACCCGAGCGCGATGGACGTTGTGGCTTCGAAAGGCGAAGCGGCGATCAAACTGATCGTGTGGACCGACACGCCCGAAGACGTCGTGGTCGTCGCCCAGCCCGCCGATGCCACCCGGCCCCAGGTCCGCTTCCTCCTAAACGAACGCTAGAATAGTTTCGCGATCGTCGACTCGACGACGACGTCGAGTAGGATCGGACCGTGAGAAGCATGCGCCGCAACGAGCGCCGGTGCGAGTTCGGCCGCGCGCTCGATGCGCTGCGCCGCGCAGCCGAAGCCGTTCGCGAGGCCGATGAAGTCGACATGCCCGATGTCGAAACTCGGCGAGCGCTTCGAATTGAACAACGCGCTGAAATCTTTCATCGCGCCGTAGCCGCCGTTGTTCACGATTACGAACGTGATCGGCAGCTTGTGTTCGACCGCCGTCCAGAGTCCCGCAATGCCGTAGTAGCTCGAGCCGTCGCCGATAAGCGCGACGACACGTTGACCCGGCCGCGCCAGCGCGACGCCGACCGCGGCGGGCAAACCGTAGCCGAGGCTGCCGCTGGCCGCCGTGAAGTGCCCGCCGGGCCGCATCGGCATGAACTGATGAAGAACCGGATGCGTTGACGGCGCTTCTTCCGCGACGATCGCATCGCGCGGGAGCGTTGCTTCCAACGACTGCAAGACGAAGGCGATCGACATCGGATCCGTCGCCGGCACCGCGGCCCGCGCATGCCTAGCGGCGAGCGGTAAGGGCGCGTGCGGCTGCACCTGCGGCAGCAACGCTTCGAGCGCGAGCCGCAGGCTCGTGATGATCGCGGTGCCGGTCACGGCCCAGGCGGCGGCATTCGGATCGTCGGTGAGTTGAAACAGCGTCGTGCCGGGATCGATGAACGGCCCCTCGGCATGGATGTGGTAGTTGAACACCGGCGCACCGAGCACGACGACCAGATCGTGCCCGCGTAACTTCTCGACCACGCCCGTACGGATGCGCGGCAGCGCGCCGGCAAACTGTGCGTGGTCTTCGGGAAATCCGCAGCGTCCGGCGAGCGCGCTGGCGTACACGTGCGCACCGGTACGCTCGGCCAACTGCACGGCAAGCGCCACGGCACCGTCGCGGTCGACCCCCGAACCGACCACGAGCGCCGGCGAACGGCTCGCACCGAACGCAGCCGACAGCGCCGCGAGCGCCGCCGGATCGGCAACGAAATCGGCATAGATCTTGCGCACGGCAAGCCGCGGCACGATCGCGTCCCAGTCGTCTTCGGGAACCGACACGAACGTCGGCCCCCACGGCCGCTGCATCGCCATGTAGTACGCCCGCGCGATCGCGGCCGGAACGTCGTGCGCGCGCGCCGGCTCGACGCTCCACTTCACGTACGGTTTCGGCAGCGACGCCGCGTCTTGCGCGAAGAGGAACGGATCCATGCCGAGCATCGCTCGCGTCTGCTGACCGGCCATAATGACGAGCGGCGCTCCGTTACGGTACGCGGTGTAGAGCGTGCCCATCGCGTTGCCGAGACCGCCGGCCGAGTGCAAGCTGACGAACGCCGCGTTGCCGGTGACTTGCGCGAACGCATCGGCCATCGCGACCGACGCGCCTTCGTGCAATCCCATGACATAGGTGAAGTCCTCGGGCCAGTCCTTGAGGAAGCGTAATTCGGTCGAGCCCGGGTTGCCGAACATCGTCGTCATACCGAGATCGCGCAACAGGTTCATCGTGACCTCGCGAACCGAGGCCGTTTGCGGCTGCGTTTCCACCATCGTCGTCATGCCGTCGGCTTCGGCGCCGGGGTCCAAATGGGCTTGCCATAGCGCCGGAGAAGGCGCCTACCCCCATCTAAGATGCTCGGAGGCAGCCCGATGATCGAGGAACGCGTTCAACCTCTGCTCGACCCGGCCAAATGGCAGGGCAAGATCTACAGCAACGGCTGGCGGGACGCAGCCGGCGGCACCACCGACGTCACCGATAAATCGACCGGGGCCTCGATCGGACGCACCGGGGTCGCCAACAAAGCCGACATCGCCGAGGCGGCCAAACGCGCCAAGGCGGCGCTGCCCGCGTGGTCGGCAACACCGCCCGCGAAGCGCGCCGAAATTTTGCGCAAGGCGGCCGACCTGCTCGAGAAAGCGCACAACGAGGTCGCCGATTTCGACGTTCGCGAAACGGGCGGCATTCGCCCCAAAGCCGACTTCGAGGTGAGCGTTGCGACCGGCGAGTTGCGCGAAGCGGCCGGCCTCGCCGAGGCATCCAACGAGCGCCGCGTGATCGACAAAAACGATGAGGTCGAGAGCATCGCGATTCGCGTTCCGATCGGCGTCGTCGGCGTCATCTCGCCGTGGAATGCGCCGCTGATTTTGTCGATGCGCTCGGTCGCGCCGGCACTGGCGGTGGGCTGCACGGTCGTGCTCAAACCCGACATTCAAACGCCGGTCTCGGGCGGTTTCGTCATCGCCGCCGCGCTCGCGGCGGCCGGCTTACCCGACGGCGTGCTGCACGTGCTGCCGGGCGACGCCGAGCCGGGCGCGGCGTTGTGTTCCGATCCGAACGTCAACATGATCTCGTTTACCGGCTCGACCCAGGTCGGCCGCCTCGTCGGTGAAGCCGCGGGACGGACGCTCAAGCGCGTGGCGCTCGAACTCGGCGGAAACTCGCCGTTCATCGTCCTCGACGACGCCGATCTGGAACTAGCGACGTCGGCCGGTGCGTTCGGTTCGTTCTTCTTCCAGGGCCAAATCTGCATGGCGTCGAGCCGGCATCTGGTGCACGAAAAGATCGCTCCCGCGTACATTGCAAAACTGACCGAACGTACGGCCAAGCTCGGCATCGGCAACCCGGCGACCGATCACGTGCACCTCGGGCCGTTGATCAACGATCAGCAACTCGAGCGCGTGACGCGGATCGTCGATTCATCGGTGAAAGCCGGCGCGAAAGCGTCGACCGGCGGAACGCACGAGGGCCGGTTCTACCGCCCGACCGTGCTCACCGGCGTGACGCCCGCGATGGCGGCGTTCAACGAAGAGATCTTCGGCCCAGTCGCACCGGTCACGACGTTCAAGAACGACGAAGAAGCGATCGAGCTTGCCAACCGCACCGAGTACGGGCTCGCGGCCGCGATCTTCTCCAACGACGTCGACCGCGCGATGAAGATGGCGGAACGCCTGAACGTCGGGCTCGTCCACATCAACGACCAGACGATCAACGACGATCCGCGCATTCCGTTCGGCGGAACGGGCGCGTCCGGCAACGGCGGCCGCTTCGGTTCCGTGTCAAATCTGGAAGAGTTCACCACCTGGCGCTGGATGACGATCCGCGCGAAGGGGCATCCCTATCCGTTCTGATCTTCCAACTGACCTTACATCGGGGGGACGAGACCATCTTTGCCGACGTTGACTCCGGCGGCCGTAAGCGAGCCGTCGGGGTTTTTCGTGGCGCGGACGTTCACGTGCGCGCCTTTCACGATCGCGGATGCATCGGCCGGCGCGTACGTCACGATCGGCGTGTCCGGCGTAACGACGAGGGTCTTTTCGCCGTTGTCGATCTGGACCGTGATCGTGTTCGCGCTGACGTTGTCGACCTTCGTGGTCCCGATCTTCTGCACGTTGCCGTTGGTCATCGTGCTGGTGGGCCCCAAATCGAACGGGGAACTGAACAGGCGCCCCGTCACGCCGGGCGGGAACACATGGACTTCGATCGCGCGCAACGTGCCGTTCGGTCCGGGCAGCGCCGCCGAGCCGACGTAGCTGCCGGGGGTGATCGCAGCCAGGGTCGTCGCCACGATGTACTGCACCTTGTAGTTCGGCGCGAGCGTCACGGTGGTGGTAGCCGGACCCATCGGGGCCCCAACCGTCAGGACGTTACCCGCCAGCGAAACCACCACGCCGCGGATGTTGACCGTCGGGGCCGGCGCGGTCGCGGGAGCGTTCTGGGCAAGTGCCGCAACCGGCAGCATGAGCGCCGCTAGGCCGGCAATGAGCAGCTTCTTCATCATCGTTCCTCACTCGTACACGTCAAGCCGAAAGGCCTCTGTTAAGGATGTTCGCTCCGCGCACCGCTTACGTCTGGGCTGACCGCCCAGAAAGGGATCCGTCATGAGCACCGTTATTCGAGCCGACCATATCGGCAGCTTTCTTCGTCCGGCCGACATCGTCGACGCCCGCCACCAAGGCGACGACGGGAGCGAACGGCTCCACGCGCTGGAAGACCGGGCCGTCGACAACGTCCTGGCCCGGCAGCGCGAGCTCGGGGTCGACGTGCTCAGCGACGGCGAATTCCGCCGCAACGGCTTCATGGGCGACCTGACCGCGGCGGTCGACGGCTTCGATTACGGCGACGGCATCCCGCGGACGTGGAAATCCGGCACGACCGCCCCGGCGTCGCAGCCGCTGCGCGGCATCGTGACGAGCAAATTGAAACAGAAGCGGCGGCTCACCGCGCACGAAGTGCCGTATCTCAAAGAGCACGCGCACGGCCCCTACAAGATGACGCTGCCGAGAGCGACGCAATTTCCGGCGATCTCCTGGAAGAAGGGCGCCAGCAGCGACGCCTATCCGCAACCGTCGGATCTGCTCCGCGACATCACCGGGATCGTCGAGCGCGAGATGGCGGCGTTGGCGGCCGAGGGCGTGCCGTACATTCAGATCGACGCGCCGCGCTACAGCTACTACCTCGATCCCAAGTGGCGCGAATGGCTGCGCACCGAGATGGGCGGCGACCCGGATGTGTTGCTCGACGAAGCGTTGGCGGCCGATAACGCGTGCTTCAAAGCCGCGCGCAAGCCCGGCATCGAGTTGGCGATCCACCTGTGCCGCGGCAACAACCGCAGCAAGTGGTATGCCGAGGGCGGTTACGACGCGATCGCCGAGAAAATGTTCAACACGCTCGACGTCGACCGTTTTCTGCTCGAGTACGAAGACGAACGTTCCGGTTCGTTCGAACCGCTGCGCTTCGTACCGAAAGGGAAGACGGTCGTCTTGGGATTGATCTCGAGCAAACTGCCGCAACTCGAAGACAAGCAGCAACTGATCCGGCGCATCGAAGAAGCCTCGAAGTTCGTTCCGCTCGAGAACCTCGCGCTCTCCCCGCAGTGCGGCTTCGCTTCGGTGATGGAAGGCAACATCATGAGCGAGGAGGAGCAGTGGGCAAAGATCGGTCTCGTCGTGGACACGGCGCGCGCCGTGTGGCACTAGCGCCCGGCGGACCCGACCGGTTCGACTGCCCCGACGCGATTGCGGGGCACGGCCGGCCCGACGTGCCGCGCTCCGACTTCGACGTCTACGGGGTCGGCGAGCGGCTCAACGCGTTCGAGGCACGCATCGCGAAGCTGCTGGGCAAGGACGCGGCGGTGTTCATGCCCAGCGGCACGATGGCGCAACAGATCGCCTTGCGCATCGTGGCCGACCGCGACGGGTTGCGCACGTTCGCGGCGCACCCGACCAACCACCTCACGCTCCACGAACGCGACGGCATCACGCGCCTGCACGGGTTACATCTGGTACCGCTCGCATCGCCGGTCACGCCGATCGCGCTCGCCGACGTCCAAGCACTGGCGGAACCGGTCGCGACGCTGCTGCTCGAATTACCGCAACGCGAGCTCGGCGGGCTGCTGCCGGCGTGGGACGATCTGGTCGCGATCACCGACTACGCGCGAGAGCGCAATTGGCACGTGCACCTCGACGGCGCGCGCCTCTGGGAATCGGGGCCATACTACGGGCGTTCGTACGCCAAGATCGCCGCCTTGTTCGATTCGGTCTACGTCTCGTTCTACAAGGGAATCGGCGCGATCGCGGGAGCGATGCTCTGCGGTTCGCGACCGATGATCGATGAGGCGCGCATTTGGCAGCGCCGTCACGGCGGCAACCTGGTCGCGCTCTATCCGTATGCGAACGCCGCCGAGGTCGCCTTCGATATGCGCATCCGGAACATGAGTGCGTATCGCGACGCGGCAAGGTGGCTGGCCGAGATCGTTGCCGCGCAACCGGGAACCGTGCGCGTGCAGCCGGTTCCGCCGCCGACCAACATGTTCCACTGCTACCTGCGCGTACCGCCTGACACGCTCGCCGAACGCGTGAGCGCGATCGCACGCGAGCAGGGCGTCTGGACGATTTTACGCACCGCCCCGACCGCGATCGACGGCATTACGAAGTGGGAGATCAGCGCCGGCGACGCCGCGCTCGCGCTCGGCCCCGATCGCGCGCGCAAGGTTTTGGAGCCATTGCTCGCTTAAGGCCGATACAAGGTTCCCTAACTACCATCTCTCCAGGAGGTACGTACCATGGCATATTTCACCGACGATTCGCTTCTTCCGGAGAACATGGCGCCGTTGATGATCACGGCGGCTCCCTACGGTCCGATGTGGTTGCCCGAGGACGGTCCACCGGGGTACGTTCCGCTCACCTGGGACGAACAGGTTCAAGCCGCCGTGGATTGCTACAATGCCGGAGCGACGGTGCTGCACATCCACGTCCGCGACCCGAAGACGGGACACATCTCGAAAAACTTCAAAGAGTACGGCGAGCAGATCGGACGCGTGCGCGCGGCCGTTCCGAAGATGATCCTCCAGGTCGGCGGGTCGATCTCATTCGCTCCGGAGCCCGGTGAAGTCGGCGCCTTCGGGACCTACGAGCAGCGGCACAAGTTGACGACGATCGATCCCAAACCGGATCAGATCACCGTCCTGTGCGGCTCGGGACTCTACGATCTGACCGCGCTGCACCCGCTGGACGATTCCTTCGGCGGAACGCATCTGGGCAATGAGGACGCCATGCACGGGATTTCCAACATGGTGGCCGACTCAACGCCGGATTTCTACATCGAAGAGACCAGGCTGTGCGTCGAACACGGGATCCAACCGTATTTCGCGCTGGGGCACATTCATGCGCTCGAGATCGTGGAGCGCATGATTCGCCGCGGTCAGTACATGGGCCCGATGAACGGCTTCTTCAGCACCGGCGGCGGCGGATTCTGCGGTTCGAACCCATACGACCTCATGGAGTTGGTCCGCCGGACCCCGCACGGTTCGTTCTTCACTTACCAAACCACGTTTCGTTTGACGTATCCGATTTCGATGATGATGATCGCGCTCGGGCAGCACACGCGGGCCGGCATCGAAGACAACATGTGGGACGTCAAAAAAGGCGTGCGCGCAACGACCGTTCAGATGATCGAGCGGCAGGTTCGCATGGCCAAGGAGATCGGCCGGGATATTGCGACCCCCGAACAGGCGCGCCAAATGCTGAAGATCGGCGTTACCTACAAAACCACCGACGAGACGCTGGCGAATCTCGGCTTGCCGCCGAACCGCCAAGCGGGTCATCAAGGCTTCTTGGTGCACAAATCGGACGGCAAGCTTCGGGAGCCGGTCGCATCCGGCTCCGACGGCCACTTGCTAGCGTAACGCTGCACACGCTCGCTGAACGCGTGAGCGCGATTCGACGGCATCTCGAAGTGGGAGACCAGCGCGGCGACGCCACGTCTTGGAGCGCTAGGAGTTTCACGATGATTCGTCAGTGGACGCCATCGAAGATTGTCTTTGTTAAATCTGGCCGCACTCTTACCATCAGCGGCGAACCTTACTCACAGCCACCTGGAAAGACCGTATGGATAGGCGATCTCAAATCGATGTTATATTGGGATCCCCCGGACGACGACCAAGCGATCAACGAGAGCGAAAGACAGCTAATCATTGACGAGATAACGCAGGAGAACAATAAAAGTGGGTTAGTCGAGGTAAGATTCGAATGATGCCGGCGTTGGTGGCGGTCCTTCGACTGCGCGCCGGCGGCGCTTCGCTCAGGATGACAACGGGGGCAGCGACGCGCGTAAGCGCTTATGGCCCTTCGATCGTTCGGACGAAATCTTCGGGGTGGATGTTGGCCACGAACGCGTCCTGGATTGCGTGCGCGTCGGTGGCCAGCAGATGCTGCGCGTCGATGTGCGTTTCGTCGAGCGGCAGCCCGTTCGTCGCGTAGTTCAGCAACGCTTCGCCGATATCCGACGCCGACGCGTCGCCCAGTACGGCGCGCCGCACCGCCGATGCTTTCATCAACCCCAGCTCGAAATCGCCGATCGGGTCTTTGCGCAGCTGCGCGAGCTCGGCATCGATCATCGCCTCGATGCGCGGCTCGTTGCCCTCGGCGCACGCGAACGAGATCGAAAAGCGCGAACGCGCTCCGCCCGAGACGTACTGCGAATCGATGCTGTACACCAGACCCGCGTTTTGCCGGATGTCGCGAAAGAGCCGGCTCTGTTCGGGCCCCAGCGAACCGCCGCCCAGCACGGCGTTGCCGAGCACGAGCGGATAGTACTGCGGCGCCGAGCGCGGCAGCGGCACGAGCTGTTCGAGCGTCACGTAATCTTGATGGATGTTCGGCAGCGGAATCTTCACGTCGCCGGGACGGTTGAGCGGCACCGCCGGGAGATCGACGGCCGGCGCCGGCCCGCTCGCGTGCCAGCCGCCGAACGCGCGCTCGATCGTGGCACGCGCTTGCGCCGGGCTCACGTTGCCGACGACGACGATCGTCGCCAGATCGGGGCGCATCGTTTTCGCGTAGTACGCCTTGGCCTGGTCGAGCGAGAGCCCTTGCATCCCGGCGATCGTGGGCTGACGCAGTTCGGGATCGTTGAACGGCAAAAGCTTCTGGGCGGCCTCTTGCACGGCGATCGTGTGCGTGCTGTTGAGCTCGGTCGAGAGCTCGTCGATCCCGCGCCGCTTCACGACGTCGAACGTCGCTTGATCGAGTCGCGGCTGCAATTCGTTCGCGGCCAACAGCGATACCGCGCGATCGAAGGTGCGCGAGGTCGTCTGCATGCCGAACGAACTGCCGCCGGCGAGTTCGGTGTCGGCCGCGTCGAGCGCGCGCTGGAACGTCTCGCGATCCTGCGTCTGCGTTCCGTAAGGATACATGCCCTCGACGAGCCGCGCGATGCCTTCCTGGCCGATCGGTTCTTGCAGCGACGGCGCCGTCTTCACGCTGCCGTACACGAACACCGAGTCGGAGATCGTTTCGGGCTGGACGATCAGCGTGATGCCGTTGGCCAGCTTCACCGCTTGCGGGTTGAGGCTCGACGGCGGCACGGTGACGTTCTGCACGAGCGCACTGCCCCACGCCGGGAGGTGCGTGATCGCGGGTCCCTTACCCAACGGGTTTTCGCGGCCCGTTCCGGCCGGTGGTTGGGGCGCGCCCGATTGGTTTGCGCCCGCCGACGGCGTGAGCGAACCGATGATGGCGTGGTTCACGTCGAGGTAGCGCTTCGCAACGCGATTGACGTCGGCCAGCGTTATGCGCCCGATCAGTTCCTGTTCGTACGCGATCGACGGCTCGCGGTCGACCGCGATCGTATCGGCCCAATCCGAGGCGAGCGAGGTGATCGAGTTGCGGCTGAGCTCCTGCTCGGCGATCAGCTTGCGCTTCGTCGACTCGAACAGCTCCGGCGGCACGCCGTGGTCGCGGATGTTGGTCATCATGTCTTCGAGCCGCTTGACCATCGCGTCGGGATCGTTGCCCGGAGCCAGTGCGGCGACGGCAAAACTCAGTTGCCCTTCGGGGTAGTAGGGGGTCGAACTCCACTCGCCTTCGAGCGCGAGCCCGTCGTCGCCGAGTTGATGCAACGCGCCGCGGTCGGCACCGAGGACGCCCTGCAACACGAACGACGCGAGAAAATCGGGATCGTTCAGACCGGGCAGCCGGAAGCCGACGGCTGCCAGCGGATAAGCCAGCGTGGTCGGCCGGCGCAGCACCGTGCGTTTGAGCGGTTGAAAGTGGGCGGCTTGATGCGCCGGAACCGTTTTTTCGGGAATCGACTCGAAACGCGAACGCACCACGGCCAAGGTAGCGGCCGGATCGACGTCGCCGGCGATGACGAGCACCGCGTTGTTGGGCGCATACCAGCGCTGCCAGAACGCTTTGAGCCGCGGGCCGGTCAGCGCATCGAAGGCCGCTTTGGTGCCGACGCCGGGATGTTCGTACACCGTGCCCTTGAACGCGATGGCCTGCGCATCGGAGAAGAAATCGCCGCCGGGCGCCGCTTCGTCGCGCGCCACCTCTTGTTCGATCGCGCCGCGTTCGTTCTGCCACTGCGATTGCAGGTCGAGCACGCCGCGCATCCGGTCGGATTCGATGCGCAGCACGGCGTCGAGATCGGCGGCGGGCACCGTGAACTGGTACTGGGTCGTCAGTTCGCTCGTTTCGGCGTTGAACTCGCCCCCGAGCGCGGTCGCGATCGTGCCCAGTTCGGCCGTCGACAAATTTTTCGTGCCGCGGAACATCATGTGTTCCTGCGCGTGCGCCAGGCCCGGCATGTCGGGCGGATCGTCACGCGAGCCGACGAGGTAGCTCAGATCGGTCGATGCGACCGGGGCCAGCGTGTTGCGCACGATCACGACCTGGAGGCCGTTGCGCAAGGTCGCCTTGAGCACGTTGTTTGCGGTCGATTCGGCCTGCGGCGCAGCCGAGGCGGCAGCAGCGAGGGCGAGGCTCATCAGCCCGCCTACCGCCCAGCGTCGTAATTGCATATTCCCTCTACGTTAGCCGCGTGACAAACGTCCCGCCTCCCGGCGGGAGCAAGCGTATTCGAGTGAAAGAAAGTTCACATGGAACGTACCCAGATCCTGATCGTCGGCGGCGGCATCGGCGGACTCGCGCTGGCCCTCGGGCTGGGGCGCCGCGGCCGCGCGGTGCACGTGATCGAACGTGCGCCGGAGTTCGTCGAGATCGGCGCCGGGATCCAACTCGCACCCAACGCGTCGTGGGCGCTGGACCAGCTGGGCGTCCTGCCGGCCATCCATAGCTACGCGGTGTTCCCGCAGCGGCTGGTCTGGATGGACTCCACCTCCGGCGAGCAGCTGACCGCGATGGATCTGGGGGAGCCGTTCCTCGCACGTTACGGCTACCCGTACTTCGTGATGCATCGCAGCGATCTGCTCGAAGTATTACTGCAGGCGTGTCAAGCCGAGCCGAACGTGACGCTGCAAGCGAACCGGTTTGTGACCGCCGTCGAGGATCGCGGCGACACGACGCTCGTCAGTTGCGAGAGCGCCGAGCGCTACGAGGCCGACATCGTCATCGGCGCCGACGGCCTGCGTTCCAACGTGCGCAAAGTGATTCTCGACGACGGCGATCCGATTTGCTCGGCCTACGTCGCCTATCGCGGCACGATCCCGATGGACGAGGTCTCGGCCATGGCCGGGCTCGACAACGTGGTCGTCTGGACCGGACCCGACCGCCATTTGGTGCAGTATCCGGTGCGCCGCGGCGAGCTCTACAATCAGGTCGCGGTCTTCAAGAGCCGTCGCTACCTCGCGGGCGGCGAGGGCGAAGAATGGGGATTGCCCGACGAGTTAGATGAGATGTTTGCCAGCGGCGTAGATCACGTCCGCCGCGGGATATCGCAGATGGGCCGCCAGCGCCGCTGGCCGATGTTCGACCGGCTGCCGGTTACGAACTGGACGCGCAATCGCGTGACGCTGATCGGCGACGCCGCGCATCCGATGCTGCAATATCTTGCCCAAGGCGCCGCGCAAGCGCTCGAAGATACGGCCGTGCTCGCACCGCTGCTCGCCGAAGAACGCGGCGACCCGGCCGCGATCTTTCGCGCCTACCAAGCCGAACGCGCCCCGCGCACCGCGCGCGTGCAAACGGAAGCCCGCACGTGGGGCGATTACTGGCATCTGCATCCCGGCCCGCAAAAGGCGAGCCGGGACGCGATGCTGCAAGCGCGCAGCGCGACGGATTACAGCCACATCGATTGGTACTACGGCTATCGCGGGATCGGCGCTACCTCAGTTCGTTAGCCCGCCCAGTGTCCGTCGACCCAGTAGCGGCCTTGCGGTCCATAGCGCCAGTGACCGTCGACCCAGTGACGGCCGGGGTTGACGACGACGTAGGTTCCGCCGGCCCAAACCCAGTGATCGTTTGCACGATACCAGTGACCGCTGCGCCAGACGTAACCGGTCCGGTACGGATGGGGCTCGTAACGCGGCGGCGGCGGCGGCGGCCCGTTGTACCACACTTGCGCCGTTGCAAATCCGGG
>DASYOE010000358.1:0-10456 GCA_036008105.1 Candidatus Lustribacter sp. | reverse complement strand
GCCACCAGTATGAGCTTTTGAGCCGCGCCTCGGGTAACACTCCAGCTTTTGAGGCGTTGCCCTGCCCTGCGGTATGTGGATCGCGGCGCGTCCCTCGACGACGCGCCTTCGGCGCTGCTCGGGATGACACTGGGAAAAGCGTTCGCCGGAGAAGCCGAGCGCGAAGGCGCGAGGTGTCCGCCCCTTTTAAATCTCTTTTCCTACCCTATCGCTACGAAAAGCCCGGGTACATTAGGTCGGTGGCGTTGACGGGGCGTTCGATTACTTTATAGCGGGCGGCCATGTCGAGGAGGGGTTGGATGTAGGAGGCGGTGAGCGATGTCGACAGCGGGTTGCGCTGCATCGTGCGCACGGTGGTGAGGTCGACTTTGGTGATGCCCGCTTCGATCACGGCCGACTCGGCGCGATGGGTGTTGGCCCATTTTCCGGCTTCGTAGAACGCCGTGGCTAGCGAATGGGCCAAGTCGAGATTGGACGCGATCCAATCGCGGCGCGCGAACCAGCCGAAGATGTAAAACAGTTTCGCGACCGTATCGAACGGAACGCCGATCGCGCGGAGATCGGGTTTGTTCTCGGTCAGAAAGGGTTCGCCGAGCAACGCGGCATCGATCGTGCCGCGGGTGAGCGCCGGCGTCATCTCGGGGAAGTGCAACTCGAAGAACTTGACCTGCGCCGCGTCGGCGCCGTTTTTCGTCAGCCACTCGCGGGTCGCGATTTCCATCGTCGCGTGCAAGCTGATGATCGCGACGGTCTTCCCCTCGAGATCCTTCGCTGTCTTGATCGGGCTGTTCTTCCCAACCACCAGCACCAGCGTCGGGTTGTCGCGCGACGACAGCGGGCCGCCGGCGAAGTACGCAAACGGCAGTCCCTTGACGTACGCCTGCGCGATAGCGGTCGGATCGACCATGCCGATGTCGATCGCGCCGGCCGCGAGCGCTTCGGCATACGCACCGGGATTCGCGGCGTGCACGATCTCCTGATCGACGTTCAGCTTCTTGAACAAGCCGAGTTGGTCGGCATAGTAGGGCTGCATGAACGCGTCGTCGATACCCGCGCCGATGCGGACGTGCCGGCCGCCGCTTTGCTGCGCGCGCGCCGGAAACGGGGCGAAGGCGAGCGGCGCCGCTGCCGCGAGCGCGAGCGCGTGACGGCGCGAGATCATCGCGCCACCAGCGTCTGCGCGGCCGCCTCGCGCCAATTCGTGCGGTAATCGACGTCGTCCGGAATGACCGCCGAGATGACGGCGATGTCGCTCATATCGTTCGCGTCGGTTCCCCGGATGACGTGCGGCGGCGTCTCGCCGCGTTGGACCGCCCGAATCGCGTCGATCAAGATGCGGCGCGCGGTCGTGATGCAGACGTCGCTCGTGCCGAGGTGCTCGCGCGTGCGATCGTGGATCGGGCCGGGCGATTCGGTCGCGAAGGCATCGTGGGCCGGAAAGTACGGACCCATGCCGCTGAACGTCTCGGTCTTCATCTCAGCGGCGTCTTGCAGATAGCGGTTGGCGGCGTTGCGCACGAGGTAGCCGTCGGGCCGGATCTCACCCGCCATCGTCGACTCGCTGAACTCTTTGTTCGGCGGCCGCACGCGGTTGAACGAGCAGTCGATGCGCAGGTGATGCGTGTCGTCGACCGGCACGTGCCAGTGCACGCCGTAGCCTTCGCCGATGCGTCCCTCGTTGCCGATGATCGTTGCCATGTCGGGCAGCACGAAATTCGTGATGCGCAAGTAGCGTTTGCCGGGCCCGGCACGCCGGACCGAAAAGTTCCGCATGCCGTAATGCGTGCGCTCGACCTCGAGCTTCGGCGCACTATCGACCTTGTAGAGTTGATCCGCGGGCTGCGTGCCGCCGGGCACGGGCCGCGTGTCGACCTTGCCGATCGGCACGTGCAGATACGAGAGGTGCGAGGGGTCCATCTCGCCTTCCATCGACTGCAGCCAGTTGCAGTTGAGGAACGTCCGCACCAGCACGCGATGTTCCGCCGGATAGTCGAAGAACTCATAGTTCGGCAGTTCCGGCGGCTCGCCGGTACCGAAGTACGCGAAGATCACGCCGCCGCGTTCGACGCACGGATAAGCGAGGTGGCGTACCTTGTCCTTATACGTACTCTCCGGCGGTTCGGCCGGCATCTCGAGTACGCGGCCGGTGACGTCAAACAGCCAGCCGTGATAGAGACACCGCAGGCCGCCGTTCTCGATGCGGCCGTAGCTGAGGTCGGCGCAACGATGCGAGCACAACAGGCCGAGCATCCCCACCCGTCCCGCGTCGTCGCGGAATAGCAGCAGATCCTCGCTAAGGATCCGCCGCGGCAGCGGCCGGCCGCCGGGCGGAAGTTCGGTGCTCAGGCCGACGGCTTGCCAATACTGGCGCATGAACGCGCCGCCGGGGGTGCCGGGTCCGGTTTGGGTGACGAGATCGTTTTCTTCTTTGGTCAGCATCTCACACGGCCGCGCGCGCAAGCGCTCGCGATTTTGCAATCAGCGGGAACATGCGCAGCGGGTTGTCGTGCACGATGGCGACTTTGTCGTCGGTGGTGAGGAAATCGAAGCTGTCGATCAGCGCGACCACATCGTCGGCGGCGGCGCCGGTTTCCGGATTGAAGATGTCGGAGCCGCTGCCGGGAACTTCGGTGCCGAGCACCATCCGGTTCACGCCGCGCTGCTTGATCACCGCCGAGAGGAAGTGCGGATCGTAGCAGCACGTATCGAAGAACAGGTTGTCCGTGACGTCGAGTTTCTTTTTCTTGCCGTTGTCGGGCTTCTTCGCGATCCCGACGCTGCCGCCGGTCTCTTCGCCGCTCGCCGTCGCGATCGTGTCCGTGCCGTGGGCCTGCTTGACCTCATCGACCGGCTTGCCTTTTTTCAGGAACCGGTCGAGCGCGCCGCCGCAGTGACAGATCACGATGCGCAGTTTCGGGAATTTGGCGAATACGTCGCTCTGCTCGAGCAGCAGCGTGGCGAGCCATTCTTCCTTGACGTTGTTGAACTGATAGGAGTGCGCCAGGATCTCGAAGCGCGGGTCCTTCGAAATGGACGGATGCACGACGAGCGTCATCTCGAGCGCTTCGGCACTCTTGTAGAGCGCATACCAGTACGGGTCGTTCATCCCGGGCGTGAGCCCGTCGGCGCCGGGATCGGGGTTGACCGTCGCGCCGACGAAGCCCATCGCGGCACAGCGTTCGAGTTCGGCGACGCAGTTGTCGCTGTCGCGGTCGCGGCTCTGCGGCAACTGCGCGATGCCGACGAAGCGGTCGCTCCAAATCTCGCACTGCTGCGCGATCACGTCGTTGGTCACGCGCGTCCACGGCGCCACCAGATACGGGCTCTCCCAATGCATCATCGCGACCGGCCGCGGCGAGATCATCTGCACGTCGATGTTGTGCGTGTCGAGCATGCGCAAGTGACGGTCGATCGGCGCCTTCATCTGCGCTTCGGTCAGCAACAATTCGTCGCCCGGCGTGCGCAGCGCGATTAGGTTGTACGCGTAGGCGCGAAACTGCGGCGGGGTCGACATGTGGCCGTGGCAGTCGATGACTTTCTTCCCGTGAAACATGGCGGGGATCTCCTTAGAGCGACAGGTAGTGGGCGCGCAGTCCGAAGAGCACGAGGTGAGGTTCGACGCGTTCGATTACCGGGGTTTCTCCGCCGATCACCGACGCGAGACCCCCTGAGGCGATGACCCGGGCATGCTGCCCGATCTCGGCGCGAATGCGGGCCACGATTGCCTCGGCGGCGCCGATCGCGCCGTAGACGATGCCGGACTGAATCGAGGTGACGGTGTCGCGCCCGATCACGACCCCCGGGGCGTGGAGCGCAACCTGCGGCAGCTTCGCCGTTCGGCCGACCAGCGCGTCGAGCGAGACCTGCAGGCCGGGCGCGATGGCCACGCCGGCGTAGCCGCCCTCGGCGTCGATCGCCCCGTAGGTCGTCGCGGTGCCGAAGTTGATCGCGATGGCGGGCGCGCCGACGAGGTCGCGCGCGGCGATGGCCGCCGCCATCAGGTCGGCGCCGACGTCGGCCGGCCGATCGGTGCGAACCGGCATGATCGTTTGCTTGGCCGCCGTGAACGCCAGCGGCTGCACGCCGAAGTACTTCTCGCAGCCCTCGAAGAGCGGCCGGTCGACGATCGGGACGACCGAACCGACGACGATCGCCTTCACGTCGCGAATCGGAAAGTTCGCCGTCGAGAAGAACGATGAGAACAGGATCCCGTACTCATCGGCCGTGCGGCGCGGCGCGGTGGTGATGCGCCAGGTGCCGGCCAACGCGCCGGACGGATCGAACGCGCCGAGTTTCGTTTCGGTGTTGCCGACGTCGATGACGAGCAGCACGCTATGCGCGCGCTTCGCTGCGGATCGCGACGATCGCGTCCCACAGAGCGCCGGCCAGCACGCGCTTCGACGCGCGCGGGAGCGCTCGGCGGCCGCTCTGGCCCCACAGCACGACGAGCGAACTTTCACCCGCACCGAAGCCGCGTTCGCCGGTGACATCGTTCACCGCGATCGCGTCGAGGTGTTTGCGCACGAGCTTCTCGCGCGCGTTGGCTTCATGCGCGTCGGTTTCGGCCGCAAAGCCGACCAGGAAAATGCCGTTCTTGCGCGCGCCGAGCGCGGCCAGAATATCCGGATTGGGTTCGAGTTGCAGCGCCGCGACGCGCTCGGTCTTCTTCACTTTTTTCGCGTGCGACTCGACCGGCCGCCAGTCGGCGACCGCGGCGGTCGCGATGGCGATCGTCGCACCCGCGGCGCGGCTGAGCGTCGCGGCTTCCATCTCACGCGCGGTCGTCACGCGCTGCACCTGCGCGCCATCGGGCGGCGTCAGCGTCGTGGGCCCGAGCACCAGGTCGACCGACGCGCCGCGCGCCAGCGCTTCGCGCGCCAACTCGATGCCCATCGTGCCGGTCGATGCGTTGGAGAGAAAGCGCACCGGATCGATCGGCTCGCGCGTGGGCCCGGCGGTGATCAGCACGCGTTCGCCGGTGAGGTCACGGGTGCGCGCGAGCACCGCTTCGATCGCGGCCACGAGCGCGCCCTCGCCGGCCAACCGGCCGTTGCCGGTTTCGCGTTCGGCCAAGAAGCCGCTTTCGGGCGCGACGATCGTCACGCCGCGCGCTTCGAGCAGCCGCAAATTTTCCACCGTCGCCGGATGTTCGAGCATCGCGGTGTTCATCGCCGGCGCAACGATCAACGGAATGCGCGCCGCCAGCGCCGCGTTGGTGAGCAAGTCGTCGGCGATGCCGCCCGCGAGCTTCGCGATCGCGTTGGCGGTCGCGGGGACGATGGCGAACACCTCCGCTTCGCGCACCAGCGCGATGTGCGGGATCTCTTCGGTGCGCTCCCACATCGACGTCCACACGCGCCGGCGCGACAGCGCCGCGAACGTCGCCGCGCCGATGAAGTGCTGCGCCTCGGCGGTGAGGATGACGTCAAGCTCCACGCCGCGCTGCACCAACCGGCTCGCGAGCGCTGCGGCTTTATACGCGGCGATGCCGCCACACACGCCGAGCAGCACCCGGCGACCGTTCATCGCGAAACGCTCTCGTGCAGAACCGCGTTCGCGGGCACGGCCGGAACCGTCAGCGGAACGTTGTCGATCAAGCGCGTCGAACCGACCCAGGCGCTGCCGATCGCGGTGAACGACGTCTGCCCGTGGCGCGCCGCAATTTCGGGCACGGGTTCGAACGTGTCGGGATCGACCACATCCAAGTAGGCTTCGCGCAGCGGCGCCACGATTTGCGCGCGGCCCGCGGCCACGATGCGATCGCGATTGGTTTCGCCGCGGGTCACCGCGTCGGACATCGCCAGCAGCGCGCGATAGAGTGCCGGCGCCGCCGCGCGTTCGGGTTCGCGCAGATACGCGTTCCGGCTGGAGAGCGCGAGCCCGTCGGGATCGCGCACGGTCGGCACAACCGCGATCTCGGTTGCGAGCGCGAGATCGCGCACGACCTGCCGCAAAACCGCGACTTGCTGCGCGTCCTTGGCCCCGAAGTACGCGCGCTCGGCACCCGAAATCGCGAACAGCTTCACGCACACCGTCGCGACGCCGCGAAAGTGGCCCGGGCGCAACGCGCCCTCAAACCGTGTCGCGATCGCGCCGGGATCAACGGCCGTGTCGAAGCCGGCCGGATACATCTCCTCGACGCTGGGAGCGAACAACAGGTCGACGCCGGCCGCTTCGAGCTGGCGCTGGTCGTCGGCGAAGGCGCGCGGGTAGCGCGCGAAGTCTTCGGTCGGCCCGAACTGCAGCGGGTTGACGAACAGCGTCGCCATCACCGCGCCGGCATCCCGGCGCGCTTGCGTCACCAGGGCCAGGTGTCCGGCGTGCAGCGCACCCATCGTCGGGACGAGGGCCAGCGGACGCGCCAGCCGGCGCGCCGCCTGCGCCGCTTCCGCGGCAGTCCGAAGGGTCTCCATGTCAGCCTTTGATCACCCGCAGGATCGTTCGCCCGACCGTGAACGCTTGACCGACGGCCAAGGGTTGCGGGGAGGCGACCGGCTGCCCGTCGACCTGGGTGCCGTTCCGGCTGGAGAGGTCCTCCAGCTGGAGATCGCCTGCTTCCTCGTACAATTTTGCGTGTTTTCGGGAAATATACCGATCTATAGTGATGCAGGCGCCCGCGACGGCGTCGTCCCGCCCGATCGTGATCTCCTGTTCGAATGTCCAGGTTTTGCCGTCGAGCGGCCCGCTCATCACTTCCAAGACATACATTATGGCCCGCCTTCGCCCGCGCGCGACCGGCGGTCCTCTCCCCGGGAAATGACCCTATGCGAAATAACGCTATAACCGACGACTTGGCTCAAGACATCGATCCCGACGGATTGCGCGAAGCCGAACTGATGCAAGCCCGCGCGATGTTGCAGCGCCTGGTGGGCCGGACGATCGTCGACCTGCGGGTCGAAGAGACGCGGATCGCGCTCGATACGGACGATGGCGTGACCTACTATTTCTACGGCTTCATGGGCGAGGACGTTCCGGAGTAAATCGCGTCGGCGGCGAGGATCGCCCCGAGCGCGACGTGTTCGGCGACGATTCCGCCCTGCAGATAGACGTTCCACGGCTCGCGCAGCGGCGCATCGCAGGACAGCTCGATCGTCGCGCCGCTGATGAACGAGCCGCTGGACATGATCACCGGGTCGACGTATCCCGGAACCGGACCCGGTTCGGGCGCGAAGCGCGCGTTGATCGGCAGCGCGGTCTGCAGCCCGCGCGCGAACGCGATCAGCCGCTCGCGCGAACCGAGTCGAATCGCCTGCACGATGTCGGTGCGCAGTTCGCCCGGCAGCGGATCGACCTCGAAGCCCAGCAGGGCGAAGAGCGAGGCCGCGAAGTCGAGCCCGCGCAGCGACTCGCCGATCACCAGCGGCGCGTAGAACAGCCCCTGCAGCAGCGCGCGGCCGAACCCTAAGGTCGGGCCCAAGCCCGCGCCGATGCCCGGCGCGAACACGCGGGCCGCGATGCGCTCGATCAGTTCGGCGCGTCCGGCAATGTAGCCGCCGGTCGGCGCGAGCCCGCCGCCGATGTTCTTGATCAGCGAACCGGCGATCACGTCGGCCTCCACTTCGAGCGGCTCGCGTTCTTCGACCAGTTCGCCATAGCAGTTGTCGACGAACACGATCGTCGCCGGCGCGTGTTCGCTCGTCACGTCGACGATGCGCTCGATCGCCGCGATCGAGAGCGAACGCCGGGCGGCGTAGCCGCGCGAACGCTGCACGAACAGCACCGCCGGCGGATGTTCGCGCAACGCGGCGATCAGGGCGGGGAGGTCGGCGTCGCCGGTAATCGTCCGGTCGACTTCGGCGTATTCCACGCCGCGCGCGACCAGCGAATGCGGTGCGTCGACGAGTGCGAACCGCAACGTGTCGTACGGCGCGCCGTTCGCGCACAACAGCCGCTGTCCGGGAACGAGCAGCGCATCGAGCGCGGCGACGATCGCATGCGTTCCGCTCACGATCGACAGCCGCGCCAGCACGCGTTCGGCGTGGAAGACGCGCGCCAGCAGCGATTCGTACCGCTCGCGCGCCGCATCGTCGTAGCCGTATCCGGTCGAACCGGCGAGGTCGCTCTCGGCGATGCCTTCGGCCAGAAACGCGTCCAGCACGCGCATCCGGATCGCACGCCGGCGCGGATCTTCCGCCAGCAAGCGCGGCAGCGCGGTTTCGGCCGCGGCCCGCACGGCGTCGTGGATCCGCCGCTTGCCGATGATCGATTCGATCACGGCTGGGCCAGCTCCATCGCTTCGTACATCCGCACGAACGGCAGATAGATCGCGCCCGCGACCACGATGTTCACCGCCAAGAGCGGGATCGCGCGCCAATCGAGCGTGGTGAGAAACACGTTCAGGAAGATCGGCAGCGTGGACGGCAGATAGTAGATCGGTGCGCGCACCAAGTGCAGCGCGAGCGCGGCATACGTCGTGCACACCAGCGCCAGCGGCGCCAGCAGATACGGGATGCCCAGCACGGGGTTATAGACCAGCGGCAAACCGAACATCACCGGTTCGTTCGTGTTGATCAGCGACGGCAACAACGTGGCGTAGGCGAACGTACGCAAGCGCGGCACGCGGCTGCGCAGCATCAGCAGCACCATCGGCAGCGTCGCGCCGCAACCGCCGGTGAAGACGAACATGAACGTCGACACCGCGACCAGATGCGGGAGCGGCAACCCTTCGTGAAACGCGGCGGTGTTCTCGACTTGGAAATTCAAGTACACCGGCAATACGATCGCGGCCAAGAGCGCGGGACCGTGAATGCCGAACAGCCACAACAAGCATTCCATTCCGGCGATCAAGAACAGCGCGACGAAGCTGTCGCCCAAAAATCCGAGCGGCGCCAGCAGCGCGGCGAGCAGCGCCGCAATGGAGACGTGAAGCGCGAAGAGCGTGCCCGACACGAGGGCGACCAGGGCCACGCCGGCCGCCGTTCCCGCGTTGCCGCCAAGGCGCCGGCGCATCCACACGATCGCTCCGGCCGCGGCGAGGCAGCACACGATCGCGGTGAAGAGGCCCGAGGTGCCCAGCGTCGCGGCGAGCACCGTGAACGATTTCCACGCCGCGCGCGGCAACGCGAGACCGAAGGCGCAGGCGGCGGCCGCGAGCAGCGCGACGATCGGCAGTTCGAGCCGCTGCGCTAAGCGCAGCGCGAGCACGAGCAGCAGCATGATCGACATCACCGCGAACGCGCCCGGAATGCTGAGTTTGAGCCGGTTGACGAACGCCCCGGGCTCGAAGAACACGATCAGCACCGTGAGCGCCACCAGCAAACCGCCGAAGCTGATCGGCAGTGCTTCGCGCAGCGCGAGCACGGCCGGCGCGTTGCCGAAACGCTTGGCGAAGGGCGCGACGCGCCCCTCGAGCCAGCTCAGTCCTTGTACGAGGACCGGTTCAGAGCCGTCTGACGACTGCCTCGACTCGTCCGACGACCGTAACATCGTCGACGTAGATTGGCTCCATGCTACGATTCTCCGGCTGCAGCCGGATCCGGCCGGCTTCGCGGTAGAAGCGTTTGACGGTTGCCTCGCCGTCGATCATCGCCACGACGATCTCGCCGTTGTGCGCGTCCGGTTTCGGTTCGACCACGATCAGATCGCCGTCGAGGATCGCGGCCTCGATCATCGAGTCGCCCTTCACGCGCAGCATAAAGGAGCCGTTGCGGCCGACGAAGCTCGCCGGCAGTACGAACGTGTCTTCGAGGTTCTCGGCCGCCGTGATCGGCACGCCGGCCGCGACCCGGCCCACGATCGGGAGGGACACCGTCTCGGGTCCGGGCTCGCGGCGAGCCGGCGATGCTACCGCACGCAGCACCATGTCGGCCGGCACCAGGGCGCGCGGCTTGGTCGGGTCGCGGCGCAGCAGGCCGCGACGCTCGAGCGTCTTGAGGTGGGACTGGACGGTCGACGAGGATGACAGCCCGACCCGTTCGCCGATCTCGCGGACGGACGGCGGGTACCCCATTTCGGCCGTAAACTCGCGGATGACGTCGAGGATCCTGAGCTGTTTTTCGGTCGTTCCTCGATCGATCATGGTTCCTCCGATCGGCGGCAGACTCCAGAACACCGGCGGTGCCCTTCGGTAGTGCCACCCAGTAGGCACAGCGTGAGCGCACGCTGCCCGTATTGGGTCCGATCCTAGCACGATTGCGTCCTGAAATGCAAACATACGTTCGAGTCCTACCTTGACGCTTGGCCGGTCCGAATGGTACTATCTGGTGGACGAACAAGCGTTTGGCACTATATCTAGGGAGTACACGAGAAATGCGCGGACCGTCGAGAAAACGCTTCACCCTGATGCCGCTGATCGCGATCGCAGGCCTCAGCCTCGTGGTCACGCTCCCAGCGCTCTCGGCCACCCAGCTCCACGCTGCTAAGCCGGTGACCTACACGACCGTCACGGTCAGGTCGGGCGACAGCCTCTGGAACCTGGCCGACACCCGCACCGCCCAGGGCGGCGACATCCAAGCCA
>DASYOE010000357.1:0-6732 GCA_036008105.1 Candidatus Lustribacter sp. | reverse complement strand
CTGATGATGTCGCACCTCATCGAACCGGCCGACCTCGTGGTGCAGGCGAAGCTGATGGAGTCGTACGGCGCCGACGTCGTCTACGTCGTCGACTCGGCCGGTGCGCAGACGATGGACATGGTGCACGATCGCGTCACCGCGCTGCGCGCCGCGCTCCAACCGAAGACGCACGTCGGATTCCACGCCCACAACAACTTGGGTCTGGGCGTCGGCAACGCCGTGACCGCGGTCAAGGCCGGTGCCGACAACATCGACGGCGCGTGCCGCGGCCTCGGTGCCGGGGCCGGCAACGCCGCGACCGAAGCGATCGTCGCGGTCTTCAACAAGATGGGCTGGGAGACGGGCATCGATCTGTACGGCGTGATGGACGTCGCCGAAGACATCATCGGCGGCGAGATCGGCATCACGCCGATCGTCAACCGGCCGGCCCTCGTGCTCGGCTACGCCGGCGTGTACTCGAGCTTCTTGCGCCACGCCGAAAATGCGTCCAAGCGCTTCGGCGTTCCGACCGCGAAGATTCTCGAAGCGGTCGGCAAGCGCAAAGCGGTCGGCGGTCAGGAAGATATCATCGTCGAGTGCGCGATCGAACTCGCGGCCGAAGCCGGCGTTACGCCGGCACCGGAACTCGCGGCCGTCTGATGACGTCGGTCGCCACCGATAAGATCGCGTGGGCGCTCGGCCGTCTGCAAGCGGCCGATGGCGGGCGGTTCGAGATCGAGCCGCTGACCGACACGTGGCCCGAACTCGACGAACGCACCGCTTATGCGATTCAGAAGCGGCTCGTCGTCGGGCAAGAGTTGGGCGAGGGGACCCGCATCTCGGGGCTCAAGCTCGGCCTGACGAGCGCTGCGAAGCAAAAGCAGATGAGCGTCGGGGAACCGATCTACGGCTTGCTGCTGGCGTCGCGCATGGTCAACGAGGGCGAGGCGCTGCGCGTCGCGTCGCTGATTCACCCCAAAGCCGAACCCGAAATTGCGATCGTCACCGGCAAAGAGCTGCAGGGACCCGGCGTTACGGCGGATCAGGCGCGGGCCGCCATCGAATCGGCGTGTTGCGCGATGGAGGTCATCGACAGCCGCTATAAGGATTTCCGTTTCACGCTCACCGACGTGATCGCCGATAACACGTCGGCCGCGCGCCACACGATCTCGACGTTTCGCGTGCCGGCCAAGGATCTCGATCTGCGCACGCTCGGCGTCGTGTTCGAAAAGAACGGCGAGGTTGTCTCAACCGCTGCGGGCGCGGCGATTTTGGGCGACCCGGCCAACGGGCTCGCGTGGCTAGCGAACAAACTGGCCGAACACGGCGAGTCCATTCCGGCCGGTACGGTCGTGATGACCGGTGCGCTGAACGATGCGGTGACGATCGCGCCCGGCGACGTGGTGCGGGTGTCGATCGCGCAGCTCGGCTCGTTGACGCTACGCTGCGTCTGACGTCCTTCTGATGCCGATCGTCCGGATCGAGTCGTCGATCGCCTTGCCGCCGCAGACGTCGCGCGGCGAGGCACTGGCCGCGGTGGCCGAGTGTATCGTGCGCGATCTCGAGGTGGCGCCGGTGCAAGTGCGCATCGCGTTCGTCGACCTCGATCCGCAGGCCGTCATGGTGGCCGGGAAGACCGGCGGCATCCAGCCGCCGTGGATCGTCGCGTGGGCGTCGATCCTGGCCGGCCGCACCGAGGAGAAGCGCGCGGCGTTCATCGCCGACTTGCTGACGGTGCTCGCCAAATGTTTCGCGGTGGACGAGAGCGTCTGCCGCGTGTTGTTGCAAGAATATCCGAGCGTGCACTGGGGATTGGGGCGCGCGACGGCGACCGCGAAGGGGTAATTGGTGTTACAAGAACTGCGCACGCTTCCACGGACGGGCATGCTCGACGTGAAGCTCTTCATCGACGGCAAATACGTCGACGCCGTGAGCGGCAAGACGTTCGACGACGTCAACCCGGCCACGGGTGAAGTCATCGCGCGCGTCGCGGAGGCAGGTTACGCGGACGTCGACTTGGCGGTGAAGGCCGCGCGCCGCGCGTTCGACGAGGGACCGTGGCCGAAAATGCCGGTGGCCGAGCGTTCGGCGATCCTCATCAAGCTCGCCGCCGGCATCAAGAAGCGGATGACCGAGCTGAGCGAACTCGAGTCGCTCGATACCGGCAAACCGATCCGCGAGAGCTCGCACCTCGATATCCCGCGTTCGGCGTACAACTTCGAGTTTTTCGCCGAGATGGTCAAGTACGTCTCGACCGACTGCAACCCGGTCGACGACAAGTTCCTCAACTACACGCTCCGCGAACCGGTCGGCGTGGCCGGCTGCATCAGCCCGTGGAACCTGCCGTTGCTGCTGCTGACCTGGAAGCTCGCTCCGGCGCTGGCGTGCGGGAACACCGTCGTGTGCAAGCCGGCCGAGTTCACCCCGATCACGGCCAGCTTTTTGGGCGAGATCGCCAACGAAGCCGGCCTGCCCCCAGGCGTCTTGAACATCGTGCAAGGCTTCGGGCCCAACGCCGCCGGTTCGGCGATCACCGAACATCCCGGCGTCGACTGCATCTCGTTCACCGGCGAAACGACGACCGGAAAAGCGATCATGAAAGCCGCTGCCGACGGGCTGAAAGAAGTGTCGTTCGAGCTCGGCGGCAAGGCCGCCGCGGTGATCTTTGCCGACGCCGATCTGGATCTGGTCGTCGCGCAAACGATCCGCTCAACGTTCCTCAACCAAGGCGAGGTGTGTCTGGCCTCGCCGCGGCTGCTCGTGCAGCGTCCGCTCTTCGACGAGTTCTGCAAACGCTATCAGGCCGCGGCCGAAGCGCTCGTCTTCGGCGATCCGCTCGACGAGGCGACCTCGATCGGGTCGCTCGTCGACCGCGAACATTACGAGCGCGTCGTGGGCTACATCGAGATCGCCAAAGCGGAAGGCGCGCGGCTGCTCTTCGGCGGCGAGCGCCCGGCCTTGCCGGCGCCGTTCGACAAGGGCGCGTTCCTCAAACCGACCGCGTTCGTCGACGTGAACAACAAGATGCGCATCTGTCAGGAAGAAGTGTTCGGGCCGGTCGTGACGATCGCGCCGTTCGACACCGAAGACGAAGGCGTGGCCTTGGCGAACGACGTGAAGTACGGCCTCGCGGCAACGATATTCACGCGCGATTTGCAGCGGGCCCACCGCGTCGCGCGGCGCATCCGGGCCGGTATCGTGTGGGTGAACTGCTGGTTCGTGCGCGATCTGCGCACCCCGTTCGGCGGCATGCGCGAATCGGGGATCGGCCGCGAAGGCGGCCGCCTGTCACTCGAATTTTACAGCGAACTCAAGAACGTCTGCATCGCCCTTTAAATCGGAGAACACGTGCTCAAGCCGTCGGATAGCGAACGAATCACCCGCGTCGGCCCCGGAACGCCGGGCGGCGAGCTGTTCCGGCGCTATTGGCAACCGGCGCTGCTGAGCCGCGAGCTTGCCGAGCCCGATGGCCCGCCGCTGCGCGTGCGGCTGCTGGGTGAAGACCTCGTGGCATTTCGCGATACGAACGGCGACGTCGGGATCGTCGACGCGTTTTGCCCGCACCGGCGCGCGCCGTTGTTCTTCGGGCGCAACGAGGAGTGCGGACTGCGCTGCGTCTATCACGGCTGGAAGTTCGACAAGAACGGCACCTGCGTCGACATGCCGTCGGAACCGCCCGACTCGCTGTTCAAGAGCAAGGTTACCGTCAAGGCGTACCCGACCTGGGAAGGCGGCAGTATCGTCTGGATCTACATGGGCCCGCCCGAGCTGCAGCCGCCGCCGCCGAACTACGAGTGGGTGCGCGCGCCGGCAACGCATCGGGGCGTGTCCAAGACGTTCGAGAACGCCAACTATCTGCAAGCCCTCGAGGGCGGCTTGGATACCGCGCACTCGTCGTTCGCGCACAACGAGAAACTCGGCGATCCGAACCAGATACGCGCTCGCGACGGCGCGCCGCGCCTGGACGTGGAGCGCACCGACTACGGCTACACGTACGTCTCCACGCGCAACCTCGGCGACGACGGCCAGTACGTGCGCGTGTATCACTACGTGATGCCGGCGCAGCAGATGCGCGGCGGCGTGACCTCGTGGACCGGTATCGGCAAGGCCGACGTGCCGCGGCTCGACGGACACATCTGGGTGCCGATCGACGACGAGCACACCTGGGTGTTTAACACGATCTGGAGCTACGACGAAAACGTTCCGATCACGCCCGACTGGTACGCCAAGGATGAAGCGCGTTGGGGCCGCGGCGCCGACGACCTCGTTCCCGGCACGTTCGAACTCAAGAAGAACCTCGGCAACGACTACCTGATCGACCGGCAGATGCAGAAGACCAAAAACTTCACCGGCATCGTCGGCCTCAACACCCAGGACTACGCCTTACAAGAAGGCATGGGCCCGGTCGTCGACCGCTCGAAAGAACACCTGGGCACGACCGACAAGGCGATCATCGCCTGCCGTCAGTTGCTGCTCGAAGCGGTGCAGGCCGTGGAGGAAGGGAAACCGCCGCGCGCGGTGGACCCGTCGACGTACGAGCGCGTGCGACCCTACGATGCGGTCGTTCCGCCGGGAAAAACCTGGGAAGCCGAATTCGCGCCCGAGCTGATCGCGAAGTTCTAGCGCTACATTCTTACGAGGAGACCGCCATCACCGACACCATGCGCGCCGCCGTCATGATCGCGCCCAAGCAGACGCAGATCCAGCAGTTCGAGCTGCCCGAGATCCCAGCCGACGCGGGTATCCTGCGCGTGCTGGCCGCCGGCATCTGCGGTGCCGACGTCCCCGGTTATCAGGACGCGACCCGCGTGCCGCGCATCCTGGGCCACGAGAACGTCGGGATCATCGAGAAGCTCGGCGATCTGGCCGGCGAGCGCTGGGGCGTCAAGGTCGGCGATTACGTCGCGCTCGAGGAATATCTGCCGTGCGGCAGCTGCAATCTCTGCCGGGCCGGCGAGTACCGCGCCTGCGATGGCACCAACCGCTGGTCGCGCGGGCTGCGCTACGGTTCGACGACGACCGACGTGTGGCCGGGCTTGTGGGGCGGCTACAGTCAGTTCCAGTACATCCATCCGCGCGCGGTGATGCACAAGGTTCCGGCCAACGTGCCGCCGCGCATGGCCGCGATGGCGCTGCCGATCGGCAACGGCTTCCAGTGGGCCTACCTCGACGGCGGCGCGACGGTCGGCGAAACCGTCGTCGTGCAAGGCCCCGGGCAACAAGGTCTCGCGTGCGTCGTGGCCGCCAAGGCGGCCGGCGCGCGCACCGTCATCTCGACGGGTCTCGCCCGCGACCGCTTGCGGCTCGACGTCGCGAAGCGGCTCGGCGCCGATCACACGATCGCGGTCGATGAGGAGTCGCTGCGCGACCGCGTCGCCGAGATCACCGGCGGCAAAGGCGCCGATCTCGTACTGGACGTGTCGTCGGGCGGTGCGACCGAAGTGATCAACGGCGGCCTCGATATCCTCAAGCTGCGCGGCGGGCGCTTCATCGCCGCGGCGTTCAAGCACAAACCGATCGACGGCTTCGCGCTCGATTCGGTCATCGGCAAGACGATCAACTTCCGCGGCGTGCGCGGGCACAGCTTCAAGGCCGTTGAAATGGCGCTCGAGCTGATGGCGTCGGGGACGATGGACCTCGAAGCGATGTCGACGCACGAGTTCGGTCTCGAGGGCGTCGACGAGGCACTGCGGTTGGTGGCGGGCGAGATCCGCGACAAGAACGGGAACCAGGCGATCCACGTCACGATCGATCCGTGGCACAAAAACTGAGCTGATGCCCGCCGCGATCCTCGACGGCATCAGCACGCGCTACGAAGTGGTGGGCTCCGGCCCACCGCTTTTGATGTATTCGCCCGGCGGCTTCGACGCGACGCTGGAGAAGTGGTCGGCGATCGGCGTCTACGCGAAGATCAAGATCCTCGATCACCTCACGAAATCGTACACGTGCATCATGTTCGACCGGCGCGAAACCGGGGCGTCGAGCGGCCGCATCGAGCACTTCGGCTGGCACGATTACGCCGTGCAGGGCAAAGCGTTGCTCGACCACCTGGGCATCGCGAAAGCGAACGTGCTCGGCGGCTGCATGGGCGTGCCGTGCGCGGTCGCGTTCGGCGTCGCCTATCCGGAATCGACGAGGAGCCTCACCTTGATCTGGCCGGTCGGCGGGGCCGCGTATCGCATCAATTCGCACCTGCGCTTTTCGCAGCACCTCGGGTTCGTGCAGCAAGAGGGTCTGGCCGGCGTCGTCGAGCTGGCGCGGCGCGAGGGCAAACATTTCGGCGCCGATCCGCGCGGGGGCCCCTGGGTATCGGTGCTGAAGAACGACCCCGCATTTGCGGCGGCGTACGTCAAGCTCGACGTCGCGCGCTACAGCGCGCTGGTCGCCGGCATCGCGCGCACGATGTACGATCGCGATACCTCGCCCGGCGCCGAGCCGGAAGATCTGATGAACCTCGACATCCCGGCGCTGGTCATTCCCGGTGCGGATGCCGCGCACGCGACGTCCGGCGCGCGTTACCTCGCCGAGTGTCTCCCGCGCGCCGCCTACTGGGACGTCGCGCCGGCCGATCAGACCGAAGCCAACGCTCCCGCGCGCATCATGGAGTTCCTAGGTACTGCTTCAGCCGGCTGAAGACCCGGCGCGGATTTTCGTCGAATATCTTCTTGCGGTCGGCGGCACTGATGGGCGCCTCGTCGATGTAGCGGCGGGTGTTATCGAATTCGTGACCGGTCAGCGGATCGACTCCCTTGA
>DASYOE010000356.1:0-5888 GCA_036008105.1 Candidatus Lustribacter sp. | reverse complement strand
CCCGACGACATGTTCGCGCCGAAGATGCCCAGCTTGAGAGCGTTCGGGCTGTAGAGTTGCTCGCGGCCTGGCGTCATGAAGGAAGTGATACGCTGGCGCTGCGGAAACGTCCGTTCCGTGCCGACCACTTTCTGGCGCGCGTTCGGGGTCGTCGCCGCGCTCGTCCTCTACGTGATCTCGTTGAGCGGCGAGGCCTACGATCTCACCTCGCCGGTTTCGCTTCCGCACCACGAACTCGTGCGCAAGATCTACGCCGTGTTGGCGTTCGCGCTGTTGGGCTTCGTGCTCGAGCGGTCGCGCGTGCGTCGCGTGCACGGCGTGCTCGGCGCCGGCATCGCCCTCACCGCCTACTCGTACGCGATCGAGCTCGGCCAGATCGCGTTCGCGCACTCGACCGAAACGTTTGCCGAACATTCATTCGACGTTGCGAGCGGTCTGGTGGGCGGCGCGCTCGGCGCGCTCGTCGCGCTGCTGATCGGCGCACCGGCCGATCGCGCACGGCGCGTCGAAGCGGCGGCCGTGGCGGTCGCGCTGGTGGTGCTCGGCTGGGCCTTCGTCGCGACCTACTGGCGCCTGGACTAGACGGGGCGCCCGGGAAGCGGCGCGGAACGAAGGACCCGTGACCGATGGGCACGCGCACGACCCCGCGATTCTGATCGTCGGCGACGACGTATTGGCCGAGCGCGTTCGCGTCGAGTTGGCCGCGGCCGGCGGCACGCGCATCGGCGTGGTCGCGCCGGACGCTGCCGACAGCGACGAGGGGCTCCTCGGGGCGGGCGTCGCGGATGCGGTCGCGATCCTCACGCTCTCGGGCGACGACGAACGGAACCTATCGATCGCGCTGCGCGCGCGCATGCTCAACCCGCGCATTCGCGTCGTGTTGCGTCAGTTCGGCACGAAGATCGGCCGGAAGATCGAGCAGAATCTGTCCGACTCGACCGTGCTCTCACCGGCCGCGCATTCGGCCGCAACGTACGCCGGTGCGGCGCTCGATCCGGGCTGTTTCTTCGCGTTGCGTTTTCCCGATCAGGAGTCGGGCGCGTTCGTCGGCTTCACGCACGGGCTCGCGGGCACGTTCGACGTGAGCCACCTGACCGTGGCCGAAGCCGAGCAACGGCTAAACCTGCGGATCGTCGCGTTGGGCGAGCGCCGCGAACCGGTGCCCGACGCGCTCATCGACCCCAGCGACGAATTGGTGGCGTTTGGGCCGGTCATCGAACGGCGTTCGACCGACGTGCGGCGGGAGCGAACGCCGCCCGCCGGGTCGCGGCGCACGCTCGTCGCGTCGGCCGTCGAGACGCTGGCGCGCGTGAACCCGATCCTGCGCACGATCGCGATCAGCGCGGTCGTGTTCTACCTCCTCGCGGCGGTGTTCTTTCACTTCGCGTTGCGGTTGACGTGGCCCGGTTCGGCGTTCGACGTCGTGCAGGCGATGACGAGCACGGGTTTCGGCGACACCTCGGTCGTGCGCCGGGGCATCGCGGTGATCGCCGGCGCGATGATCGTGATGATCGGCGGAACCGTCTTTACGAGCATCTTCATCGGTTACGTTACCGCCGCGATCACACGCGCGCAGTGGACCGCCCAGCAAGGGTTGCGGCGGATCCGCGCGCACGGACACGTCGTCGTGTGCGGCGGCGGGCGGATCGGCAGCGCGGTCGTGAACCTGTTGATGCAAACCGGCAAACACGTGGTCGTCATCGATTCGCACCCCGACCCGACGTTGATCCGGCGCGCGCGGGAGAGCCGCATCGACCTGCTCACCGGCGACGCAACGAACGAAGACGTGCTCGGGCTCTGCGACGTGCAGCATGCGGCCGCGGTGGTCGTGCTCACCAATAGCGATCCGGGAAATTTGGAGATCGCGCTTGGCGCGCGCGCCATGCGCGCCGACATCCCGCTGGTCGTCCGGATGGAGAACCGGACGTTCGCGCAGGCGACGGCCCGGCTGTTCGGGATCGCGACGTTCTCGCCGGCCGCGCTGACCGCGCCCGCGTTTGCCGGTCTCGCGCGCTATCCGGGAACCTTGGGCCGCGTCCGCTACGCCGGCGAGGAGCACACGATCGTGCAGCGTTGGGGTGGCAACGGCAGCCAACCGCCGACCGCGGATGCGATGCCGCTCTGCGCCTGGCGCGCCGGACGTGGCGTGGTGCTAATCCACAGCCTGGCCGAAATCGCAGCCGGCGACACGGTGGTGTACGCGCTTCCGCTCGGCCGGCCGGCGCCCGAACCCGACGCTCCGGTGACCGCCGAACCCGGAATTGTCCGTACCTAGCCCGAACCCCGTCGCATGGACACGCTAGCTGGAGCCTCGCTTTCGGAGCGCGCCGATGCGCTCGAAAAACAGTTGAGCGACGAGCTCGATAGCTTCATCCCGGTCAAAGCTCCGCTCTACACCTCGGGCGAACGCGATCCGCGCCTGCCGCTCGAGGTGCAATCGGACCGGCCCGAGTTCCAGGGCAAGCGATTCAACATGGGCGCCGACGCGCGGCTACCGAAGATGCCCGACAAACCGACGCTGCTCGATTTCTTCGCGTTGCGAATGGCGCCGGCAACGCATCTGCTGCAGAGCGCGACCCACGCGCTCCGGGCGGGTTGCGAAGAGAAGATCATCATGGCGTGTCTCGTCCACGACATGGCCGTGTCGATGTTCATTCGCGGCGATCACGGCTACTGGGGCGCGCAACTGCTCGAGCCCTACGTCGCGGAAGAAGTGAGCTGGGCGATCCGCGCCCATCAGGTGCTGCGGTTCTATCCCGACGAGAAGTACGGCTACGCGTATCCCGATCTCTACATCAAGTTTTTCGGCGCCGACTACAAGCCCGAGCCGTACATCGAGCGCGCCTACCAGAAGATCAAGAACCACAAATGGTACGAAACGGCGCGGCTGATCACGGTCAACGACATCTATTCGTTCGATAAGACGATGTCGGTCAGCCTCGATCCGTTCCGCGACATCGTCGCGCGCAATTTCCGTCAGCCCGAAGAGGGCTTGGGTTGGGACGACAGCCCGTCGTCCCACATGTGGCGCACGATCAACTGGCCGACGCGCTTCCTGTAGCGGGCGCGCGCAGCGGCAGACCGGCGGCGTCGAATTCGGTTCCGACGAGCAGCTGGAGAAACCGGCTATAGCTCACCACGCCGCCGGCAACGCCGTTGGCTCGCAGGTAGCTGTCGTAGAAGTTCCAGCTGATCGAAAATAGCCGTGGGTTGTAGTAGCGTTCGAAGCGTTCGCGCCCGGCGTTGAAATCGGCTACGACCACCGGTGACAGATGCATGCGCTTGCGGTCGCTCTCCGGCAACTCGCCGTACGTCCAGTAGGCGCCCGAATAGCGGATCAGCGGATCGGCCGAACGGAGACACGTCAACGTCCCGATCAGGTTGGCATCGCCTTCATCACCGAAACCCGAGACGTGCGACCACTCGTGCGCGAGCGCGCGCGGAACTTCGAACGGCAGGAACGACGCGTCGAGCAGCGTTTCAAACGCGAACGGGTCGTATTGTCCGCCGACGCCGGCCATCTCGTAGAGCACGTCCGCCAGCGTGGTCTTCGGAACGGTGAGCGCGGGCGTCCACGCGTCGCCGAGCCGTTCGACGACCGGCACGAAGTCGCGGGCCAATTCGGCGCGCATCGCGGCCGGACTCTCGGTGCGCATGCGTTCGTGCGCGGGACCGACGTCGTCGTTGAGGATGGCGGCGATGCGGTCGGCGAAGGCCGAGACGCGCGCCGGGGTCACCCGCGCGGCCGCGTAATCGACGCGCGCGATCACCGGCGCGCGCCGGTAGTTCCAGCCCCACAACAGGTTGAAGGCGATCGCGATCGCCGCACCGAGCGCGACCGTGTGCGCGGCGCGCACCGGCACCGGGATCGGCCGCGTCCATACGTACACCACCGCTGCCAAGACGAGCAGTGCTTCCACGTCGCCCACCGCAAACGGTACGAGGTTGGCGAGGGGCACGAACGTCCGGTTCAACGCCGCGAAGAAGCCGTTGGCATAGACCTGCTCGACGAACGCAGCCGACAGCGGCAGCTTCGCAACGACGAACGCGAGGACGACGAGCGCGGCGTCGACGATGAGCGCGCGTTTCACGGGAACAAGTACGTCGAAAGCTCGCCGACGCGGGTGAAGCCGATGCGGTCGTAGAGCGCGATCGCGTTCACGTTGAAATCGTTGACGTACAGCGAGACGGTGGGATTATCGCCGAGCAGGCGGCGCGCGGTCGCGGCCAGCGCGCTCGTCGCGTAGCCGCGGCCACGCAGCGCGGGCGGCGTCCACACGCCCTGAATCTGTGCGGTCACCGGCGTGCGCGCTCCGATGTTGCATTGGAAGCGCAGCTCGTTGTCGACGATCCAGACCCACCAGCTGCCGCCCTCGATCGCATGCCGGACGCCGGCCAGAAACGTCGAGCGCTGCGCGCGCGGATCGTAGCCGAGCTCCCCGACGATCATGCGCGCCGAGTGCTCGGCGACCAGCTCCGTCTCGTCGCTGCGCGCCGGGCGAACGTCGACGTCGTCGAACGAACCCAGCCCTTGCGGCCACAGCGCGTAGAGCGGTTGCCGTTCGCGCACGATCGCCGGCGCCGGATGCCACGTCTTGATCCGGTTCCAGATCCCGTCGACCGCGCGCTTCGGTCCGACGAAGCTGCGCAGCCCCGGATACTTCCGCGTCTCGATCGCGAAGGCGTCGAGCGCGGGGGGTTCGTCCGCCGCCACCACGAGTTGCGCGCCGTAGTAGATCACACCGCGCACCGTGCCGTCGCGTTTGCGATCGAGCACGAGCTCGTCGGGCGCGTAGGGTCCGTGGCCGCCGTCGAGCACCCAATGCAGGAAGGCATTCTCAAACGGACGCGCCGCCACGAAGGCGAGTGCGTCGCGTCGATTGTGACGATTGACGGATTCGAGCAGGGTGTCAGCTAAGCGGTTGAACGAACGCGGGTTTCGTCGTCGGCTGGCGGCTACCGCCTTCCGGTTCAACGCTGACGGCGACGGCTGCCAAGTTGCCGGCATCTTCCGGCAACGGGACGAGCGTGAGCCCCTCTTGGCTCGGGCTGAAGGTGACGCTGGGTGCGACCGCCTTGGCGCCACGCGCAAGCGTCCAGGCTTGATAGACGCGGCCGCGCGGCAGCGGCGGGAGCGACGAGAGCGCGAGGTAGACGTGCGCGCCGCGCGTCACGACCGTGCCGAAGGCCACCGGATAACGTTTTGCATCGCCGGCGGCGAGGTCGGTAAGCATGCGCCGGTCGCGCGCAACCGTGCGCTGCTCCGCATCGATGCGCGTTTGCAGCGTTGCGACGCGGCCCTGCGCGTCGCTCAGATCCGAACGCAGGCCGAAGTTCTGGATCACGCTGACCAGCGCGAACACGACCGCGGCGGCTGCGGCAAGCGTCGTGCCCCACATCGCGCTCGAGCGCGTCGCGCTGACCGGCACGCGGCGCGGCGCGGCGTCGCTGCGCACGGCCGCCATCAGGCGTTCTTTCATCCGCGCCGCCCGGGCGCTGTCGACCGGTTCCTCAGCCGAGAGGCCGACGAGGTTGGCGGTGGCCCGCAGCTCATCGTATTCACGCCGCGCCTCGGCGTCGGAGAGGATGAATGCCGCGACGAGGCTGCATTGCGTGGCCGGCAGGACGCCCAAGGCGTACGCCGCGACGAGGTCGAGTAGTTCTTGGCGGTCCGGCGTATCGTTCATCGCGACACCGTCTCGTTCAACGCTTCGCGCATTCGGCGCAACCCGGTCCGGATTCGCGTCTTGACCGTACCGAGCGGAATCCCCGTACGGGACGCGATCTCTTCGTGCGTGATCCCGGCGAAGAAACCCATTTCGATCGGCGTGCGCTGCTCGTCGCTGAGCGCCGAGAGCGCACCGCGCACGCGCTGCGCGTCGATGTTG
>DASYOE010000355.1:0-14806 GCA_036008105.1 Candidatus Lustribacter sp. | reverse complement strand
GTACCTGGAAACCGGACGGTCACTCGCAGCAGTATTTCGATAAGATGCGCGCGGAGATCGCGCCGAATCGCCCCGACGTGACGACCTGGTTCAAACTGCTGGATCTGGACGAGAAGCGGGCCGCTTAGCTGCTCCGCTCGTATACCGGAGCAATGAAGCATTGCTTGGTATTCGTGCTTGGAATTGCGATATGCAGTGCTGGGTCCGGGCGCGCCGCCGCTGCTTCGTCGTATACGTGTCCGGTTGCGAGCACGTCGTCCGGTCCGCTGAATTGTGCGGCGCTGCCGTTAGGCGATTCGCGCTACAGCACGTCGGGGCCGGCCGTCGGCAGCGTCTACGTTTGCGCGGTCCCGCGCGGACAGGCGCCGCCCGGAACCGGACCTTGGATCGACATGGCACGAGGCACCTGGGACGCTCTCAGCAAGGACGTCGTTTCCGGTAGCGTGAGTTGGTCCGGAACGTTTCGGGCGGTGCGGAGCGGTTCGTCCTTGGCCGTGAGCGGCAACGGTTTGCCGCTCACGCCGATCACCAGCGGAACGTTTCCGATTGGCTCTGCGGACGGGGCGTATCGCTATGACCGCAATCCCAACCACATTGCCGCGCAAGCGATCAACTACGCGCTGCCGTACAATCCGAGCCCGGCGGCGTCGCCTGGATGTTTGGGGCAAGGCCGCATCGGGATGGCGCTCGACGGCGTGTCGGTATTCAATGCGTTCGATGCGATCGGCCACGACGCGGTCGCGCGCGAAGGTCAGGACATCTGTCACGGCCATCCGCAACAGTCGGGTGTTTACCATTATCACGGCTGGCTCCAGGCGTGCGTGGCCGACGCCGGCTCGGCGACCCAAAATTCGTCGCTGCTCGGCTACGCGCTCGACGGGTACGGCATCTACGGACCGTGGTACGGCGGCAAGGTGCTGACGTCGGCCGACCTCGACGCCTGCCATGGGACGACGAGCGTCGTGACCTGGCATGGCGCCCCGACCTCGATCTATCACTACGTCTCGACCTACGACTTCCCGTACACGCTCGGTTGCTACCACGGGACGCCGGTACCGGCCTAATTGACATTAACGATATATCGTGATAGATTGACGACAGGTCGCGAATGGTCGCGATCGTTTCACGAGACAGAAGGGAGAGCGCATGCGGAAAGCATGGTTCTTTCACGAAATGGGACCCCGAATGGGTCGCAAATTTGGACCGGGCGGACCGGGTCGCGAGGAGTTCTTCCGCGCCTGGCGCAGCGGCCCGCGCGCCCGGCGCGGTGACATCAAGTTCCTGATCCTCGAGGTGCTGGCGGCTGGACCGCGACACGGCTACGAGATCATTACGGAGCTCGAGAACAAGAGCAACGGACGCTACCGCCCGAGCCCGGGCTCGGTGTATCCGACCCTGACGCTGCTCGAAGAGGGCGGCTTCATCACGGGCGAGATGGCCAGTGGAAAGCGCGTCTTCACGATCACCCCAGCCGGCCGCGAACTGCTCGCGAGCAAACCCGGCGGCGCGGCGTCCGAGGACGACGAAGACGACGGGGTCGACTTGCGCGGCGCGGCGATGAAGCTCGGCGCGGCGGTCATGCAAGCGGCGCGCGCGAGCGATGCCGCTTCGCAACAAAAGGTGCGCGATATCCTCGATAAGACGCGCCGCGAGATCTACAAGATCCTAGCCGAGAGCGAATAGCAACCGGGAGGAAAACACCGCTCGGTCGCGCCTAAAGCGCTCCATGGCGCGACCGTTCGTGGTGATCCCGGCGCTCGTTACCGCGGCCGCGATCTTGGCGCTGCTCGCCTTCGTCATCGTGCTGAGTTTCAGCAAGATGCAAGACGGGCTGATCGCGGGCTTCGCCGGCTTCGGCAACTTCACGACACTGCTCGGGGACCCGAATCTGCCGCGCATGGCGAGCAACACGCTCATCTTCGCGGCGATCGCCCTGGTGGTGTCGTTTGTGCTCGGCGTGCCGCTGGCGTGGCTCGCCGAGCGGACCGATTTGCCCGGCCGCGCGGCCATCTGGACCGTGATGCTCGCGAGCCTCGTCTTGCCGGGCTTTCTCGTCGGAATGGGCTGGCTGCTCTTGGCGCACCCGCGCATCGGGTTGCTCAACACGTTCGCGATGAACGTGTTTCACCTGTCGTTCCCGCCGCTGCCGGTGAACAACGTCTACGGAATGGGCCTCGTGCAAGGCCTCGCATTGACGTCGCTCACGTTCGTGCTGGTCGCGCCCAGTTTGCGCACGATGGACCCGGCACTCGAAGAGGCGGCGCGCATCAGCGGCGCGGCCGGGCGTTCGCTGCTCTGGAACGTGACGCTGCCGTTGATTTTGCCGGCGATCCTAGCGGCCGCGATGTACGTCGCGATCGTTGCCGTCGGTGCGTTCGACATTCCGGCCGTCATCGGTTTGGGCAGCCGTGTGTACACCTTCAGCACGTTCATGTTCGTTCACGCCTATCCGGCCGATGGGTTTCCCGATTACGGTACGATCGCGGCCGGTGGTTCGCTGATGATCGTGCTCGCGCTAGGAATGACGTTCGTTTACAGCGCGGTGCTGCGGCGCGCGCGCGCGTTCGCGGTGATCACCGGCAAAGCGTACCGGCCGCGGCTGACCGAACTGGGCCGCTGGAAGGGGGCCGCGTGGGCGTTCGTCGCGCTCTACGCTTGCGGCGCGCTGATCGTGCCGTTTGCGTTCACGCTGCTCTACGCGCTGTTGCCGTATCCCGTCCCGCTCGACGCGGGCGTCTTCGCGCACATGTCAATGGCGAATTTCGCGCACATTCCGTGGACGCTCGTGCTGACCGGCGCGACGCACACAGCGGAACTCGTCGTGGCGGTGCCGATCGCGGTCGTGGCGCTCAGCTTCGCGATCTCGTGGATCGTCGTGCGAACCACCACGCCCGGGCGCTTCGTGCTCGACGGGATCGCATTCATGCCGCACGCCGTGCCCGGCATTCTGTTCGGCATCGGCGCCTCGCTGGCGGCGCTCTTCGTCCTACAGAAGATCGTCCCGATTTATGGCACGGTCGCGCTGATCGGGCTCGTCTACACGATCGGCTGGATCAGCTTCGGCACCCGCCTCGCCAATAGCAGCTTGATCCAAATCCACGCCGACCTGACCGAGGCCGGCGCGGTGTCGGGCGCGCGCGTGGGCGCCGTCTTCCGCGACATCGTGCTGCCGCTGGTACGGCCGGCCGTCTTCGGCGCGTGGATCTACATCGTGCTGCTGTGCATGCGCGAACTGACCCTCGCAGCATTCGTGTCGACCCCCAAGAACTTGACCTTGCCCATGGTGGCGTGGTTCCTATGGAGCAACGGGTCGCTCAACGGCGGTGCCGCGGTGGCGGTGATTGTCGTTCTGGCGCTCGTTCCGCTGTTGTTTCTGTTCCTGCAGTTCGGGCCTCGCTCCGATGCGATGTTCGGCTCGTCCGTCAGTGAGAGGTAACCCGATGTCTCGTTTGCGCTCCGTCCTCGTTTTCGCGCTGCTGCTCATGCTGGCCGCGCCGCCGGTTCGCGCGCAGGATGCGGCCCATTCGCCCGAACCCGCGAATTTGGCCGCGCTCGTGCAAGCCGCGGCCAAAGAGGGCACACTCGACGTCGCGTGGGGCGACGTCTACGGCGGCGGTGCGGGCGTGAAGCGCGCGCAAGATGAGATCAACAAGAAGTACCACCTGAACCTGCAGTTCAAGTACTCGCCGGTTCCCAACGGCGCCGCCTTCCAGAACCAGGTGATCCAAGAGATCCGCGCCGGTCAAACCGCTAGTACCGACATCCTCTTTCACATCCGCGATCAGAACTTGGCCAAATCGGTGATCCCGGTCGACTACCGCAAATACATCCCCGGCCTGCCGAACAACACGATGTTCTACGACAAGCGCGCGGTGATCGTGGTAAGCACGATCTTGGCGGAAGAGTACAGCACCAAGGACGTGCCGCCGAACAAGGTTCCGAATTCGCTCGCCGGCCTCTTGGCACCGGAGTGGAAAGGCAAGATCGCGACGATGCCCTATCAGGGCGTCATCGGCTGGTATCTCGGGCTGAACGACGTGCTGGGCAAAGACGGCATGGTCAAGTTCTACACGGCGCTCTCGGCCAACATCGGCGGCCTGATGACGTGCGGCGACTCGGACCGGGTTTCGAGCGGTGAGTTCGCGTTCTTCGGGTTGGATTGCGGCGATCAAGAAGTGCGCATGCGCCAGCGCAAAGGCGAGCCGATCGCGTCGTTCTATCCCAAGGAAGGCACCGCGATCTACGCCTTTTCGCCCGGCATTCCGCTGACCGCCGCGCACCCCAACGCCGCCCGGCTGTTCATTACGTACCTGCTGACGCCCGACGGGCAAAAGCTGCTGTGGGACGAGTTCGGCTGCGACAACTACCTCTTGCCGGGCTCGCGGATGGCGCCGATCATCGCCGCGGCGAAGAAGAAGGGCGTCAAGTTCATCGATATCTACGGAATCGACGTCCAGCATCCCGAATTGGACGACTACCAGCGCACGATCAACACGATCGTGAACCAGTCAAAATAGCGGAGGGTCCCAGCATGGCGATGACCGCACCCGTCGAACGCGATGCCGTCGACTTTGCCCATACGGGTCCCGGCACGCTCGCCGGGCGCTACTTTCGCCGGTTCTGGATTCCGGTCGCGCGCTTGGACGACGTGGCGCCCGGCCGGGCCATGCCGGTCGAGTTGCTCAACCAGAAGTTCACGTACTACCGCGGTGAGACCGGTACGCCGCATCTCGTCGGTTACTACTGCGCCCACCGCAGCACGCAGATGTCGACCGGCTGGGTCGAAGGCGACTGCATTCGCTGCTTCTATCACGGCTGGAAGTACGACGAGTCCGGCGCGTGCATCGAGCAGCCGGCCGAATTGGACACGTTCGCCGGGAAGGTCGGCATCGAAGGTTATCCGACTCAAACGTATCTCGGCCTCGTGTACGCATACCTAGGCGAAGGCGAGCCGCCCGAATTTTGGCGCTTCGCGGTGATGGAACAGCCGGCCGAACGGAGCATTCGTTCCTGGGTGCGCACGTCGAATTATTGGAACGGTCTCGAAAACGCCAACGACCAGGTCCACGTCAACTTCGTGCACGGCAACAGCGAGTTCCGCGAAGGCGGCGCGACGCGCGAGATTCCCGCGATCGAAGCCTTCGAGACCGAGTACGGCATCTTGCGCAAGTGCACGTTCAGCGACGGCGCGATCCGCTTGCAGCACACGCTCATGCCGACCGCGTCGCTGGTGACGGTGTACGACGCCGAAGCCGGCTGGATGCCGCATCTCTCGTATCGTATTCCGGTCGACGACTACAGTCACCGGAGCTTCAGCGTCAGCCTCGCGCTGGTCGAAGGCGAGCGGGCCGAACGCCTCCATGCCAAGCGGAAAGCGCAGGCGGAGGCGCTCAAGGGGCTGCCGCCGGCGGAGGAGATCGTCGAGGCCGTCGTGCGCGGCGAGCTCTACCTCCACGATCTGCAGCGGCCCGACATCGTGAACATTCAAGATGCGGTTGCACTGGCCGCGCAGCCTCCGATCGGCAGCCGGGTGAACGACCGGCTCGGCAAATCCGACATCCAGATCATCGTCCTGCGTACGATCTGGGCGCGCGAGATGCGCGCGCTCGAAGCCGGCACGCCGCTCAAGCAATGGAAGGTCCCGCCCGACCTCGTCGCTACCAACGGCTGAGGGGCCGGGCGGGCGCGAAGCCGAAAACAGCACAACCATGTCTGACGCCCAACGAGCCGCGATCGAAAAATCCCGCGAACGCCTGACCGCGCTCAAGGTGCGTCTTTGACGACGCCGTCAAGCGCCGGACGCTAGCCGAACTCGAAGAACGGTCGCGCAGCGACGGCTTCTGGGACGACGCGCAGGCCGCGCAAGCCACGATGAAGCGCATCTCCGACGTCCGTGCCGACGTCGACGCGATCGGTTCGGTCGAACGGCTGCTCGACGAGGCGCTGGAGACGCTGGATGTGCTCGGCGACGAGCCGGGCGCCGAAGCGGACGTCGATGCCGCACTCGCGCGCGCGACCGCCGATTTGGACGCGCTCGAGATGGCGGCCAACTTCGACCGGCCGTACGATTCGCACGGCGCGATCGTGACGATTCGCGCCGGCGCCGGCGGCACCGATGCGGCCGACTGGACGCAGATGCTCGAGCGCATGTATCTGAAGTGGGCGAAGAATCGCGGCTTGGATACGACCGTGGTCGAGGAAGCGGAGGCCGATGAAGCGGGGCTGCGGTTGGCCACGTTCTTCGTGCGCGGGAAGAACGCGTACGGGATGCTCGAGAGCGAACGCGGGGTGCACCGTTTGGTGCGCATTTCGCCGTTCGACCAGCAGCATCGCCGGCAAACGTCGTTTGCCGAGGTCGACGTCGTGCCCGAAATCGAGGAGGGCGACGTCGAGGACATCGAGATTCGCCCCGAAGACCTGCGCGTCGAGACGTTCAAGGCGAGCGGCGCGGGCGGCCAGTACGTCAACAAGACCGAATCCGCCGTGCGGATCATTCACGTGCCGACCAACACGATCGTGGCCTCACAGCAAGAGCGTTCGCAAATGCAGAACCGCGACGTCGCGATGAACATCTTGCGCGCCAAACTCGTGCAACGCGAGCGCGAAGAACGCGAGGCCAAACTCGAAGAGTTGCGCGGCGAACGGCGCGCCAACGAGTGGGGCTCGCAGATCCGCTCGTACACGCTCAATCCGTTCCAGCTGGTGAAGGATCACCGCACGGGGGTCGAGACCGGCAACACCGAGGCGGTGCTCGAGGGCGACATCGAGCCGTTCATCTGGCCGTATCTGCAGGCGCGCGGGCGGCTTTCGCCGAGTGTCGCATAGCGGTGCCGGCGCGCATCGACGTTATCCTGGTCTGCTGGAACGATAAGGAGAAGATCGCGACGGCGCTCGATTCGGTGTTCGCGCTCGCCGAACTGAAGGCCGATCCGGGCTTCGCGACGGTGATCGTCTCCGACAACGGCTCGACCGACGGCAGCGTCGACTTCATCCGGCGGCAGTACGCCGGTCGCGTCACCGTCATCGAGAACGGTGCGAACCTCGGCTTCGGCGCCGGCGTCAACCGCGCGCTCGCGCAGACCTCGGCGCAATACGTCTACCTGCTCAACCCCGATGCGGAGTTGCGCGACCGCGCGCTCGCAAACATCGTCGCATTTCTCGACGCGCACCCGCGCTGCGGCATTGCCGGCTCGCGTATCTACAACCTCGACGGCTCGATCCAGCCGTCGTGCGGCGAATTCGACACCTGGACCGGCGCCTTCTTACGTTCGAGTGCGTGGGGTGAACTCGCGCCGCTGCGGCGGTTTGCCAACGGCGCGAGTCTGCGCGACTTCCACTACGACCGGGAGCAGCGCGTCGATCTGGTCATCGGGGCCGCGCTTGCCATTCGCCGCATCGTGATCGACGAGATCGGTACGTTCGACGAACGCTTCTTTCTCTATCACGAAGAGGTCGATTTCGCGAAGCGCGCCGCGACCGCGGGTTGGGAAACGTGGTTCGTGCCGTCGAGCGAGGCGGTTCACGAGGGAATGGGGAGCGCCAAAGGCCAGTATCGCTTGGCCGAAAGCCGCAAACAGACGTCCCGCCGCAAGTACTGGATCAAGCATCATGGGTACGCGTGGTACGGCTCGCTCGTCGCGGCGCTGGTCGGGCGGTTCGTGCTCTACGCGCTCGCGGCCGGCGGCGCCGTGTTCGCGCTGCGCCGGATCATCCGCCGCAAATGATCGCACCTGATGCCGTGGTCACGTTCGAACACGTCGACGGTTTTCGGGTCGTGAAGTCGTTCGGTTACGCCTACGGCCAGGCGACGCGCCCGCGCAACATCTTGCGGGCGACGTTTCGGAGTATCGGCGCATTCATCGGTCTTGCGCCGATCGAATACCTGACCGATGCCGAACGCTCGCGCACCGAGTGCCTGGCCGAACTCGTGCGCAAGGCCGAAACGACCGGAGCCAATGGGATCATCGGGCTGCAATTCCAAGTCTCGGAAACGCCCGACGGTTCGACCAAGGTGATCGCGTTCGGTGAGGCCGTGCTGCTCGAGCCATTGCCGCGATGAGTTTAGCGGAACGCACGGCCCGCGATAAAACGCTCGCGACCGCAGCGAGCGTGGTCGAGGCGTGCCGCCTGTGCACGATCGGCTCGACCCGCACGCACAGCGTGTTCGGCGAAGGCGACCCGTGTGCATCGCTGATGTGCGTCGGCGAGGGGCCCGGCGAAACGGAAGACCGGCTTGGACGGCCGTTCGTCGGCCGCGCCGGCGAGCTGCTCGAGAAGATGTTGGCCGCGATCGGTTTCGCGCGCGAAGATGTCTACATCGCGAACACGGTCAAGTGCCGCCCGACGCTCGACGCCGGCCACCGCCTGGCCAACCGCGCGCCGACACCCGATGAGATGAAAAACTGCCGGCAATATCTCGACGCCCAGATCGACGTGATCCGGCCGCGCGTGATCCTCGCGCTCGGAGCGCCGGCCGCCAAGTCGTTCATGGGCGAACGCTTCTCGATCACCAAACAACGCGGTCAGTGGTTCGAGGGGCCGTTCGGTATCCCGGTGACCGCGACGTTCCATCCGGCCTACATCCTGCGTCAGACCGGCGGCGCGATGACCGAAGTGAAGCGCCTCGTTTTCGCCGACCTCAAAGCCGTCCGCGAACGCATCGATGCCCCGCCACCGCCGCCGGCCGCGGCCGAACAGCAGACGCTGTTCTAGCGCACCCTAGTTTCGCGAACGGGCGACGTGCTCGTCGTCGCTGCAGTTCTTGGCCAGCACCCACTGCCAGCCCGCCGCCGTCGACACGCGCACGGCCTTGCAGCCGCACGAATAATCGGCCTGACCGACAACCCCATCGGGACGGGCCCCCGTCTCCCACTCGGACAGAACATAGTTCGCCTGGTCGTTCTCCATATCGGCGTCATCGATACTCATAGGCAAGAGGATGACTCATTCGGGGCCGTTCCGCAACTAGGGGTGCCGTGTTAGAATAGGGCGTTATGACCGCGCGGACCGCCCAGGATATCTGGACTGACGAGACGGCGCGCCGCGCCGGCCACGCCGACGGGGCGGCGTTCGCGCAGGCTCACGGGCTGAAGAAGTACCGCCTGCAGCAGCTCTACCGGGCCGCGGCCAAGGAATTCGTCGCGGACGTTGCTGGCCTGACCGTGCTACCCAAAGAGCTGCGCTCCGCGCTCGCGGCCGAGGGTTATAGCTTCGATTCCGTGGCGCCGGTCGTCGTCCAGCACTCCAACGACAAGCAGACGATCAAGGGGCTTTTCCGGCTGCACGACGGCAACGAAGTCGAGTCGGTGCTGATGCAGCACCACAACGAGCGCAACACGATCTGCATTTCGAGTCAGGCCGGTTGCGCGTATGCGTGCGCGTTCTGTTCGACCGGCCAAGCCGGGTTCACGCGTCACCTCACCGCGACCGAGATCTTCGATCAGGCACGCTACTGGGCGCGGCGTCTCGCGCAACAGGGCCGCAAAGTCACCAACGTCGTGTTCATGGGCATGGGTGAACCGTTCCACAACTACGCGCCGGTGATGGATGCGGTGCGCCTGTTGAACGATCCGAACGGCTTCGGTCTGGGCCATCGGCACATCACGATTTCCACGGTCGGCGTCGTGCCGCAGATCGATCAATTCGCTGGCGAAGATATCCAAGTCAATCTCGCCATCTCGCTACACGCACCGACCGACGAAGTACGCTCGTCGATCATGCCGGTCAACCGCAAATGGCCGGTAGCCGAATTGATGGCGGCCGTCGAGCGCTACATCAGCAAGAGCAAACGGAAGGTCTTCTTCGAGTACGTGATGCTCGACGGCGTGAACGACCGGCCGCAGGACGCGCAGGCGCTGGCCCGGCTGATGCGCGGCCCGCTCTATCACGTCAACATCATCCCGTACAACGCGACCCCCGATGCGAAACTCGGCGCCACCGGCGACGAGCGCATCCGCGCGTTTACCGCGATCCTCGAAGCGACGGGTATCGCCTGCACGGTGCGCATCCCGATGGGCCGTGACATCGCGGCTGCCTGCGGCCAACTTCGCGCCGAAACGCAACCCCGCGCCCACGCGAACTGACGCGTGCGACGTCTGATCACCCACGCCGTGGCGGTTACGGCGCTGTTCTACGCGTGGCGATCGGCGCGCGCGCTCGCGGGCTGGATGCGCGTTCCGGCGGTCGATGTGCTCGACGATGGGCCGCTGCTCTCGATCGTCGTGCCGGCCCGCAACGAGGAGCGTAACATCGAAGGCTGTGTGCGTTCGCTGCTCGCGCAAGCCGGCGTCGAGATCGAGGTGATCGTCGTCGACGACGGTTCGACCGACGCGACCGCGCCGATTCTCGCGCAGCTCCAACGCGAGTTTCCGGCGCTCCAGGTTGTTTCCGGCGAACCGTTACCGGACGGTTGGGTCGGCAAGCCGTGGGCGTGCGCGCAGGGTGCGCGCCTAGCGCGCGGCGAGTGGCTGCTCTTCACCGACGCCGATAGCCGGCACGAACCCGCGGCCTGCGCATCGACGCTGGCCTTCGCGCGTGTGCACGGCGCCGATGCGCTCTCGATCATGACCGGACAGGAGCTGGGCACGTTCGCCGAAGCGGCGCTGCTGCCGGCCATCTTGCAGATGATCGTCTTTGCGTGCGGTCCGCTCCGCGAGATCAACGATCCGCGGCATCCGGATCGGGCGCTCGCGAACGGACAGTATTTGCTCGTCTCGCGCGTTGCCTACGACGCGCTCGGCGGCCACGACGCCTTACGCCATTCGATGGTGGAAGACATCGAGTTCGCGCGCCGGCTCAAGCGCGACGGGCGCTTTCGTTTGGTCGTCGCCGAGGGAACGCAGCTCGTGCGCGTGCGGATGTACCACTCGTTTCGCGAGCTCTGGGATGGGTTCACCAAGAACATGTACCTCGGCGCGCGCGGCGACGTGGGTGCGATTGCCGGCGGCGTGGTGTTTTGTGCCGCGCTGTCCGTCGCGCCGCCGCTCCTCGCGCTGGCCGCGTTGCGGCGCGGGCAGCGCGGCTTGGCAGCGGAAGCGCTCGCCGTCACGGCGCTCGTGGTCGCGGTCGCGGCTCAGGGTGCGACCTATGTCTCGATCCCGCGCCGGTTGGCGGTTTTCGCGCCGCTGGGCATCGCGATGTTCGGTGCGATCGCACTCAACTCGACGCGGCGCGCGGTGACCGGCGCGGGATTTGATTGGCGGGGGCGGCACTATCCGGCGCGGAACGACGCGACATGAGCTCCGGGGAAACGACCGACACAACGCCGCGCGTCACGATGGAAGAGGTTACGGCACTTGCCAAGCGCCGCGGCTTCATCTTTCAGTCGAGCGAGATCTACGGCGGGATCGGCGGCTTCTTCGATTACGGGCCGCTGGGCGCGATCCTCAAGCGCAACGTCAAGGACGCCTGGTGGCGCGAGACGGTGCAACTGCGTGACGACGTGGTGGCGTTCGATTCTTCGATCATCATGCACCCGCAGACGTGGGTTGCGTCGGGCCACGTGGCCGCCTTTCACGACAAGCTGGTCGATTGCAAGAACTGCAAGCACCGCTTTCGCGCCGACCATCTGCCGTCGCTGGATAAATGTCCGGACTGCGGGATGCGCGACATGCTGACCGAGCCGCGCAACTTCAACTTGATGATGCAGACGAGCATCGGGCCGATGGAAGACTCCGCCAACGCCGCGTACCTGCGCCCCGAAACGGCTCAGGGCATGTTCGTGAACTTCAAAAACGTCTACCAGAGCGCGCGCAAGCGGCCGCCGTTCGGTATCGCGCAGATCGGGAAGTCGTTCCGCAACGAAATCACGCCCGGTAACTTCACCTTCCGCGTGCGCGAGTTCGAGCAGGCCGAGCTCGAGTATTTCGTGCCCGACGACGGCAACGACATCAAGGTCTACGAAGAGTGGGTCACCGCCCGCAAGAAATGGTACAGCGACTACGGCGTGCGCGAAGACCGCCTGCGCTTCTACGAGCTCACGCCGGCCGAGCGTCCGCACTACGCGAAGGCCGGTACCGACGTCGAGTACCTGTTTCCGTGGGGTTGGGGCGAACTCGAGTCGATCGCGCACCGCGGCACCTACGACCTCGATGCGCATATGAAGCTTTCCGGCAAGGATCTGCGGTACTTCGATGAGGCCTCGAAAGCGCACTACACCCCGATCCTCATCGAAAGTTCGGCCGGTATGGACCGCACGACGCTCACGATGCTGATCGACGCCTACGAGAACGAAACGATGGTCGATCCGGAAAACGGCAAGGAGACGAAGCGCGTCGTGCTGCGCTTCCATCCGAAGATCGCGCCGGTTCAAGTCGGGGTGTTTCCGCTGGCGCGCAACAAGCCGGAACTGGTCGAGCGTGCGCAGCGGATCGAACGTGGCCTGCGGCCGTTCTTCCGCACGCAGTACGACGAGGGCAACGTCGGGCAGCTCTACCGCCGCCAGGATGAGATCGGCACGCCGGCCTGCATCATGGTCGACTACGACACGCTCACCGACGGTTCGGTCACGGTGCGCGACCGCGACACGATGCGCCAGGACCGCCTCGCCGACGACAGGTTGGCAGGTTACCTGGCGGACCGGCTCGGATTACCGTGAGCATGATTTTACGCGCTTTCGGCTTTCTCGCCGTTCTCGGACTCATTTCCAGCGTGACCGTTGCGTCGGCCCAGACCGCCCCGCCCATGCCCAAAAAAGTCACCGCGTTCTACATGTGCAATGGCCTGCATTTCAAGGCCGTATACGACAACGTGCAAAATCGCGTGTCGTTCGTGTGGGGCGCCAAGGATTATCATCTGCCGCACGTTGTCTCGGCCGACGGTGCGCGCTATGCGAACGACAAGCTCGAGTGGTGGTCGAAGGGATCGAACGCGACGCTCTACACCGTGCCGGAACACACGGTCTTGACGACCTGCACCCCGGGGCATCGCTTCTAGCGATCGTCAGGCGGCAAGCGTAGCGGCGATCGTCGCGCGCAGGCGCTGCATGCCTTCGCGGCACTCGTCGGGCGTAATGACCAGCGGCGGGACGAACCGCAACGTGTTGCGGCCGGCGGCGTTGATGATCAGGCCGAAGTCCAGCCCGCGCGGCACGAAATCGGCCGCGCGGCGCGGCTCCTTGACCGGGAGACCCAGCATCAAGCCGTGACCGCGCGGCGGGTCGAAGACCTCGGGCCATTGGTGCGCGACCGAACGCAATTCGTTGCGCAGCAGCGCACCGACCGTTTCGACGTGCGCGTCGAGGTCGAGCACGTCGCGGATCGCCAAATGTTCGAGCGCCGCCGCCGCCGGAACCGGCGAGCCGCCGAACGTGGTCCCGTGATCGCCCGGCTTGAGACTCGTCGCCGCGTCGCCGCGCACGATCAGCGCGCCGATCGGCAAGCCGTTCGCGAGCGACTTGGCCAGCGTGAACGCATCCGGCATCACCTCGTATAATTGCGAGGCGAAGAGGCGCCCGAGGCGGCCCATCCCGCACTGCACTTCATCGAAGATCAAGAGCGCGCCGCGCTGCGTGCAGAAGTCGCGCGCCGCGGCCAGAAACTCCGGCGTTGCCGGCAGCACGCCGCTCTCACCCTGCACCGGCTCGACGATGAACGCCGCGGTGCGATCGTCGATGGCGGCCGAGAGCGCGTCGACATCGTTGAACGGCGTGAACGCAAACCCGCCCGGGAGTGGCTCGAAGCCCTCTTTGTAGGCCGGGCTGTCGGTGGCTGCCAGTGCGCCGAACGTGCGGCCGTGAAACGATCCGTTCGCAGCTAGAATCGTCGTGCGTTCCGTTTCGCCTTTGCGCCATGCATGCTTGCGCGCCAGCTTGATCGCGCCTTCGTTCGCTTCGGTACCGGAGTTGCAGAAGAAGACCGCATCGAAGCCCGAGAGCTCGGCCAACCGGTCGGCTAACGTTCCGGCCGGCTCGTGGTGGTAGAGGTTGCTGCAATGCACGAGCGTCGCGGCTTGATCGGCGATGGCGCGCGCGATGCGTGGATGAGCGTGGCCGAGCGCCACGACCGCCAAGCCGGCGACCAGATCGATGTACTGGTTGCCCGACTCGTCGTACAGAGAGACGCCCTCGCCGCGCACGATGTTGATCTCTTGGCGCGCGTAATTTGCCATCAGATGCGGATGTTGCGTCACGAGACGCGCCCCGCGCGAGGCAGCCGGAAGCGTGCTCATGTCCGGTAATGCGCGTTGATGCGAACGTAGTCGGTGGAGAAGTCGCAGCCCCAAGCGGTGGCCGTGGCTTCGCCGATGCCGAGATCGAGCGTGATCTCGATCGTTTGCTCTTCGAGCAGCAAGTGCGCCTCGGCTTCGCTCAGGACTTCGATCGCGCCGACATCGACCCACGCTTGCCCGCCGAGTTTGAGCGACCACTTCTCCGGATCGAGCCCGGCGCGCGCGGCGCCGGCTGCCGCGATGACGCGGCCCCAATTCGGGTCTTCACCGTAAAGCGCGGTCTTGACCAGCGAGCTGTTGATTACCGCACGGCCGATCGTCCGCGCTTGCGCTTCGTCTTTCGCACCGGTCACGTTCAGCACCAGCGTCTTCGTCGCACCTTCACCATCGCGCACCATCGCGACCGCCAGGTCGCGGCAGAGCGCCGCTAGCGCGGCACGGAAGCCTTGCGTCGCATCGCCGCTGCCGGGCTTCGCGAAGGCGTAGACCGAGTCGTTGGTCGACATGTCGCCGTCGACCGAGATCATGTTGAAGCTGCCGTCGGCGGCTTCGCGAACGGCATCCTGCAAGCCGGCGCGCGACATCGGCGCGTCGGTGACGACGAACGCCAGCATCGTGGCCATCGACGGGCTGATCATGC
>DASYOE010000354.1:0-8154 GCA_036008105.1 Candidatus Lustribacter sp. | reverse complement strand
GAGCCCTGGCGCGTCACGATGGCCCGCATCCGGGCCAGCACGTCGGCGGCCGCCAGCGCGGTCGAGTCGATCAACACGGCGTCGGGCGCCGCACGCAGCGGCGCCACGGCCCGGTTTTGGTCGAGCCGGTCGCGTTCCTCGATCTGCTCGCGCACCTCGGCGAGCCCGACGTCCAAACCGCGCTCCGCGAACTCCTTCGCCCGCCGCTCGGCCCGCTCGTCGACCGACGCGGTCAGGAAGAATTTGAAACGCGCGTCGGGCAGCACGACGGTGCCGATATCGCGCCCGGCCATGACGACGGGGCCTTCACCGGCGATCGCCCGCTGCTCGGCAACCATCGCCTTGCGCACCCCGGCTAGGGCGGCAACGGTCGATACGGCCGACGACACCTCCGGATCGAACAGGCGCGTCCCCGTATCGCCGCCGTCGATCTCCACGCGGTAGCCGCCGCTCGCGCTCTCGTCGGGGACGAGGCGAATGCGATGGTGTTCGAGCAGCGCGAGGATCGCCCGTTCGTTGTCGAGGTCGACGCCGTAGTGCAGGGCGAGATACGCGGCCGCGCGGTACATCGCGCCGGTATCGAGATAAAGGTGCCCGAGCGATGCCGCCAACGCACGCGCCGCAACGGTTTTTCCGCTCGCTACCGGTCCGTCGATCGCCACGTGTCGATTCGCCATGCCGGGCGAGCGTATTGGATACCGGCGGAGGAAAATCAGTTTTGGCCCCGGACCTTGAGGCTGTGGCCCGCGATCGTGCTTCGATGTACACCGACAACGCCTTCAAGCTCGGGCTGTTCGGGGCGAACTGTTCGTCGGGCCGCGCCGTCACGATGGTTCCCGAGCGCTGGCGCGCGTCGTGGCGCGACAATCTCGCGCTCGCGCAGATGGCCGACGAGGCGGGACTCGACTTTCTCCTACCGATCGGGCGCTGGAAGGGCTACGGCGGCGACACGGATTACCAGGGCGCGACGTTCGAGACGATCACCTGGGCAACCGGATTGCTCGCCCAGACCAAGCGGATCGTCGTCTTCGGCACGGTGCACGCGCCGCTGTTTCCGCCGATCATCGCCGCGAAGCAAATCGTCACCGCCGATCACGTCGGCGAGGGCCGCTTCGGATTGAACATCGTCTGCGGCTGGAACGAAGGCGAGTTCGAGATGTTCGGCGTGCAGCCGGGCGACCACGAGCGCCGCTACGCGCAGGGCCAGGAATGGATCGACGCCTTGCGCCGCATCTGGACCGAGGACGATTTCGACTTCGACGGCGAGATCATCCGCTTGCACGGCGTGCGGGCCAAACCCAAACCGTGGGACGCAACCCGGCCGGTCCTGATGAATGCCGGCAGCTCGCCCGAAGGCAAAGCGTTCGCAATTCGCAACTGCGATGCGTTCTTCACCACCGCCCGGCGCGCGTCACACGAGGAAGCGCCCTTCGAGGAGGCCGCGCGCGGCGTCATCGAGGCCAAAGCGCAAGCGCGCGCGCAGGGCCATGAGATCGGCGTCTACTCGGTCGGCGTCGTGACGGTGCGGCCCACGCAACGCGAAGCCGAAGACTACGCGCGCTACGTCGACGAGAGCACCGACTGGAATGCGGTCGATTCGATCATGGAGATGAAGGGCCTCAACGAACGCCCGCCGGAAGTGCGCGCGAAACTGCGGGCGGGCTACGCGCGCGGCATGGGCGGGCTGCCATTGACCGGCGACCCCGACCGCATCGCAGCGGCGCTCGCGGAGATCGCCGCGGCCGGTTTCAACGGGCTGGCGATCTCGTTCGTCAACTATCTCGACGAGCTGCCCTATTTCCGCGACGAAGTGCTGCCGCGCCTCGAACGGCTCGGACTGCGCTCGCCCGTTCTCGAAGGAGCGCACCGCTGATGCAAACCACGTCGAATCCGCCGACGGCCACGGCGATAAACTACGGTTTGCGCGCGCGTCTGGGCATGATGTTTCCCTCGTCGAACACGATCGCCGAGCCGCAGATGAACGCGATGCTGCCGGCCGGCGTGTCGCTGCACACCACGCGGTTGCGCCTGCGCGACGGCAACGATGCGATGGGCATGCTCGAACGGCTCGAGGAAGCCACGCAGCTACTGGCCGACGCCCCTCTCGAGCGCCTGATCTTTCACTGCACCGCGGTGACGACGCACTCGCCCGAGATCACCGGCGAGATCGCTCGCCGCGTCGCCGCCGTCACGGCGATTCCGCTCACCATCACGTCGGACGCGATCGTCGAAGCGCTGCGCGCGTTCGATGCGACGAAGATCGTGATGATCACGCCGTACACGCAAGAAGTCAACGACCGCGAAGTGCGGTTTCTGGCGCACTACGGGATCACCGTCCTGCGCGAGAGCGGTCTGGGGCTGAGCGGCGGCGGGCAAATGGGGAACGTCGAACCCGCGCAGTGGTACCGCGACACCGTCGCGCTGCGCGATGACGCGGCGGAAGCCTATTTCATCAGCTGTACGGCGATCCGGTCGGCCGACGTCATCGAGGCGCTCGAAGAGACGCTCGGCAAGCCCGTGATCACCAGCAATCAAGCCACGATCTGGCGCGCGCTGCGCGACACCGCTATCAACGACCGCATCGCCGGCTTCGGCCGCCTGCTGCGCGACCACTAGAAGGGACACTGGGACGATGACCGAGATGGGCTGGGGCAGCGACGCGATCGCGCAACTCCTCCGCGATTTGAAGCTCGACTACGCGGCGCTCGTGCCGGGGTCGAGCTACCGCGGCTTGCACGATAGTTTCGTGAACTATCTCGACGCGCACGATCCGAAGATGCTCGTCTGCCTGCACGAAGAGCACACCGTCGCGATCGCGCACGGCTACGCGAAGGTGACGGGCAAGCCGATGCTGGCGGTCATCCACGCCAATGTCGGGCTGATGCACGCGACGATGGCGTTTTACGGCGCGTGGTGCGACCGCGTGCCGATCGTCGTGCTCGGCGCGAACGGTCCCCACGACGCCTCGAAGCGCCGCCCGTGGATCGACTGGATTCACACCTCGCGCGATCCGGCCGCGCTCGTGCGGCCGTACACGAAATGGGACGACGAACCGGGCTCGGTTGAAGCGTGTCTCGATTCGATCACGCGCGCGCACAAGATCGCGACCACGCCGCCGTTCGGCCCGACCTACGTGGTGCTCGACGTCGCGATGCAAGAACAAAAGCTGGCCAAGACCTTGCCGATGCCCAACCTCGAACGCTTCGCTCCGCCCGCGCCGTCGCTGCCCGCGCCGGCCGACGTCAAGCGCGCCGTAGAGATCATGCGCAAGGCGAAGCACCCGGTGATCCTGGTCGGCCGTCAGACGCGCGACGTCGGCGCGTACAACGACCGCGTCGCACTCGCCGAAGCGCTCGGCGCACGCGTGATCAGCGACTTCCGGGCGGGCTCGGTCTTCCCGACGACCCATCCGCTGCACGTCGGCAAATCATCGACCCGCGTGACCGAGGCCGGCCTCGCGGTGCTCAATGAAGCCGACGCGATCCTCAGCCTCGAGTCATTCGATCTCGGCGGCTTGCTCAACCAAGTCTTCGGCAAGTCGCCGAAGGCGACGATCATCCAGCAGTCGGTCGACTTCTACGTTCACAACGGTTGGAGCATGGATCATCAGGCGGTCGTGCCGTCGGATCTGCACTTTGCCGTCGTCAGCGAGAACCTCGTGTCCGCGATGCTCGACGAACTCGGGCGTCCGGCGCGCAAAGCCGTCGCCGCGAACGGTGCGGCGAAAACGAAAGCGTCGGCCAACGGCACGGCCAGCGGCGAGATGGGCATGGAGTCGTTCTGCGATGCGTTGGCGGAGGCGTTCGCCGGCCGCGACGTCTGCTACAGCCGTTTGCCGCTGGGCCTCAACGACGGCTCACCGTTCGCGTTCCACCATCCGCTCGATTTTCTCGGCGGCGACGGCGGCGGCGGCGTCGGTGCGGGTCCCGGCATCGCGGTCGGGGCGGCGCTCGCGCTGAAGGGCACCGGACGCATGCCGGTGGCCGTCCTCGGCGACGGCGACTACCTGATGGGTCTCACCGCCCTCTGGACCGCGGTGGCCAACGAGATCCCGTTGCTCGTGATCGTCGCCAACAACAACTGCTACAACAACGACGTCGCGCACCAAGATCGCGTCGCTCGCGAACGGTCGCGCCCGGTCGAGCGGAAGTGGATCGGCCAGATGATCACCGATCCCGCACCCGACCTCGCGATGCTCGCGCGCGGACAAGGTGCGATCGGCATCGGCCGCATCGACGGTCGCGAAAACATCGGTGCCGCGATCGCTGAGGGCATCAAGCACGTCGAGGCCGGCAAGGTCTGCGTCATCGACGTCTATGTGTCGCCCGATCTCGACCAGCGCCGTCAGGCCGCCGCCAAGGTCGCCGGCACACGGTAACGCCCGCGACCGCGGCACCACCGCTCGTGCGCGCGCTCGCCGCCTACGCGACGGCGCGCGCACCGATCGAACTCGACGCTGACCTCTTCGCGAAACTGACGGGGGCGGTGCGGCAGATGGATGCGGCCGATCGCGCGTACCGCGCGGCGATCGAAACGCACCTTCCGCCGACGAAGGCGACCTCGCTGCTGCAAGCGATGGCGCTCTTTCGCGCCGACGTCGCAGCGCTGCGCGAGCGCACGCGAGCCACGACCGAGTACGGCGACTTCGACCCGCTCGACACCTACGTGCCGGCGATCGACGCGTCGCATGCCCACGCGGTCCGGGCCGCAAACACCGCGGACCTCGCGCGCAGCGAGGTCGCGCGGCTGCGCGCGCAAGCCAACACCCGTATCGGGGAACTGCTCGAACGGGATGAGATCGACCACCTCACCGAAGCCAAGCGCGCGCGCAACGCGGCGTTCGACCGCGCCGTGCGCGAGGCACTCCCGCCCGCGGCCGGGGACAAGCTCGCCACGCACCTCATGCTCCTCGCCGATGGGTGGTACTAAGATGAATCTGCGCTTTGCCGTGATACTCGCCGCGCTGGCCTTCGCGCCCGGTGCGCTCGGTGCGCAGGATCTCCCGGTCATGCGCGTCGGCACACTCGGGTACAACGACGCGTCGTCGGAACCGCTCTACGGAGCGGCGGCGGGAATCTTTCGCCGCAACGGGCTCGACGTGAAGGTCAGCGCGCTCACCGGCGGCGGCGCCATCATCGCCGCGATCGCCGGCGGTTCGCTCGAAGCCGGCTTCTCCAACGCGGTCTCGGCCGCGCAAGCGATCCAACGCGGCATTCCGATCATCGTGCTGACGCCGGCGGCCGAGTGGCCGGCCGAGCGTTCCGACACACTCCTGGTCAAAGCGCGCGGCTCGAAGCTCAAGAGCGCCGCCGACCTCAACGGCAAGATCGTCTCGGTTACCACGCTGAACGGCGGGCTGGAAGCGTCGACGCGGTTGTGGATCGACAAGAACGGTGGCGATTCCAAATCCGTGCATTTTCTCGAACTGCCGGGCACGGAAATGACGGCCGCGCTCAAGGCCGGCCGCATCGATGCTGCGATGCTGTCGGAGCCCCTGCTGACCGAGAACCGCAACGACGTGGAGCAACTGGCCGACCCGTTCAGCGCAGTCGCTCCGCGCTGGACCGTCGGCGTATTCGTCGCATCAAAAGCGTGGGTTACGGCGAATCCCGATCTGGCGCGCAAATTCGTGCAAGGGATGATGGACACCGCACACTGGGCGAATACGCATCACGCGGAAACGGCGAAGATCGTCGCGCCGCTGGCGGGCATCCCGCTGTCGACGTTCACATTGATGGCCCGCTCGCGCTACGGATACGAGCTGAGCGCCGCGCTGCTCCAACCGGAGGTCGACCAAGCGGTGGCCAACGGACAACTGAAGGCGGCCGTCGACACCGCCCAGTGGGTTGCCGACGCACAACCATACTGGCGCGGAGTCAAGCGCTGACCTTGGCCAAAGTCAAAACGGTCTTCACGTGCTCGGCCTGCGGCCACGCATCGGCGCGCTGGCTCGGACGGTGTCCGCAGTGCGAAGCGTGGAACTCGTTCGTCGAAGAAACCGTGACGCCGGCCAAATCGCGCGCGGCGCATGCACGCCCGTCGGGCGGACCACTGCGCCTCTCCGAGATCGCTGCCGCGCGTTTCGCGCGCCGGCGCAGCGGGTTTGCCGAGTTCGACGCATTGCTCGGCGGCGGACTCGTCGCGGGCAGCCTCGTGCTGCTCGGCGGACCACCGGGTGCCGGCAAATCGACGCTGCTCTTGCAGATCATCAACGCCTTGGCGGAGCGCGGCGCCGCCGCGATCTACGTTTGCGGTGAGGAGTCGGCCGCGCAGACGAAGCTGCGCGCCGAACGCATCGGAGCGACCGACGATCTGCTGGTCTTTCCGGAAACGAACCTGCGCGTGATCCTCGATGAGTGCGAGCGCCGTTCGCCCGACGTTCTCGTCGTCGACTCGATTCAGACGATGTCGCTGCCCGAGGTCGAATCGTTCGCGGGCAGCGTCTCGCAGGTCCGCGACTGCACGCAAGCGCTGATGGAGTTCGCCAAACGCACGGGCTGCGCGGTCTTCATCGTCGGCCACGTCACCAAGGACGGCGCGATCGCCGGCCCGCGGCTCCTCGAACATCTCGTCGACACCGTGCTCTACTTCGAAGGCGACGCGACCGGCGAGTACCGCATCGTGCGCGCGTACAAGAACCGTTTCGGCGGCGTCGATGAGATCTGCGTCTTCTCGATGGACGATGCCGGCTTGCACGAAATCACCGACCCGTCGGCCCTCTTTCTCGCCGAACGCGGTGAGCGCCCGAGCGGGTCGTGCGTGGTACCGAGCGTCGTCGGTTCGCGCCCGGTGCTGGTCGAAGTGCAAGCGCTCGTCGGCGAGACCTCGTACGGCACGCCGCGCCGGCTGGCCACCAACGTCGACGCCGCGCGCCTGACGACGATCGTCGCGATCCTCGAGCGGCGCGCCGGCATGCAACTCGGTGGCCACGACATCTACTGTTCGGTCGCGGGCGGATTGCGCATCACCGAACCGGCCGCCGACCTCGGCATCGCGCTCGCGATCGCCTCGGCCTTCCGCGACGTGCCCCTCGCGCGCAACGTCGCGGCGTTCGGCGAACTCGGCCTCTCCGGTGAAGTACGCACCGTCTCGCACACGATCCGCCGCGCCACCGAAGCCACCAAACTCGGTTTCACACGCGTGATCGCCCCCGAAAACGCCAAAACCCTCGTAGCCGCCATCGACCTCGCCCTCGCGCGCTAAGCGGGAACGGTGTAGGGATCGCCCTCATGGTGGCGACGTCCCAACCCGTGTCATCCCGAGCGTAGTCGAGGGACGCACCACAACCGACGCGACGAGGTCATCCAACTCGGTCACGAGCGAAGCCGAGTGACCGCCACAATCGTCACCGGCTCGTTGTCAGTGGTTCACGTGAGAAAGACCCGGCAGCAAACTTCGCGCCACTTATCCGCCTCATCCGCCGGGCGGTTCCCGCAAGTCCGGCAAGGGCCACATTGCCATAGGGGGTAAGCGAGCGACCTAACCGAACGATTTCGTTCGAGATTTTCGGAGGGGGTGTAATGCGTTTCGCTATCATCTCGCATGGATTGGGTACCGCCCTGCTTAGGTCGGCCGCGTTATTGGTTATCGCGCTGCCGATCGGCGCGGGAGCGCAAACGGTTCCGTCGGCGTCGGACTCTGCGACCGCGACCGTTTCAATCGCGCTACCGCGCCACACGGTCATTCCGGTTCTCATTGACAAGGACATTCGCGTAGGCGGAGCCGGCGATAATCAGCAAACGAAAACGATCAAGATTCAGGTCGCGCAGGACGTCATCGTCAACGGATTCCTAGTCGCGCAGAAGGGCGACTTGGCTGAAGGCCATCTCACAACCGAGAAAAACGCGACCAAACGCGCCTTCTCGAAGGATGTCTCTCAGGAAGCTGCACTCGACATCGACGAAGTAGTCAATTTCTGCGGCGATACGATCCACATGGAGTTTGAACGCACTTACGTTGGCGGTGAACGGGCTGGATTCATGAGTTTCGGCGTTCATGCACACGACGCCGTCTTCGGGAAAGGCTCAGTCCTCAAAGCGCAGTCGGATCGACTTGAAAAATCAGTTTGCGCTCAGAAAACTGCCGTGGCACCGTTACCACTTCCGACGAACATGATCGTTCCCGATGAGGAAGTTGAGACGAAGTAGCAATTTA
>DASYOE010000353.1:0-8004 GCA_036008105.1 Candidatus Lustribacter sp. | reverse complement strand
GACGCGAATCTCATCGGTCCGGAAGAGGCCGGTGGCCGCGGAACGCTCGATCGTGTGAGCCGCGCCTAACGTGATATTAAGGACCTCAGCCGTTCGCATACGCTAGGACTTCGACCAATGGGGCGGTATCTCACCGCCGTGCGCGCCGTCGACTTTTTGCTCGGGATGGCCATCTCGACAGCGGCCCTTGCATGCCCGGCACTCGCGCAAACGCCGGCGCCGGGCCCGAGCGCGTCACCGTCACCCGCGCCGACCCCCACCCCGCGCGCGCTGGGCTGGCAATTTGCGACCACGCTCGACGCAACGTTCGTCGATCAGAACACGTCCGGGCCGGGACAAATCGGACCGGAAGCGGCGGGTTTCATCGCCGGCTCCCCGCTCTCGCCGAACACGCCCTACGATCTGTTTTCGAGTGCACCCCTGACGCCCGGCGTCGCCGGCGTCGCCGAGGGCTTCACCACGGCGACGTATCGCACGCCGGCGTTCGACGTCAACCTGACCGCCGGCCTCACGTACCTGAACGGCAACATCACGAACGCCGCGTACTGGGGCGAAAACCTGATGCCGGCGCTCAATCCGCACCTGGGATCGCAGGCACTCCCGTATGCGATCGCTTTTCCCACCGCGCCGGGTCAAGGCGACGGCAACAATTTTCGCTTGTCGGTGCTCGGCGGATCGATCGCCACCGCCGACGGCAACCTCATCCTGAAGGGCGGCTACTTCGACCTCACGCAGACGCAGCGCTTCGTCTTCGCGCAGCCGGCGCTGACCAACGTCAATCCCGCGATCGCGTATGCACCGGCTGAAACGCTTTCGAACGGACTGGCGGGAACCGATGTGTGGCAGCCGTTCTCAAGTCAACTGCAGCTCTCCGGCGTCGACGTGGTCGCGAAACGCGGCATCGCGACGTTCGAAGCAAGTAGCGCCGCGTTGCCGTCGCTCCCGGGAACGAGCGCGCGCATCGCGATCGCTTCCGTGGTCTTCGATCACGGCGAAGGAACGCGCTATGCGGTTGAGGTGCTGCACGCGAACACGAGCGGGATGTCGTTCACGACGACCGTTCCGTTCGGCGCGAACCCGCAGTTTCTCGTGACGCCGCAGGGCACGCTGCCGACGAGCACGCTGAGCGGTCAGCAGCAGACGATTGCGGGCGTCCACGCGGCATTTCATCTCGTGCCGGCGTGGAAGCTCGATGCGGTCGCGGATGTCGGACGTGCCTGGTACGATGCGCAAAACGTCGCACAGCCCGGCACGTCGAGCCCCGGCGGCTACTATCACGCGGGTCTCGCGACCACGTTCGGGCGCGCGACCGCAACGCTCGACTTCTACCGCATGGAGTCGCGCTACGCGACGATGATCTTACCGTACGGCGTGCCCGAAAACCAATGGAGCGCGGCGTTTGCGTGGCCGGGCCAATGGCTCAAATCAAATTATCAGCTCATCGACAACAGCGTGCTGGGCGTCAATCGCCAGGGCTACCGGTTCCGGTACTACGTCGACAAGGGCGCGCTCGAGTGGCACGTCGAGTACACGAACCTCTACCAAATCGATCCGGAAACGACGGTTTCGTCGCTACAAACCGGCTTCATCGACGGTTACTACCTGCCGCAGCTTCCCGCGAATGCAACGCTCGGGCGTCAGCAGCGTTATGCGGGCTGGGTAGCCTGGCATCCGCGCATCGGAGATCTCACCCTCGACTACGTCAACGATCAGCTCAATCGCCCGGCGCTCGTACCGACCGATCTCGTGGCCTACCAGGTGCCGCAAGTCATGCTGACGTTTGCGCGGCACTTCTCGCCCAACGTCACGGGATCCGTGGGCGCGGGCCGGTACGGCATGATCGGCACGTTCAGCGAGCCGATCGATTTCTGGCAGCGGCTCTACTTCGTGGGCGCGATTGTCAAGGAAACCCCGCAAGCCTCGATTCTGGTCAGCTTCCGGCGCTCGAACTTTGGCGGGATCACGACGTTCCCGCTCTCGCCCCTCGCCCCCAACTTCACCGGCTCACTGTTGATCGTCGAGCAGCGCTACCAGTTCTAGCGCGCTTCCCGTAGCGCGGGATGGGTTTGGTCAGTCGCCGAAGTAAACTGACCCGGCGCTGGCCGAGCAGGAGGGCTTCCCATGATTGCATGTGTCTCACCGAACGGACAAAACGTGTGCCGCGGCAACGAGCCGCCGACGCGTCTGCTGGTGGCAACCGTCAAGGGCGTCTCGGTGCTCGAACGCCCTTCGGCGAGCGCACCGTGGGTCGATCGCGGCCGCACCCTCGACGATCATCACATGAGCTCGATCATGATCGAGCCCAAGCGCGGCGGCGTGTTCGCCGGCGCGCATTCCGGTGGTCTGTACTATAGCGCCGACGGCGGCAGGACGTGGGCGCCGTCCATGAACGGCATCACGATCGACCACGTCTTCTGCGTCGGCTACGCGCATCACGGCGAGCGCATCGTGCTCTACGCGGGCACGCAGCCGGCCTCGATGTTCCGCAGCGACGATTACGGCAAGTCCTGGGTCGAACAGCCGGGCGTGAAGGAAACCGAAGGCCGCGACAAGTGGTCGTTTCCGTCGCCGCCGCACGACGCGCACGTGAAGGCGATGACGATCGACGAGCACGACCCGAACGTCATCTATGCCGGCGTCGAGCAGGGCGATTTGCTCAAGACGACCGACGGCGGCGCGACCTGGCGCGTGCTCGACGACTATTCGAAAGAGACCGACTGGACGTATCGCGACATCCACCAAGTCGTGCTGCACCCCAAGAACTCGAACGAAGTGTACATGTCGACCGGGATGGGCGTCTATCGCAGTTACGACGCGGGCGAAACGTGGAAACTGATCCTCGACAACGGTTTCCGCATCGGCTATCCCGACCACATGTTCTTCTCGCCGTTCGATGACGACACGGTGTTCATGTCCGGCGCCGGCGCGAACCCCGGCACCTGGCGCAAAACGAAACGCGCTGAGGGGACCGTCGTGAAGTCGACCGACCGTTTGAAGACCGCCGTCGAAGCCAGCAACGGGCTGCCGGACGAAGGCCGCATCAACATCGAGTCGATGGGCCTCACCTCGTATCCGGGCGGGTTTACCTTATTCGTCGGGACGACCGACGGCGAGGTCTACGCGAGCGACGATCAAGCCGCTCACTGGACGCGCATCGCGAGCGGTCTCGCTCCGATTTCGAAAATCCACCACTACCGGAACCTGCAGCTGGCTTAGGCGTTCGCCTCGCGCGGCACCGGAACGACGAGCACCGGCATCGGGCTCGAGCGCACCAAGTGCTCGGCCACGCTGCCCAGCATGAAGCGGCGAATGCCGCGCCGGCCGTGCGTTCCGGTGACGATCAGCGTCGCGTGCGCCTTTTCGGCCACGCCGATGATCGCCGCAACCGGCTCGCCTTCGACGACCGCGACCGTGGTATCGGCCGGCAACTTCGCGCGCGCGAGCGCGGCCTTCACGATCGTCGCACCATCGTCTTTCATCTCTTCTTCCAACTCTTCGGGGTTGAAGCCGAAGTTGCCGGCGTTGCGGTAGAGCGACGTCGTGTCGTACGCGTACGCTGCGGACACCGTTGCTTTCGCGTCGCGCTGCAGCCGTGCGGCGAGCGCGGCGGCGGCATCGGCGGGCTCGGAGTCGTCGATCGCAACGACGATCGTTGCGAACGGCATGTCGGCCACGTGATCGGCGACGCGCACGGTGAGCACCGGTACGCGGCTCAGCCGGAGCACGCCTTCGGTCGTGCTTCCCAAGAACGTTCGCGCCAGCCCGTCGCGCGCATGCGTACCCATGATGACGAGTTCGCTCTTTTGCACGTCCAGGCTGGCCAGGATGCCGCCCACCGGGGTGTCGTGCACGATCTTGGAGCCCGGGGTGATGCCGGCGGCGCGGCACAGCGCGGACGCTTCGTCCAGCCGAGCTTGGCCTTCTTGATCGAGCGCTTCCATCACCGGCGACGGATCGATCCCGGCACCGTCCGCCGACTCCTCGATCGCCGCGATTTCGTCCACGACCGTCGTGATGAACACGCTCGCCCCGTGCTTTCCGAGCGCGATCGCCAGCGTGAGGGCGGCCTTCGCCGGCTCGGAACCATCGTAGGGGACGAGGACCCGTGAAAAGGGCGGCATGACGTTCCCGTTCGCGAATACCGGCAGCGTGAACCTGGCGGTGAGTTTTGCCTTTCTGCTGGGCCTGAGCTTCTTTCTCGGCTTGGCGTTCGAAGGGGTCTTCGCACGGCAACGGTTGGAGCGCCCGGGCGGCATCCGCACGTTCCCGATGCTCGCGATCCTGGGCGGCGTACTCTACCTGTTCGATCCGGCGCGGCTGGTAGGGTTTACCGCCGGGCTGCTGATCGTCGGCGCTTGGCTGATGGTCTACTACCGCGAGCGGTGTGCGCAAAGCGGTGAGGCGGACGAGCAAAACGTCGGGCTGATGATCCCGCTGTTGAACGTGTACGCCTACGTATTGGGCGCGCTCGTCATGGCGCTGCCGTACTGGGTTGCCGTCGGGACGACCGTGATCGGTACCCTGCTCATCACCGGACGCAAGCGGCTGCACGATCTCGCGCAAAGCATCGAGATCCACGAAATCGTCGTCGCATCCCAGTTCCTCATCCTCGCCGGCCTCGTACTGCCGCTGTTGCCGGCCGAACCGGTGACCACATTGACGAGCGTCACCCCGCGAGCTGCCGGTTTCTCATTGGTCGCGGTCTGCGGTCTGTCGTACGCGAGTTATCTCGTGCAGCGTTATGTGAAGCGCGCGGCCGGCGGATTGTGGATGGCCGCGCTCGGCGGCATGTATTCCTCGACCATTACGACCGTCGTCCTCGCGCGTCATATGAAGACGCAGACGGCAGATCTGCGGCAAGCGCAAGCGGGCATCACGCTCGCCACCGGCATCATGTACCTGCGACTGCTGGTCGTGATCGCCGTTTTCAATTTCGCGCTCGCGCGCAGCCTCGTGCCGTATCTCGTCGCGCTGTCCCTAGCTGCAATACTGATCGCGGTGGCCCAGTACCGTACGCGCGACGCGTCGGCCGCACCGGAAATACCGCCGAACGCCGAGCGCAATCCGCTCGAGCTCGGACCGGCCCTCGTCTTCACGCTGCTGTTTGTGGCCATTTCGCTCCTCACCGGTTGGGTCAAAGCGCAGTTCGGCAGCACCGGCATCTTCACGCTCGCCGCGGTCGTCGGATTTTCGGACATCGATCCGTTCGTTCTGAGCCTCGCACAAGGGGGCGCCGGCGGCCTGTCAAACGCCGCGCTTGCCGCCGCCGTCCTGATTGCCGCTTCTTCGAACAACGTGCTCAAGGCGGTGTACGCCGTCGTGTTCGCGGGCTGGCGAGCGAGCTTGCCGAGCGTGATCGCGCTCTGCGCGCTCGCGGTTGCCGGCGCCGGTGTTGCGTTGACGCTGGCCCCGTAGGAGTTCCGCGAAACGCCGTCGAGTATCCCGAGCATGACGACCGCAACCGCCGCCCAGCAATCATTATGGCTCAGTATGCTCGGCGCCGAAACGAAATATTACGATGCCGCCGGAATTCGCACGCGCGCGCTCGAGGCGGGCGAGGGCGAACCGCTGATCATGATGCACGGCGTCGGTGGTCACGCCGAGGCCTTCGCGCGCAACGTCGTTCCGTTGGGCAAGCACTTTCGCACGCTGGCGATCGACTTGCTCGGGCACGGGCTCACGGGCAGCATCGACGCGCCGCTAACCAAAGAAGCGTACACCAAACATCTGGCCGACTTCATGGACGCGGCCGGCATCAAGAAGGCAAATTTGCTCGGCGAATCGCTGGGCGGGTGGATCGCCGTGATGATGGCGCGGTTCTACCCGGAGCGCGTCAACAAAATCGTGTACACGGTCGGAGCCCGGCTCGACGTTCCGGTTGACGAAGCGGCCGCCAAGCGCACCGCGCACGGGCGCTCGGAGTTGCTGCGGTTGACCAAACAATTTCAAGCGGACCCGTCGCGCGCGAACGTGCACGAACGTCTCAAGTGGCTCTTCCACAAACCGGACCGTGACATCACCGAAGAACTGATCGACTTGCGCTGGGAACTGTACCGCCGTACCGAAGCCGGCGGCGTGCGCGGTCATGCCGGCGGCGGCGCCGCCTCGGACGACTCGCTGAATCCCGAGCGCTTGCGCACGATCACGCACCCGATGCTGGTGCTGTGGACCGACCACAACCCCTCAGCCGCGGTTGCCGAGGCGGAGTCGGCGATGAACTATTTACCCAACGCCGAGCTGAAAATCATGAAGGACGCCGGCCACTGGCCACAGTGGGAACACCCCGAAGAGTTCGACGAAATCGTCCGCGCGTATTTATTGCGCTGATCCTTCCATGTCACCCTAGAATGACACAGCGGTCAGGATGGAACCGACCAGAACGTCAGTCGCCGTTCGACGCGCACGAAGAGCGCGTTGAGCGTGAAGCCGATAACGGCGATGATGACGAGCCAGCCGTAGGTTTGGCGAACCATGAACTGATGTTGCATCGCGATCAGCGATCCCCCGAGGCCGCCGGTCTCGGCAAGCATCTCGGCGACCACCAGGACGACTAACGCGATGCCGAGGCTCACGCGCATGCCGACGGCGATGTACGGCGCGGCGGCCGGCAATACGATCTTCCACAAAATCTGCGCCGGGCGGTAGCCGAACGTCCGCGCCATGTCGATCATTGCCCCTTCGACACCGCGCGTGCCCTGCACGGTGCTGACGAGCACCGGGAAAAATGCCGCCAGCGCGACCAGCGTGATCTTCATCGTCGAGCCGAGCCCGAGGAAGAGGATCAGGGCCGGCAGCAGCGCGGGCTTGGGAATCGGGCGCAGCAATTCGGTCAGCGGCTCGAAGAGGCCGTAGACGGCGCGAAACGATCCCATCAGGATGCCGAGCACGATCCCGGCCGCGCAACCGGCCGCGTAGCCGGCAAACAGCGTCGCCAACGTCTGAAGCAGCGGCATGACGAACACGCCGCTCGCGAGGATTTGCGCGAGTTGGACGGCGACGGCGCTCGGCGGCGGAACGACGGCCGCATTCACGAGCCCGCCGCGCGCGGCCGCCTCGATCGCCGCGAGCACCACGATGATGAAGCCGATGCCCGGCGCGAGATTACGCACCGAGCAAGCCCTCGAGCAGCGCGTGACGCAGCGCGAGAAAATGCGGGTCTTCGTGCGTTTCAACGACGCGGCGCGGGCGCGGCAAACCGGTCTCGAGCAGCTCCGCGATCCGCGCCGGCCGGCGGCTGAGCAAGACGATGCGGTCGGACAAGAAGATCGCTTCGTCGACGTCGTGCGTGACCAGGATCGTCGTGAAGCGTTTCTGCTCCCACAACTCCGAGATCAGTTTGTGCAGCTCCATCCGCGTCAGCGCGTCGACCGAGGAGAACGGCTCGTCCATCAGGAGCACTTTCGGATCGGCGGAAAGCGCGCGCGCGATCGCAACGCGCTGCTGCATGCCGCCCGAGAGCTGCCACGGGTAGACCGAGCCGGAATCCGCGAGGCCCACCATCGCCAGGTGCTCGCGGGCCCGCGCGCGCGCCTCGCGTTCGCCCAAACGCAACCGATGGTTGAACGCGAAGATCACGTTGTCTTCGGCCGTCATCCACGGCAAGAGCGACTTCGAATACTGCTGGAAGAGATAGACCATGTGCGCGGGCGCGCCGGTAACGTCGCGCCCGCCCAGCGTCACGCAACCGCCGGTCGCCGGAATCAATCCCGCGACGACTTGCAGCAACGTCGACTTGCCGCACCCGCTCGGTCCGACGATCGACAAGAACTCGCCCGGACGAACGTCGAGCGAGAAGCCGGAGAACACCTCGACCGGAACTTTTCCGCCGAAGGTTTTCGAGAGCGCGTCGATGCCCAGCGCGCGGCCGTCGGTTTCCGCCATCACGGCGCGTCGTGGACCTCACGCGAGCGTGCCCATCCGATCACCCGATTCTCCCAGAGGACGAAGAGCAGGTTGAGCCCGTAGGCCACGAGGGTCAACAGGATGATCGAGGCATACATCTCC
>DASYOE010000352.1:0-11424 GCA_036008105.1 Candidatus Lustribacter sp. | reverse complement strand
CCGGATAATTCGCCGCGCCGGTGACTTTGCCCAACGCGTCGTGCCGCGGGTGAGAGGTGCCGATGTGGCTCATGCGCCGACCTCGACGCGCATCGGCTCCGCCTCGACGTCGGCCGCCGCCGCGATCGCGGTGAGAATTTTCGCATAGCCCGTGCAGCGGCAGATGTTGCCGCTGATCGCGCTGCGGATGTCGCCGTTGGACGGCAGCTCGCACTCGTCGACGAGTTTCGCGCCGGCCATGATCATGCCCGGAATGCAGAAACCGCACTGCACGGCGCCGTGCTCGATGAACGCGGCTTGCACCGGGTGGAGCGACTCGCCCGCGGCCAAACCTTCGATCGTCGTCACCGCCGAACCGTGCGCTTGCGGAGCCGGCACCAGGCACGACATCACGGCGCGGCCGTCGAGCCACACCGTGCACGAGCCGCACTCGCCCTCGGCGCAGCCTTCTTTGCTGCCGGTCAATCCCGCGCCGTCGCGCAGCGCGTCGAGCAGCGAGAGATGCTGCACGTCGCGCAGCTCGTAGCTGCGGCCGTTGATCGTCGTGCGCACCGTGCCGTCGAACGGCAGAATCTCCGGGTCGCGAGCGGGCGTCTCGAGCAGCACCGGCTGCGCGGCCAGCCCGTTCGCTTCGGTACCGTCGGCGAGTTGATCGAGGGCGCGTTCGACCAGTGCGGCAACGGTCGTGCGGCGATACGTCGCGCTGCCGCGAATGTCGTCGATCGGCGCAATCGCCGCCGCGGCGAGAGCGGCCGCCTGCGTACGCGCGGTGCGATCGAGCGTGCTGCCGGTAAGCGACGCCTCCGCGCCCGCCACGCGCACGATCGTCGGTGCGACGCAGCCCAGGGCGATGCGCGCATCCTTCACGCGCGCACCGTCGAACTCGATCACGACCGCGACGCTGATCACCGAGATGGCTTGCGCTTTGCGCAACCCGAGTTTGAGGAAGATGCCGCGCCGCGCGGCGCCCAATTTGCGCACCGAGATCGAGTGCACGAGTTCGCCCGGCGCGAGCGCCGTGGCGCGGAACCCGGTGCAGAAATCGGCCACGCCGATCCGGCGGCGGCCGCCCGGGCCGACGACGTCGACGTCGGCGTCGAGCGCGTAGAGGGCCACGATCGTATCGTTGGCGGGCGACGCGGTGACGAGGTTGCCGGCCACGGTGCCGCGCGCGCGAATCTGCGGTGCCCCGACTTCGGCGCACGCTTGCACCAGCGGCAGCGCGTCGTGACGGAACGCGTCCGAGGCGAGCACGTCGTTGTGGGTCGTGAGCGCGCCGAACGAAATGCGTTCGGCGTCCTCATCGATGAACCGCAGCTCGGGTTCGAGCGCGGTCAAGTCGATCAAGCGCTTAGCTGCCTTGCTTCCACGACCAAGCTCCACCATCACGTCGGTGCCGCCGGCGATCAGCCGGGTATCGGCGCCTGCGGCGGCGAGTTCGATCAGTGCATCGGCCAACGAGGTCGGCCGATGATAGGCCTCGATCATCATCACAATGTTCGAATCGTTCGAACGCCTCTCTTTCTGAAACCGTACGCAGTTTGTCACATTTGGGTGCGTGGGAACGTGACGATTGGCGCACGGCGAGCGGGCGTCGGGCCCGCAAAACGGTGAGCATGCATCTGACCGATGTGGAGCGCGACAAGCTGCTCCTCAGTTACGCGGCCGACATGGCGTGGCGGCGGCACGCGCGCGGCGTGAAACTCAATCATCCCGAATCGATCGCGATCATCGCGTCGTTCGTGCTCGAAGGCGCGCGTGACGGCCGCAGCGTCGCCGATCTGATGCAGGCCGGGCGGGCCGTGTTGACGCGCGCCGATGTGATGGAGGGCGTCCCCGAAATGATCGAGTCGGTCCAGGTTGAGGCGACGTTTCCGGACGGCACGAAACTCGTTACCGTCCACGAGCCGATTCCGTGACGCCCGGTGAACGCTTCGTTCGCGCGGGCGAGATTGAATTGAAGCCCGGCCGCCGCCGCACCACCGTGACGGTGAACAATACCGGCGACCGGCCGATCCAAGTCGGTTCGCACGCGCACTTTGCCGACGTCAACGGGGCCTTAGCATTCGATCGTACGGCCGCGCACGGGATGCTGCTCGACATTCCGGCCGGCACGGCCGTGCGCTTCGAACCGGGGATCGAGCGGCCCGTCGACTTGGTGGAAGTCGCCGGAGAGCGGCGCTTCGCATGAAGATCTCACGCGAGCAGTACGCCCGGCTCTATGGTCCGACGACCGGCGATCGTCTCCGGCTCGCCGACACCGACCTGATCGTCGAAATCGAACGCGATCTCACCGGCTACGGCGACGAGTTGAGCTTCGGTGGCGGCAAGGTCATTCGCGATGCGATGGGAGCGCATCCGACGATCTCGCGCGCCGAGGGCGCGCTCGATACCGTGATCACCAACGCGATCGTCATCGACGCGACCGGCATCTACAAGGCCGACATCGGCATCCGCGACGGCCGCATCGCCGGCATCGGGAAGGCCGGCAACCCCTACATCATGGACGGGATCACGGCCGGCATGATCGTCGGCGCTTCGACCGAGGCCATCGCGGGCGAGAACATGATCGTCACCGCCGGCGCGATCGACACCCACATCCATTTCATCTCGCCGCAGCAAGTCGCGGCCGCGATCGGCAGCGGTGTGACGACGATGATCGGCGGCGGCACCGGTCCGGCGTCGGGCACGAACGCCACGACCTGCACGCCCGGCGCGTGGCATCTCGATCAGATGCTGCTCGCGACCGAATCGCTGCCGGTGAACGTCGGCTTCCTCGGCAAGGGCAACGCCACGGGCCTCGCGCCGCTGCGCGAGCAGATCGACGCCGGCTGCCTCGGACTCAAATTGCACGAAGATTGGGGTTCGACGCCGCGCGCGATCGACGCCGCGCTGACGGCCGCCGACGAGGCCGACGTGCAGGTCGCGATCCACACCGACACGCTCAACGAGATGGGATTTCTCGAGGAGACGATTCGGGCCATCGCGGGCCGCACGATCCACACCTATCATACCGAAGGGGCCGGCGGCGGTCACGCGCCCGACATCATCCGGATCGCCGGCGAACCGTACGTGCTGCCGTCGTCGACGAATCCGACGCGGCCCTACACGGTCAACACGCTGGCCGAACACCTCGACATGCTGATGGTCTGCCACCATCTCGATCCGGCGATCCCCGAAGACGTCGCCTTTGCGGACTCGCGGATTCGCGGCGAAACGATCGCGGCCGAAGACGTGCTGCACGACCTCGGCGCGATCAGCATGATGTCGTCGGATTCGCAAGCGATGGGACGTGTGGCCGAAGTCATCACGCGCACCTGGCAGACGGCGCACAAGATGCGCGTGCAGCGCGGCCCGCTGCCCGGCGAACGCGCGGGCAGCGACAACGTGCGCGTGAAGCGTTACGTCGCGAAATACACCCTCAACCCGGCCATCACGCACGGCATCGCAGCGTACGTGGGTTCGGTTGAAGCCGGCAAACTGGCCGACCTCGTGGTGTGGAAGCCGGCATTCTTCGGTTTCCGGCCCGAGCTCGTCATCAAAGCGGGAACGATCGCGTACGCGGCGATGGGCGATCCATCGGCGTCGATCCCGACGCCGCAGCCCGAGCGGATGCTGCCGATGTGGGGTGCGTTCGGTGCGGCACCCACGGCCGGTTCGGTCACCTTCGTGTCGGGGCGCGGCCTCGAGTGCGGGATGGTCGAGCGCGTGCGCTCGCGCCGCACGTTCTTGCCGGTGGGCAACTGCCGCAAGATCGGCAAGCGCCACATGGTCAACAACGACGCGCTGCCGCATATCGAGGTCGATCCGAAGACGTACGCGGTGCGCGCCGACGGCGTGCTGATGACGTGCGAGCCGGCGACCGTGCTGCCGCTGGCGCAGCGCTACGCGCTGTTCTGATGTTCCGCCGCATCGACGCCGTGCTCGGCAACCTGCGCGACTTTCCCCTCGGGAGCCGCGCGCTGGAACGGCTCCCGGTCGCGAGCAGCGCGATGACGCGCCGGCTTTTGCGGCTGCCGTCGAGCATCGGCGATCTCGGTTTGTTGCTCGACGGCGCCACGCGCATTCGCGACGGCGACGTGCTGGTGGCCGACGACGCGCGCGTGATCGCGATCGAAGTCGTTCCCGACGACGTGCTGATCGCATATCCGGATTCGATCGCGCAGGCCGTCGAGATCGCGCACGCGCTCGGTAACCGTCACATTCCGGTGCTTCGCGAGGGCGACGCGATCGTGGTCGGCTTCGCGGCGCCGCTCGAAGAGCTGTTCGAACGTAGCGGCGTGCGCTTCGAGCGCGTCGCGCGCGTGCTGGAACGGCCGTTCGTCTACGCGCACGCCCCGCACACGCACGCATGATCGACAGCCGCTTTCTGCAATTGTCCGACAGCGCGTTTCCCAGCGGTGCGTTTTCGCACTCGTTCGGGCTCGAAACCGCGATCCTCGAACGCGGCGTTGCCGATGTAACCGCGGTGCGGGCGTGGATCGCGGACTATCTCGAGCACGGCCTGGCGACCCTCGATGCACGCGCGTTCGTGCTCGGTATGCGCGGCGATGCGGGCGTCAATGCGCTGGACGAGGTGCTGGCCGTATCGGTGTTCGCGCGCGACGTGCGGGCGGCCAATCGCCGCATGGCGCGCGCAACGCTGGAAGCGTTTCTCGCGATGGGGCTGCACGACGAGGCGATCGCCGGCTATCGCGACGCAATTCTCAGCGGCGCGGCGAGCGGGGCGCACGCGCTGGCGTGCATGCTCGGCTATCGGGCGATCGGTGCGGCGGTCGAGGACGCGGTGTGCGCGTACCTGAGTTCGGCCGCGGCGGCGTTGGCCGCGGTCGCGGCGCGGGCGGTGCCGCTCGGTCAGCGCGACGTAGGCGCGTTGCTGTGGTCGTTGCGGGAACCGCTGGCGGCGTATGCGCGTCGTGCATGCGCGGCCCGCTCGCTCGACGACCTCAGCTCGAGCGCGTGGCTGTGTGAGATCGACGCGATGCGGCACGCCGCGCTCGACGCCAGGTTGTTCGCCTCGTGAGCGCGGTGCGCATCGGGGTCGGCGGACCGGTCGGCGCCGGGAAGACGGCGCTCGTCGAACGGCTGGCGCGCGCGTTCTACCCGCGCGTCGACCTGGCCGTCGTGACCAACGACATCTACACGCGCGAGGACGCGCTGATCCTCACGCGCAGCGGTTGTTTGCCCGCCGAGCGCATCGTCGGCGTCGAAACCGGCGGCTGCCCGCACACCGCCATTCGCGAGGATGCCTCGATGAATCTCGAGGCCATCGCCGAGCTGGAGGCGCGCTTTCCGCAGTTGCGTCTGGTGATCGTCGAAAGCGGCGGCGACAATTTGGCGGCGACGTTCAGTCCCGATCTCGCCGACGTCACGATCTACGTGATCGACGTCGCCGGCGGCGACAAGATCCCGGCTAAGGGCGGACCCGGCATCACCAACGCCGATCTGCTCGTGATCAACAAGATCGATTTGGCGCCGCACGTCGGCGCCGATCTCGAGCGCATGCGGCGCGACGCCGGCGCGGCACGCGGAACGCGGCCCTTTCTGTTCACCGATCTGCGTCACGGTGCGGGGCTCGAGGACCTCTACGCGTACGTTGCGCGGGCGGCCCTTCTCGACGCCGCATCGTGAACGCAAAGGGCAGCGTGGTGCTCGCGTGCGACGCCGTCGACGGCACCACGCGTCTGCGCAGCATCCGCTGCGAGGGATTGTCGCGCTCGAGCCGCGCGTTCGCCGCGCCGTCGGGCGCGTTGCGCCTCGTGCTCTCGACGCTGGGTCCGGGCGTGTTATCGGGCGACCGGTTTTCGGTTGACGGTACCGTCGCGCAGCACGCGTCGCTGGTGGCCGGCGGACAGATGGCCACGCCGGTGTTTGCGGGTGCGGATCCATCGCAGACCGATGCGGTCTGGCAGGTCGCGGACGGCGGAGCGCTCATCGTCGCCGGTGAGCCGCTGTTGCTCGAGCCCGGCAGCACGCATGCCGCCGGTGCGACGTTCGCGCTGGCCGGCAGCGGCACCGCGATCGTCATCGATACGTTTGGATTTCGTGGGCCGGCACGGTTGTCGATGCGCACGCACGCGACCCTCGACGGAAAGCTGATCTACCGTGACGCCTACGATGTCGAAGGGGATCGGGCCGGCGCCTTCGGTACGGTCACGTTGCTGGCGGCCGACGCCGGCGAGCGGGCCGCATTTCTCGCGCGCGCGCAGCGCATCGCCGCGGCGACGGCGACGGTTCGCGCAGGGACCGGTGAAACCGCGGCTGCGATCGTCGTGCGCATGCACGGTGCGCGGGTGTGGGACGTGCGCGCGACGGCGCTAGCGATCGCCGGCGCCGGGTAGCGGCCGGACGTCGCGTTCGAGCGCAGCGTAGGCGCGCTCGAAGGCACCGCTGTCGATGTAGCGTTTCCCGCGCATCGCTAAATGTTCGAACGCGCGCCCGACGTAGGGGCCCAACGCATGGCGGCGCAACTCGATCGCCGGACGCAACTCTTCCCACATGCTGACGAAGATGTCGGCGTATTCGGCCAGCACGAGATTTTCGGCGACGCCGCCGACGGTGATCAGCACGGAGATGTGCTCGAGGAAGCGCAGCATCTCCCCGACCTCGCGGAACCCTTCCGGCGCGATGTCCGGATTCATCAAGTCTTCGCGATACTGCGGGTCGCTCGCAACCTTGCCGGTGATCGTGCCGAGTTTGAAGCGCAGCGCCGCGGTCGAGTCCATGTAGTCGATCAACCGGAGGTAGACCACGATGTCGTTCGCGTTGCGATTGTGGCGCAGTTGGCGAAACGCCGCCACGGCCGTGCCGGCGACGATGAGTGCCGTGATGATCGCCGCCGCCGCTGCGGCCCAGCCTGAATCCATGTTGTGCTTTCCCGCATAGGTCGTGGGAGCGGAATGCTGCTCGCTTTGTTGAAGTCGAGCGCGTGCTCATTCAGCGCCGGGCTCTTTTCGTTGGGGCGTTCCTGGCTGCCACCATCGCCGCCGGTTGCGGCGGCGGCAGCGGGCCGTCCCCGCTCGCGCCCAATTCGGCGGTCAGTCCCGGATCGTCGGTCAGCACCATCGTCGGCGTCCCCGGCACGGCCGGAACGCTCTCGCTGCCGGCGGTCGCCGGCATCACGCCGGCCTTTGCCCTGAATTCGGGAGCACCGGCCGGCCTCTCGGTGACCACCACCGTCAGTACCGTCGCGCCGGCCGGCGCGTTGCCGGCCTCGAACGCCCGCCGCGCGGCAGCTGCGGCATCGCCGAGCCCGACGCCGACCGCCCTCCCGAGCCCGTTCCTCTTTATGACGGCCACCTTCTCGGCCAACGTGCCGGCCGGCGTGGTCGCATCAGAAATCCTGACCTTCGCTTCGCCGGGCGTTGCGGTGTCGCCCAACGGCGTCGTCACCTGCCAGATCGACGACCTCTCCACCAACCCCGTCGCGCTGCTCGGCACGATCGCGGGCGTGGTCTCGGGCTCGACGGCGACCTTCACGAACGGCCAGACCGGACCGGCGCTGACCGGCGGCCATACCTACCTCTTCCAGTTCTACATCCAGCCCAATACGGTTACCGTCCCGACGCCGACCCCGAGCCCGTCGCCCACCGGAAGCGGTGGCCCCTCGCCTTCGCCGTCACCGACCTCGTCGAGAAGCGCCACGGCCCCGCCGTTGTACACCCTGACCGGAGCCACGGCGACGACCGCGAGCGTCACGCCGCCCACCGCACCGGGCCCACTGACCGTGCCGGCGAGCGGTACCTATGGCACCTACAGCGCGCAGGTCACGTTCCAGTTCGGTGCCGCGTCGTCGAGCGCGGCTTATACGATGACCGCCGCCCTGGGCAGTACCGCCAACGACATCAGCCCGGCCAATACGTTCCCGTTCTACACCGGCAGCGCCGCGGTGCCGTTGTTCTACGCCGAGCTGACGCCGAGCGCAGCGGTGGTGTTCCCGCAGACGCCCGCGATCAACGTCACGGTATCGAGTTTCGGCAGCCGGAATAGCTGCAGTCTGTACGTCTATTCGAATACGACCGGCAACACCGGGTACCAATGGGTTCAGGTGCCGCAAACGACCGTGAACGTCACCGGCAACACCGTCTCGATCCCGTCGGTCGCGCCGATCGGGACGCTCAACCTGCTACCGAACCAAGCGAACCTGGCGTTCGTCGGCTGCTGAAGGCGTCGCCTCGGCGGACGCTCAAAATATCAGCATGGCCGTAGCTCTCGGTACTGAGCCGTTCATTGACGTCGTTCGGCGGGTGGCGGCCCAGCGGGCCGACGCGCCGGCGCTCGACGAATTGAGCTACGCCGACCTCTGGCGCCAGACGGGCCGCGTCGCCCGCCGCTTGGCCGAACGGGGAGTCGAGCGCGGGGATCGCGTGGCGATCTACTCCGAGAACCGGCGCGGCTTCGTGCTCGCGTATCTCGCGCTGCTGCGCTCGGGCGCGATCGCGGTGCCGACGAACGTGCTCTACCGGGCGGCCGATCTCGGCAACATCCTCAGCGACGCGCGGCCGCGGCTCGTGATCGGGTCGTCGCAGACGCGCGCGCACGTACCCGCGGACGTGACGTTTATCGACGCCGCCGAGGTCGAGGCATGGGCGACCGATGCGTCGGTGCCGGCCGATTTTGCCGACGTGCCGGTTGGTCCCGACGACGTCGCGATCATGATTTACACCAGCGGCACGACCGGGCGCGCGAAGGGCGCGTTGATCACGCACGGCAACCTCGCCGCGATCGCGGCGCAAGTCGGTGCGGCCTGGCACTGGACGAACGCCGATACGCTGCTCATCACGCTGCCGCTGTTTCACATCCACGGACTCGGCGCCGGGTTGAACGGCACGCTCGCCGCGGGCGCGCACGCGATCCTGCGCGAGCGTTTCGACGTCAACGACGTCGTGCGTCTCCTGCAGTCGGGCGCGGTGACGATGTTCTTCGGCGTGCCGACGATGTACGTGCGCTTCATCGAGAAGATCCCGCCGCAGACGTTTCCGCACGTGCGGTTATTCGTGTCGGGTTCGGCGGCGCTGCCGGCCGACGTGCACCGCGCGTTCGAGGAGAAGTTCGGCGCGTCGATTCTGGAACGCTACGGTTCGACCGAGTTCGGTTTTCCGCTGGGCAATCGTTACGAAGGGCCGCGCATCGTCGGCAGCGTCGGCGTGCCGATGCCCGGCGTCGAAGTCACGATCGTGGCGCCGAAGACGATCGACCGCGTCGCACCCGGCGAGGTCGGCGAACTGCTCGTATCGGGTCCGAACGTGTGCCACGGGTATTGGGACCGGCCCGAAGCGATGGCCGACGCGTTCGTCGACTTCGACGGCCGGCGCTGGTTCCGGTCGGGCGATTCGATGCGCTTCGATCCGGAAAACGGCGTCTACGTCGTGATGGGCCGGCTCAAGGAACTGATCATCAGCGGCGGCTTCAACGTGTATCCGCTGGAAGTCGAAGCCGAGATGCGGTTGTATCCGGGCGTGCGCGATGCCGCACTCGTCGGGTTGGACGATCCGGCGCGCGGTGAGATTCCGGTCGCGTTCATCGAAGCCGACCCGGGTTTCGACGCCGACGCCTTCGTGGCCGCGTTGCGCGACCGGCTGGCCAGCTTCAAGCTTCCGAAAGCGGTTCGCGTCGTCGACGCGCTCCCACGCAACGCGATGGGAAAAGTCGAGAAGCAACGCTTGAAGAGCGGGGCGGAGGTAGGGCTGTGAGTACCGATCAGGCCAAAGGAAACACGGCAAACGACTACGACGCCGCGGTGCGCGAATATCACGCGTCGCGCGCGCGCTACATTCGCAGCGTCACGGCGGACACCGAGAAGCAGCTGATGGAGACCGTGGCCAAACGCCGCGATCCGATCAAGGACGAAATCACCAACCTCACCGCGCTGGCGCGGACGCGTTTCGAAATGCGCCAGATGACGCTGAAGGCGTATGCCGCGAAAGCGCCCGGCCGCGTCGGCGCGGGCGGCCTCTTGCCGCCGTCGCCGGCCGAACGGATGATCGGCGGCATCGATAAGCTCTACAAGGCGGCGGTCAAGGCGGCCGAAGAGTTCAACGAAGTCAACGACATCATCAAGAAGCGCAAAGAGAAGCTCGACAAGATCGACGATGAGGTCCGCACCGTCCTCGAACAGCACGGCCGCGACCTCATCGCCGCGCTCGAAACGCCGACCGGCCTCGATGGAGCTTTTAAGCGCGACCCGCTGCTCGAACGCGCGCACGCGCGCATGGCGGCCGCGGAAGCGAAGCGCGCTTCGCTGGTCGAAGCGTCGATACCGCTAGAAGTCCCAGCCAGCGATGGATGAAAAAGACGAGCTAGGGATTTACGGCGAGCTGCTGCCGGGCAGTTCGGGCTTTGATGAAGCGCTGGCGCAAGGCGAGTACGACTTTGCGAAGACGCGCTTCGTGCGTACGCTCACCGGCGACGGCGTCGCGAAAATCGTCGAGCATGCCGCGGCCCGGCGCTCGAAGCTGCGGGCCGAGATCGATCATCTGCGCCTGCTCGTGCGGTCGCGGCACGAAGCGGCGGTGGAGCACGCGCGAGCGTACGGTGCGATCCTGCCGCATCGCGTCGGCAAGACGTGGATCCAACCGCCGGCGCAGGTGGAGAAGGTCGGCCAGTTCTACGGGTCGGTTCAGTTTTACAAGCGCGCCGAGAAGGCGGCCAAAGAGTACGTCGAGGTGCGCGACTTGCTGGTGAAACGTCGCGAGCAGCTGGTCACGATGGAAGAGGATCTGCGCACGGCGTTGGACGAGCGCGAGGCGGCGTTGATCCGGCAGATGGAGTCGCCGCGCGGTTTGCAGACCGCGCTGCAGCGCGACCCGCTGCTGAACAACGCCTATCAGAAGCTGAAGGCGCTGCGCGAAGAACTCAAGACGTCGCCGCCCGACGGGATCGGCGATCTCTAAGGTGGACGGCGTGTCCGATAACCGGTCGGGCTTGGCCGCGTACCTGCGAGCGCTGTGGGCGATCGCCGCCGCGGTCATCCTGACGTTTTTCGCGATGCAGATCTTCTACGCGCCGAAGATCACGTTGCCGTACAAGATTGGGCTGATCGTGGCGATCGTCGTGATCGGCGTCGCCGGCATCACCGCGCTGTTGACGCCTGAGCCCGATGAACCCCAACCGTCGCAGCGACTGTATACGGCCGACGAAGTCGCCGCGCTGGTCGCGGCCGTCCAAGCGGGACGCCTCGTTGCTGCTGCGCCCGCCGTCTGCAAATTCTGCGCGGGCGCCGATCCGGAGTTAACCGGGGTCGACGGAACGCACTACCATAAACGCTGCTTCCAAAACGCTTACCTCTCGGGGAAGACGTAATCTAGCTCGCGATTGCTACGGTTGTGGCGGGATGGGTGGTGCGGCGGACATTGTTGCGCGGGGCACGCTCGGTCCGCACATCCTGTGCTCCCCTCGCTACCGAAGGGCTTGCTCTCGCCATCC
>DASYOE010000351.1:0-1548 GCA_036008105.1 Candidatus Lustribacter sp. | reverse complement strand
CGCGAATGTGGAGCGAGCCGTCGAGAATCGCATCGAAGACTTCGGTGGCGCGTTCGGACAGTTCGCCGTGCGTGCGCGCGAAGTGCGCGAACGTCGGCCGGCTGAAAAACACCGAGCCCGCGGCCGAAAGCGTTTGCGGATCGATCGGCGGCACCTTGCCGCTCGATGCGCCGTACAGCACGAACGAACCGCGCGTGCGCACGCAGCGCAAGCTGCGCTCCCACGTATCCTTGCCGACCGCATCGTAGACGCACTCGACGCCGGCGCCGCCGGTGATCCGTTTGACTTCCGGCTCAAAGTCGACCGCCCGGTAATCGATCACGTGATCGGCCCCGGCCGCGGCGGCGAGCGCCGTTTTTTCGGGACCGCCCGCGGTTGCGATCACGGTCGCGCCGCGCCGCTTCGCGAGCTGCACGAGAATACGTCCGACGCCGCCGGCCGCGGCATGGACCAGCACGTGGTCACCCGGACCGACATCGTAGGAGTCGGACGCGAGGTACTGCGCGGTCATCGCCTGCAACATCGCGCCGCACGCGGTCTCATCGCTAATGCCGGCCGGCACCTCGACGCAAAAACGGGCCGGCACGGCGACGAGTTCGGCGTAGCTGCCGAGATTGGGGCTCTCCGGATACGCCACGCGCATGCCGGGCCGCAATTCGGTCACCTCCGCGCCGGCCGCCTCGACGATGCCGACGCCTTCACGCCCCGGTACGAACGGCAGCGCGCGCGGATAAGCGCCGGTGCGCACGTAGACGTCGATGTAGTTGATGCCGGCGGCCGACTGACGAATCAGCACCTCGTCTTTGGCCGGCACCGGTACCGCGCTGTCGACGAACGCGAGCACTTCGGGACCGCCGATGTGGTCGACGCGTATCACCTTCATCGTAGCTCCTTACTTCGCCATAAATGTGGACGGGCGCGCCTGTTTGAGGTAGGTGAACGCGCCGTTCTTGAGCGTGTAGTAGTACAGCTCAGGCAGGAGCGCGTCGCCGGTCGCCCCCGTGAACGAGTACTGGCCGGTCATCGTGTCGATCGGGATCCCTTGCGCGATCGCGGTGGCGGTCGCGCCGCGGCCGGCCGCGTTCGTACGGTTCACGGCCGCGATGATGATCTGTACCGCGGCGTATGCAAACGCGGCGAACGCGTCGATCCCACCGAAATGCGTCTGGAATTCATTGCGCCAGGTGAACGTCGAGGGCGCTAGCGGCAGAAACGGCATCGACGTGGAGACCATCATGCCGTCGCCCGCCGGCCCCAGACTGAATGAGCCGGGATCGAAGAAACCTTGCGACGCGCCGATCGGACCGGTGTACCCTTTGGCGCGCAACGTGCCGACGATCGGTCCCATGTCGCCGACGACGCCGGCCAGAAACGCGTAGTCCATCTGCGCGACCATCGCCTTGTCGACCACCGCGCCGAAGTCGGCATGGTTGTAGGAAAACTGATCGTAGAGCGACTTGACGTGGTTGGAATTCATCATCGCTAGCCAGCCGTTCGCGACGTCGGCGCCGTAGTCGGCGTCCTGCACGAAAACGTAGGGAACTTTCG
>DASYOE010000350.1:0-2241 GCA_036008105.1 Candidatus Lustribacter sp. | reverse complement strand
GCAAGTTCCCAGGCCTCTGCGCCGCCCGAGCGGCAGGGATCGCAAAACGCCGTCGAAGGGGGCCCGCCCGCGCCGGTTGTAGCGGCGCTGCAAACGCTTCGCGCGCGGATTGCATCGCACCCCAACGACGACGTCGCGTTGACCCAGCTCGCCGACATGTATCTCGCCGCGAACAAATTCGCCGACGCGATTCCGTTCTATGAGCGCGCTCTGCGCGCGAATCCACGTAACGTGGCAGCGCAGACCGGACTCGCGCAAGCCCGCGAGGGGCTGCAATCGCGGTGAACGTCTACATCTCGTGCGATATGGAGGGGACCGCCGGTGTCTGCTCCTGGAAGCAGTGCGACCCTAGCGACATCCACGAGTATCCGATTTTCCGAGAGTACATGACGCGCGAAGTTGCCGCAGCAATCGACGGCGCCCGCGGCGCCGGAGCGCGCGGCGTGACGGTCAACGACTCGCACTGGTCGATGCATAATCTGCGCCTCGACTTGCTGCCCGATGACGACGAGTTGCGGCTGATTTCGGGAGCGCCGAAGCCGTGGAGCATGATGCAGGGTGCTGACGCCGCCTTCGACGCCGTCTTCTTCACCGGCTACCACGCCAAGGCCGGCGACTGCGCGACCCTCGCCCACACCTTTTCCGATGCAATCTACTCCGTTAACGTGAACGGCACGTACTGCAGCGAGGCGCTGCTCAACGCCGCGCTCGCCGGCAGCTACGGGGTTCCCGTCGTCTTGATCACCGGCGATCGAACGATCGTTGAGGAGACGACGCGGACGCTACCTTGGGCGGTCGGCGTCCCGGTCAAAGACTCCGTCGGCTACTCCTCCGTGAATTCCATGACGCCGCACGCCGCCTGCGAAGCGATCCGCGCCGGCGCCCGCGAAGCAATCGGCCGTATCGCTCAAGCACGGCCGTTCGTCTTCGATCCGCCCTTCGAGCTGACCGTCGAAACGGCCGGCGTCGAGCAAGCCGACTACATCGAGCTGATGCCTGGCTTCGAGCGAATCGGCGGCCGCGCCGTTCGCTTTCGTGCCGGCCACTATCCCGCGTTACTCAACGCATTCATCGCCGCCACCCGCATCGCCGCCGCCGCCGACAGCATCGCGTGAACGTTTACATATCGAGCGACATGGAGGGCGTCGCCGGCGTCTGCGCGTGGCAGCAGGTCGACGCGCGCACACCGCATCCGGAGTATGCCATCTACCGCCGGTACTACACGGACGAAGTGAGCAATGCGATCGAAGGCGCGCGCGCCGCGGGCGCGACCGGCGTGCTCGTCAACGACTCGCACGGCCCCATGCGAAATCTGCTCCTCGACGAACTGCCGAGTGACGTCCGCGTCCTCTTCGGCAATCGCAAACCGTTCTCGATGGTGCAGGACGCCGACGCCGGATTCGGCGGCGCGTTCTTCGTCGGTTACCACGGCGGTGCAGGCGACGCCGACGCCGTGCTCGCTCACACCTACACTCCGTCGGTGATCTACGAAGCTCGGCTTAACGGCGTGCCGTGCAGTGAAGCGACCATCAACGCGGCCCTGCTCGGCCATTGGGGCGTGCCGCTCTTGCTCGTGACCGGCGACCGGACGACCGTCGAGGGCGTGCAGGCACAGATGCCATGGGTGCTTGGTGTCATCGTGAAAGACTCGATCGGTAGCTTTGCCGCGAACTCGATGATGCCCGGCACCGCCTGTCGCGCTATTCGTCGTGCGGCCGAGGAGGCGATCCGAAAGGCCGCCCAAGCCAAGCTCCTCCGCTTCGATCCCCCGCTGACACTTGACGTTCAATTCGTCACCGCCGCCCAGGCGCATCTCGTCGCGACCATCCCCGGCTTCGAGCGGACCGGCTCGCGCAGCGTTCGTTTCACGCATGAGGCTTTTCCGGTCGTCTTCAAAGCGTTCGTCGCAACCTGGCGCCTCGGCGCGATGGCGTGAAGTGACTGATGCCGGGTCTAGAGATGACAGTCGAGACGCTTGCGGACGAAATCCGCACACACTTCTGGTCGCGCGAGCCGTATCGTTACTTTGAGCTCGGCGTTGTCGTACGAAACGACGGCCCAGAAACGGCCGAGGAAGTCTCTTATGAGATTGGCCTACCCGAAACGGTTATGCTCGACTTCAACGGTGCGGTGTGGAACCCGTCGCATAGGCATGAAATCGCCGGCGTCGTTTACGTGGTGTGGTCGACGTTGGGAGGGTTTGGACGATACTCGTCTGTGGTGGGCGGCCGCATGATCCCG
>DASYOE010000349.1:0-8277 GCA_036008105.1 Candidatus Lustribacter sp. | reverse complement strand
ATGATTTGGGAGAGCGGGACCTCTTTGAGCAGCGCGGCCATCGTCGCCGGGAACGTCGCGTTCGCGGTATCGTAGTACATCCGCTTGACGGCGGCCTCGATGTCGGCGGGCGTGATGCCGTTCTTTTTCATTATCGCGTCGTTGAGGCCGAGCGTGACGAGGCGTCCGGTCAGATACGGCAGCGCGCCGCCGCCGTGGCAGAGCGTGAAGCGCACGTCGGGATACGCGGTTAGGGTGCCGTTGACGAGCAAGCTCATGAACGTGCGCGCCGAATCGTACGGATACTCGAGCAGCGACTCGCTCACGCCCGCTTCCATGCCGTTGGTGCAGCAGTTGGGCGCGTACGGATGGAACACGACCATCGCTTTGCGCCGGTTGAGTTCGGCCCACAACGGGTTGAAGGCCGGATCGCCCGGCCAGCGATCGCCGAAACTCGTCGGTAAGCCGATGCCGTCGGCGTGCAACGTGTCGAACGCGTAGGCGACTTCCTTGAGGCTCGCGTCGACGTCGGGCATCGGCAGCGCGGCGAAGAATCCGTACCGGCTGGGGTGGTCGCGGATCATCTTGACCGCGAACTCGTTGCACGCGCGGGCCAGCGCCGGAATCGCCTTCGGATCGGCATCGAACCACACGTGATACGGCGACGAAAGCGAGAGGATCGAGGTGGTGATGCCGCTGGCATCCATTTGCGCCAGCGATTTCTCCGGCGTCCAAAACGCCGGACTCACCGGCGGCAATCCGCGCTTCGCCTGTGAGACGTTCATCTGCGCCACGAGTTCCGGCGGGTAGTGGTGGTGGTGGATGTCGACCAGCCGTCGCGCTCCCGCCGGCGGGCTCTGCGCGAGCGCGCGCGCCCCGGGCAGCAGCATCGTTGCCGCGGCGCCGCCGGCGGCAAGAAAGTTCGACCGTGACTGGGGTGCATGACGGCAATCGTGCATGAGGCTACCTCTTACTGTGGCGGAGTGGGTGGGTTGTCGAACGCCGGCGCGAAACGGCCGACGTCGAAGATGCGATCGTCACCCGACGCATCGAGAAAGCCGCGCACGACGTACGTGCCGGTGGGGCGGAGTCCGAGCGAACGCGAGAGATGGACGCTGCCGGTAGCGTCGCGCAAAAAGACGCCGCCGCCGAACGAGATCTGATCGCCCGCGATGGTCATCACGGTTCCCGGTTTGATTCGCAGCGCTTCGGCGACGGTGAGCGGCGGCGGAAAGTCGATCGGTTTGTCGACGACCATGCCGAACGACGTGCCGAGCATCGCGACGCGCACGATGTACTTCCCCGGCGCATACGAGCGCCGGTCGTCGGTCGTTCCGTCGATCGTCATGCTCGCGAGTTTGGTGCGTCCGGGCGGCACGTCCAGTTGACGGTTCACCGGGATCGGCTTGTGCTGGGTGAGCGATGACCAGACCGGCGAATCGTCACGGATCACGTCGATGCGAAACAGATCGGCGGTCGGGAAGTCCAGCCGCACGACGTTCCCGGTCGTGTTGTTGAGCGCGATCGCGACGACGAACGGCGAAAGCAAATCCGACGCATCGCGTTGCAGCGTCACCTCGGCGACGATCGGCGCCTCGCGCGCCGGGCGCACCACGGGTGCGGCGGTCGCGCTCGCCACGGCAGCGACGAACTCGGCCCGATTCACCGGCCGCCACGCAGCACGCGTCCCGGACGCGCACCGGTATACTCACCACCTCGCAACACCGCGGTTCCGTTGACGAAGCAGTCGCGAAGTCCCTCGGGCGGGACGAAGGGGTGTTCGTAGGTCGCCCGGTCGACGATCCGCTTCGGATCGAAGACCACGAGGTCGGCCCACGTGCCGGTCTCGATGCGCCCGCGGTCGGCGATGCCGAACTGCTCGGCCGGCAGCGACGTCATGCGGCGGACGGCCTCTTCGGTCGAGAAGATCGCCCGGCCGCGCACGAACCGGCCGAACACGCGGGGAAAACACCCGTAGGTGCGCGGGTGCGGAACGCCCCGCGCCGTCGGGCCGTCGAACGCGCGTGCCGACGCGTCGCTGCCGATGCAGCAAAAATCCGCCGTCAGGACCGCCGCAACGTCGTCTTCGGACATCGAGAAGAACGCGCAGTCGACGCGCAGTTCTTCCTCGACCAGCAAGCGAATCGCCGCGCGTGCCGGCGAGGTCCGCCAGTGCGCCGCCACTTCATCGAGCCGATAGCCGGCGAACGCGGCGTTGCGTTCCGACCCGGTGTCGGTGATCAGGATGTCGTGCCACGAGTCGCCGCCGGTGGCGGGATCGCGCGCGAGCGCGAGCAGCATCGCGGTCGACGCCGCGATGGCCGGATCGCGCAGCCGCTCGAGCGTCACCGCTTCGCCGCCGCGGCGAATCGCATCGGGCAGAATCGTGGCCAACTCGGTCCAACTCGCGACGTACGGATACGCATCGATCGAAACGTCGGCACCGCGTGCGCGCGCGCGGTCGAGCGTGGCCAGCGTGCGATGGACCTTGCCCCAATTCCGGCGGCCCGAGGCTTTGTGGTGCGAACAACGCACCGCGACGCCGGCGCCCGTACCAACGGCCAGCGCTTCGTCGATCGCCTCGATCAAGCCGTCGCCTTCATCGCGCACGTGCGAGACGTAGCGCGCACCGCCGGCTTCCCGCGCGACGCTCGCGCACGCGGTGAGTTCGGCCAGGTCGGCGTAGCGCGAGGGTTCGTAGATCAACCCGCTCGAGACACCCAGCGCTCCGTGTTCTACCGCCTCGCGCACCAACCGCGTTTGCGCGGCGAGGTCGACCTCGTCGAGTCGCCGGGCGCTCGCGCCGCTCACGCACGAACGCGTCGTACCGAGTCCGACCAGCGTCGCGATGTTGCACGCCACGCCGCTGCGTTCGACCGCACCGAAAAACTCGTCGAGCGTCGTCCAGTCGACGTCGAGCCGGTACGTGCGCGCATCGCGTTCTTTGCGAACGCGCGCCTCGCCGTGAAGCGGAGCAACCGACGTCCCGCAGTTGCCGCCGATCTCGGTCGTCACGCCCTGCGAGATCTTTCCGAGCGCGCGGCCGTCGACCAGCCATAATTCGTCGGAGTGGGAATGGACGTCGATGAAGCCCGGGGCCAGCGCCATGCCGCCGCAGTCGACGGTCTCGAACGCGTCGCGCCCCGAGCAGTCGCCGATCAGGGCGATGCGTCCGTCATAAGTTGCGACGTCCGTCACAAACGGCGCCCGGCCGAACCCGTCGTAGACCTGGGCATGCGAGAAAATCGTGTGTAACAGCGTTTAGCCTAGCCTTCGCCGGGTACGGGTTTAACCGCGCAAGCGAGAGCCGCGCAAGACCAGGTTTTAGAGGGGATACGGGTCAGATCATGTCTACAACTGACAACAAATCCGACGGCGGCGGGATGAGCGTGCGCGAAGCCGGCAAACGTGGCGGCGACCGCGTCAAAGAGAAATACGGGTCCGAGTTCTACGAAGCGATCGGCCGTAAGGGTGGCGAGGCAACCAAGTCCAAGTACGGGCCCACATTCTACGAGGAGATCGGCGCGAAGGGCGGCCAGAAGCCGAAACGCGCTCCAGCCGACTTGTAGTCCCGCATGCCCGACGACGGAAACATGCCCGGCGACGACAAACCGAAGCCGAAAAAAACCAAGAAGATCGAGAATCCCGAGGGCGAGATGTCGGTCCGGGAGGCGGGGAAGAAGGGTGGCGACACCGTTCGGAACCGCTATGGCTCGGGGTTTTACGAGGAAATCGGCCGTAAGGGCGGCGAGGCCACCCGCGAGCGGCACGGGGCCGGCTTCTATGAAGCCATTGGCCAAAAAGGCGGCAAGGTCGTCAAGGAAAAGTACGGGGCCGACTTCTACGAGCAAATCGGCCACAAGGGCGGTCAGAAGGTCAAAAAGCTGATCGCCGACGCCAAGACCGCAGCCGCGGCGGCCGAAGCCGCGGCCAAAGAAAAGAAGTAAGCGCGGGCGACCGCGGGTCCGCTACCGGCAAGCCCCGCGCTTGACCAGGCGGGCCCACTCTTTCTTCAGAGCCGGCACGTTGGGGTTGGCGCCCGAGTCGATATCCGGCTGGAGCGCGAGCGCCAGCGTGGCGGTTGTCCAGGCGTAGGAGCGCGGGTGCTTGAGCGTTCCGAGCACCAGGTGTCCGGTCGTACAGGTCCCCATCGGGGGCACGCTCGGGTACTTGTCGAGCGAGCCGCCGGCCAGCGGCCACTCGCGGAGGACGTAGATCTCCCCGGCGGAGTTATACGAGTAGCCGATCCCGCGGTTCTCCGGCGTGTCCTTGTCGTCGCCGTGGAAGCTGGGCAGCAGCGCGACCTCGAGATAGTTCGGGGTCGGTTGGAACGGCCGGAACGTGATGCGCTCGATCGCTTCTTGCTCGCTCATCGGCAGGCCGCGATTCTCGAGCAGGCTCACGTGCTTGTTCGAGAAGCCGGGCACGACGCTCGATTCGGCACCCGGTGCGGGGGCGGCCGAGAGCGCGAGCAATGCGAAGATCATGGCGGCGTATCGAAGCGGTCGCATGGCCGTCTCTTCCCTACAGCGAGCCGGTGATCCGTCCGAGCTTCGTCTCGCCGGTGGTGAAGTTCACGACGGCGCTCGCAACGCGGAACGACATCGCGGCGGCGTGGATCGTCGTCGGGTGATCGAGGAAGAGCGTGTGCGTGTTCCCCGAGTAGTGCGCCTCGTCGGTGAACAGCTCGCGGTGCTGGCCGCCGATCTCGGTGAACGACACGGGGCCGGTGACGACGAAATCGTTGACGGCAAGATTGGCGGAAACGTGTTTGGCCATCATGCGCATGTACGGCCGGCCGTCGCGCAGGATGACGCCGTCGTGCACGTTCTCGATCTCGGCTAGGGATCCGTCGGGCGAAACCGATGCGGAGTCGTAATCGAGCGACCACGACTTTCCGTCGAGGCGTTTGTCGTTTGCGCTGCCGCCCGTGAGCTGCGTTTGCGACGTCGACCGTTGCGACGGGATGTCGGTGCCGGCATGAATCGTTTGCCAGGTAATCCACGCTAGCACAGCCGCCGCAACGAGCGCCCCGATCGTGCGCAGCCGGTTTAGGCGCGTCGTCGCCATGGCACCAACGCGAGGACGACGAAGGCGAGCGCCGCGAGACCGAGCGGCTGCGGTCCGACGTGCAAGTACGGCACGTCGATGGGAGCGCCGATGTCGCCGACGATCGTGGCTTGCGTGGCGAGATCGCTGCGCGCGCGCCAGCTGCCGTCGGGGGCGATAATGCCGCTGATGCCGGTCGATGCGGCGCGCACGATCCAGCGGCCCGTTTCAACCGCGCGCAACGTCGTTGCTTGCGCGTGCTGGTAGGGCCCGTCGCTCGTGCCGAACCACGCGTCGTCGGTCGCAACGATCAGGAATGGTGCACCCGCTCGAACCGTTTCGATCGCGATGTCGCCGAACACCGATTCCCAACAGATCAGCACGCCGGCGTGCGTTAGCGGATCGATTTGCGGGCCGTGACCCTGCGTGAAATCGCCGATCTCGTTGATGGCCGGGATCGCGCGGAGCCAACTCGGCCCCGGTAAGAATTCGGCGAACGGAACGAGTTGACGTTTCGCGATCGTGCCCTCGACGTTGCCGTTGCGGTCGAAGACCATCGACGCGTTGTAGTACCGGCCGAGCGCGTCGCTGACGATCGTGCCGACGAAGATCGGCGTGCCCACGCGCCGCGCCAGCGCTCCGAACGCCGCGCGAGCGGCGTTGTCGCGCGTCATGTCGGTGAGGATGACGGTCTCGGGCCACACGACGAACGCCGGGTGCTGCGCCGCGACCGCGACCGTCATGGCCGCGTAGCGTTGCGCGGCGAGCAGGCGAGCGGCGTCGGTGGCCTTTATCTGCTGCGGGATGTTTCCCTGGATCGCGGCCACGCGCAGCGCCGGCGGCGCGAGCGTGCGTGCCGGCCAGGCCCACCACGCGGCGGCGGTCAGCGCGATGGCCGCGACGAGCGCGCCGGCGGCAGCCGGGCGCAACCGCGGCACCGTTGCAGACGCACCGGCGTATGCCGCCACCGCAGCGACGACGAACGTGAGGCCGTAGCCGCCCGCGAACGCCGCGATGGGCCGCAACGGGCTGTCGACCAGCGGCAACCCCAGTTGCCCGAAGGGAACGCCGACGATCCCGGACGAGCGCATCCACTCTGCGGCGGTGAACGCTGCGGCCGTCACCAGCGGCGCGAGCGCCGGCGCGCACCGGCGCGCGGCCAGCGCTGCGACCAGTGCGGTAAACGCGAAGGCCAGCGCTTCGCCGAGCGCCGGACCCAGGTCGATCATGAAGCCGAGCGGACCAACCAATGCCGCGGCCGTTTCGCCGAACCATGAGAACGACAGCGTGAAGAACACGAGCCCGCTCAGGTAACCGTTCGCTGCGGCGGTCCAGAGCGGGAGTGCGGCCCACGTACGAAACATGACCGCCAGCGCGAACGGGATCAGCCACCACGCATTCGTGCGCGGGAAGGCAAGGTGCAATGCAAACGCGCAAAATGCCGAAACGACGGCAGCGAGGGCCGTAGGAGACGAGAACGAAATGCGACGAGCGGGCTTTGCGGTACTTACGGCGTCAATGGCGGCTGCTGCCTGTGGGCGGATCATCACGGTTCCGAAACCCGGCAACCCTTCTACCGGGGTGCCCTCCGGTGATATGTTCATTCGCTACACCGTGGCCGGACCCTTAGATTTCACCAACCTGCGCTATCTGGCGGTTTTCAATACGAACGGCAACGGCCAAACGCCGTACGCCAATAGCCTGAACACGGCGTTCCTGAATTTTTCATTCATCCTCGTGTTCGGCGGGACGCAACTCAGCGGCGCGTCGTTCGGCCTCTTGCAGGTCATTCCGATCGCCTCGGGTGGTTTCCAAACCGTCGCGCTCCAGGTCAATCCACAACTCGGCACGCTCATCCCGAACAGCAACGGCACGGGCAACCAATTCACGTTTACGTTCAACCGCACGCTGTTGACGCCGCTGCAAACCACGAGCCCCTCGCCCACCTCAACGCCGACCGCCGGGCCCACGTCCTTTCCGACGCTCGCGAACGGAATTTCATCGCTGTGGGCGATCAATCTCTTTTCGACCGATGCCCAAAACAACCCGATCGATGCGATCTCGTTCAACGGGATCCAAGACACGACGTTCAACTCGTTCGTGGTGAATACGGCCGCGTCGTTCGACGTCGTCTCCACCAAAGCGCCGGGCTACGTCACCGTGACCAACCAGAGCGCCCAAATCGTCGCCGCGGAGATCATCAACGAACCATGAGCAGTTCGATGACGCAACCCTGCGAATACGAACTGTGCAACTGCACGGTTACGGGCCGCACCGAAGGTGCGGCCTACTGCTCGGAGATCTGCCGCGAGCGCGACTCGAGCGACGAAGAGATGGAAACCGCCTGCGAGTGCGGCCACTCGCCTTGCGACGAAAGCTAAACCCCCGCTTATTGACCGAAGAATGAGCTGGTGGCGAAGGACTGCGGGATGACCGTGCTGTTCGAGTTGCCGAAGCCGAAGTTCAGGCCCTGCGAGGGGAAGGCCAGGATGTCCAGCGTGACCGCGACGGTCTTCAGATCTTCGTTGTAGGAGATGCGCACCTCGTAGCAGTCGCCGATCACCTTGCGGATGTAGATGTTCTTGCTCTCGAGCCGCATGTGGTTCTTCCAATCGACGTAGGTCGCGAACTGAATGTCGGTCGTGCGTCCGATCGGGGTGATGACTTGCACGTTCGTGCGGTCGAAGCCGTTGCCCGAGCCGGGCGTGAAGTTACCGGTGAACGAGAGCGACGAGAGCGGCGAGGGCCGCATCAGCAGCTGGTAGGCGACGGGTTGTGCCATCATGTTGAACGAGGTGCCGGTTTGCAGCGAAAACGCGTACGTGTCGCCGTTGTAGACCTTGAGCACCTCTTGCAGATTCTTGTACGGACCGCTGAGCGTGTCGAAGGTGAACGGTTCGTTGGGCAGCCCGTTGACGTGCTGGTTGCTGTAGCTGAGGATGTTGTCGAAGTGGTTGGAGATCGGCGTCGTCAGCGAGAACTGCTGCTGAATCTGGGCCTTTAAATCGCCGGTGCCGTAGTAGTCTTGGATGTAGTTGATCGTGCCGCTGAAGTCGCCGATCGCGGTGTGGTAGAGGGCCGGACCGAAATTCAAGGTGGCCTGGGCGCGTCCGGTGGCGAGCGCGGCGACCGGATCGCTGTATTCACCGATCGTGAAGGTGGCGCTGTTGGGAATGCCGCCCAGCAGGTTCTTGAAGAGCGGGCCGTGCGGGCGCAAGAGCAGCTCGGGCAGTTTGTTCACGCCGCTGG
>DASYOE010000348.1:0-1742 GCA_036008105.1 Candidatus Lustribacter sp. | reverse complement strand
TCCCGATAAACAGGCGGCCAGTTCTTTGCCCCAGGCCCTATTTGCCAGGTGCCAGGAACCCGACGCGGCCGCAGCCTTGGTCGTAGAGATAGTTCGCGGCCGCCAGAGCGTAGCGACCGGTGTTCACGTACGTCTCTCCGGGCGACGAAAAGCTGATCGGTCGCGGTGACGAGTTCGGATCCGGAGCTGGCGGCGTCGCCCCCGGTTCGACCGGATAGGCGAACGAATAGTTCAAGAACGGCTGCCGCTCGCTCGGCGCCACGATTTGAATGAGATCCAGCGGCGTCGGCGTCGCCGCGGTAATGAACATCGAGTGAATCCCGATATCGAGCACCATCGAGCCGCACTGATAGGTTCCGCCGTTAAAGCGGAGGCATGCCGAAGGGCCGCGCCAGTCGCCCGGACGTTCTTCGAACGGCTTGAGCTGCGTAAACGAAAACCCGGCAGCATTGGCGCGGTTGACGCCGATCGAAAGTGAGTTCGGGCGCAACACGTAACCCGGGTGCATCTTGCCGGTCACGACGTCGCGCAACTGCAGGAACGCGTTTTCGGTCGGGGCTTTCAGCAGAAACTGACCCGGTTTCGGCGTAGGCCGGCCGAAGCCGACGCCCATATACGCCGAGTTACCTTTGGGGTTGCAGGTCCCGCCCTTGTGGCAGACTTTATCGACGACCAGTACTTCCATCGGCACGGTCGTACCGAGGGTGACGAGCGTCTTACCCTTTCTCATCGAGAGCGTTACCGACGTCAGATAGTAGTGCCCGTACTCGATGTCACCACTGGGCTCCAACGTCTCGTTCGCGGCCTGTCCGGGTCCGATGAACTGACCGGGCTGCGCGCTCGCGACGAGACTCTTCGAAATAAGGAAGCTCGTCGACCCGGTGTCGAGCTCCAGGTAAACCGGCGTAATGCCGGCGACCGAAGCGTGGAGATGGAATCCGCCCAGGAGTGCGCCCGGTTCGGGCACGTCGAACGCGCGCGTGTTTTGCAGCGGCGCGCAAGCGCGCGGAGGTCCGTTCTGCGGAAAGATCTGTGCGGTCATGCTCGCGTTTCCGGCGACGGCCGTCACCGTCATCGCGTTATCGAAGGACGCACCGCTGTAGCGAAACGGCGCCGTCACGCCCGAGCCGCCGACGGTGGCTTGCGGCGACGGCACAACGCCGGGCGGCCCGTAGATGCGAACGACGACCGGCCGCGCTCGCGGATCGATCATGACGACCGGGCTTTCGCCGGCCGGCGCTTCCGTCTGCAAGGCGGTCACTCCGACGTTGAACGCGCGCCCTTTCAGCGCCGGTGCGAGCACGGTGAGTTGCGCAATCGACCCATCACCTGCAACCAGGGAAAGCTTTGTCGAAGCGCCCCCCGCACCAGCGGTGAAGGCTTGCGCGATCGTTGCTTTAGCCGCGGTGAGCGTCGCGACGATCCCAAGCGAGCCGGATGGAACGCGGAGAGAAAACGTGCACGTCCGGACGGCACCGGCTTTCTTACACTTCGGCGATGCGGGGGAAACGTCGAACGTTCCGGCCATCGACGACGGCGGCGCCGCCGCAAGGGGTCCGCTCGCCGGCAGCGGGTAGGCGTACACCGTAAGCGTCGTCGCGCGGGTCGCGAACGTACTCACCGACAACTGCAGCGCGAGCGGCACCTTTGCCGCCTGGCCGTTCGCGGCTGCGTCTAGGCGTTCGAGCGCGAACGTGGGCGGCGGCAACGCCGCCCGGCTGCCGGCGCACGCAGCAAAGAGC
>DASYOE010000347.1:0-6497 GCA_036008105.1 Candidatus Lustribacter sp. | reverse complement strand
TTGAGCGATGCGCCGGCGCCGGTGATCGTCGGGTCCTTGGCCGCGAGCTTGCCGCGCCATTTCGGATCGAGCAGCGACTTCCAGGTCGACACGTCGCGCCGCGGCACGTATTTCGTGTTGATCGCCAGCTCCGGCGCGACGAACTGCTGCACGCGCAAGATCGTGTTGTTGGGGTCCGCGTACCAGAGGTGCCCGTCTTTCCATTTGCGCTTGTCGATCACGTCCGGATCGACCAACACCGGCTCGACCTTATCGAGCCAGCCGCCGGGCAGAAACGTGAAGATCGGCGTGTCGGGACCGCTGATGAAGACGTCGAGGAGATATTTTCCCGCGGCGCGTTCGGCTCGCACGCGCGCGCCGCTCTGCGACGAACCGCTCGAGATGTAGGACACCGGAATGCCGTACGTGCGCTGGAACTGTTCGGTGAACGCCGCACGCACGGCGTCGTATGGCGGGCCGTCGACGACGACGCTGCCTTCGGCTTTGGCCGCAGCGACCAGTGCGGCCATCGCGCCGCTCTGTGCCGAAGCGGCGTGGCTCCCGGCCGCGGCGAGCGCGGCCCCGGCTCCCGCGATAACGGCACGCCGATTCATCGTGGGCGTCATTTCCCGAGCAGCGCTTGGACTTTGTTCAGCGCGTCCTCGTGCGTTTGGGTCACGAATTTCCAGTCGGAGGTATCCATATAACTCGTTTTCTTCTGCGGAAACAGGTAGGCGGGAAGGTTGTCGTACTTCACGTCGGTGCGCAAACTCACCGATTGCGTGGCGTTAGCGTAAATCGTTTGCCCGGTCGTGCCGGAGAGCCAGTTCACGAATAATTTCGCGGCGTTCGGGTGCGGAGCTTTGTTCATCAGGCAGATGAGTCCCCAGCCGCAGTTGAGCATCCCGGGGCCGTCGGTCGGGATGACCGCCTCGATCGGATACCCGAGTTTCTTGAACGCGATCATCGACGCCGTGTCCGGGCCGAGTAGGATCGGATAGCTGCCCTCGGCCAGCCACTGCATCGCTTGGCGGGCGTTGCGCGAGAGCACCGGCTGCTGGACCTGGTAGAGCTTCTTGACGTACTCGGGTCCGAAGGTGATGTAAAAGTAGCTGTTCAGTTGCGAACCCGCGCCGTAGGTCAGCGGATCTTTGGCGATGATCTTGGCTTGCCACTTCGGCTCGAGCAACGATTTCCACGTTGCGACCTCGGCCGGTTTGACGAGCTTCGTGTTGACGGCGAGCCCCGGTGCCACGGTGTTGAGGATGCGCAGGATCGTGTGCGCGTCGTCCTCATACCACAGGTGTCCGTCTTTCCATTTGCTCTTGTCCAGCACGTCGGGCGCGACGAGTACGGGCTCGACCCGATCGAGCCAGCCGCTCGGAAGAAACGTGATGCACGCGGCGTCGGCGCCGCTAAGAAAGACGTCGAGGACGTATTTCCCCGATGCGCGTTCGGCGCGAATGCGCGCGCTGCTCGACGACGAGCCGCTCGGAATGTACGAGATCGGAATGCCATAGGCGCGCTGGAAGCCGTTGAGCAACCCTTGGCGCACTTCGTCGCCCGGCGGACCGTCCATCGTGAGCGTGCCTTCGGCCTTTGCGGCGGTCACGAGCGCATCCAGCGCCGAACTCTGCGCGCCGGCCGGACGGGTCGACCCTGCGACGAGCGCGGCGCCGGCGCCCGCGAGGACCGTACGGCGATTCATGCTATTCGCCGAGCAGTTCGCGCGCTTTGGCCAGCGCCGGATCGCGTTCTTGGGTGACGAACTTGAAGTCGTAGGTGTCCATGTACTTCGTCCCTTTCTGCGGGAAGAGATACCCGGGCATGTCCACGTAGTGCAGGTCGGTGCGCAGGCTCAACCCGCCCGTCGCCTTCACGTACTCCGCTTGCGCGGCCGGACCGGCGAGCCAGTTGATGAACAGCTTGGCGGCATTCGGATGCTGCGCTTTGTTCATCAAGCCGACGAGTCCCCAACCGCCGGTGAGCACGCTGGGCCCATCGGTGGGGAAGACGACCTCGACCGGATAGCCGATTTTTTTGAACTGATCGAGCGCGGTCGTGTCGGGCCCGACGAGAATCGGGTAGGTGCCTTGCGCGAGCCACTGCGCGGCTTGACGGGCGTCGCGCGACAGCATCGGCTTTTGTTCGACGTAGAGCTTCTTGACGAACTCGGGCCCGAACGTCAGATAGAAGTAGCTCGTCAACGACGCGCCCGAACCGCCCGAGCTGCCCGGGTCTTTGGCAACGATCTTGCCCTGCCACTTCGGATCGAGCAGCGACTTCCAGGTCGAAACGTCGCGAGCGCGCACGATCTTCGTGTTGATCGCAAGTTCGGGAACGACGTAGCGCAAGATGCGCAGGATCGTGTGCGCGTCGTCTTCGTACCACAAGTGTCCGTCTAGCCATTTGCGCTTATCGATGACGTCGGGTGCGACGAGGGCCGGTTCGACCCGGTCCAGCCAGCCGTTCGGCAGAAACGTGATCGTCGGCGTGTCGGGACCGCTGATGAAAACGTCGAGGAGGTACTTGCCCGACGCGCGCTCGGCGCGAACGCGCGCCGCGGTCGCCGCGCCGCCGCCGCTGACGTAGGTGACGGGGATGCCGTACGCGCGCTGAAAGCCCGGTACGATCATCTCGCGCACGGAATCGAGCGGTGGACCGTCGACGACGACGCTACCTTCCGCCTTGGCCGCAGCAACGAGCGCGGCAAAAGTTCCGGACTGCGCTAACGCCGGCCGAGAGGCGGATGCGACGAGCGTTGCGCCCGCGGCGGCAATGGCGGTCCGGCGGTTCAACTTAATTCACTCTCCGAGCAGTGCGCGCGCTTTCGCGAGTGCGGGGTCGCGGTCGTCGGTAACGTATTTATAGGCGTACGTATCCATATACTTCGTCCCCTTCTGCGGGAAGATGAAGTTCGGCAAGCCCGTGTATCTGAGATCGGTCCGCAAGCTCAGCGATTGCGTCGCTTTGGCATAGGCGAGTTGCGCGGCCGGACCCGCGAACCAATTGATGAACAGTTGCGCCGCGCTCGGGTGTGGTGCTTTGTTGATCAGGCACGTGAGGCCCCAACTGCCGGTGAGCACGCTTGGTGCGTCGGTCGGAAATATCGGCTGAAGCGGGTAGCCGAGTTTTTGAAAGTCGACCATCGCGGGCGTGTCCGGACCGACGATGATCGGATAGTTGCCCTCGGCGACGAATTGGACCGCCTGCCGCGCATCGCGCGAGAGAACCGGCTTCTGTTCGATGTAGAGCTGCTTGACGAAATCCGCCCCGAACATCAAATAAAAGTAGCTGATCAACGACGCGCCGGCGCCCGAACTGGCCGGGTCCTTGGCAACGATCTTGCCTTTCCACTTGGGATCGAGCAGGCTCTTCCAGGTCGTAACTTGTCCGGCGGGTACCAACTTCGTGTTGACGGCCAATTCCGGTACGACGTTCTGCTGCACGCGCAAAATCGTGTGTCCCGGGTCCTCGTACCAGAGATGGTTGTCTTTCCACTTGCGCGTGTCGGTGACGTCCGGCGCGATCAGGACCGGTTCGACTTTATCGAGCCAGCCGCCGGGTAGAAACGTCAACGTCGGCGTGTCGCTGCCGCTGAGAAAAACGTCGAGTAGATACTTGCCGGCCGAACGCTCCGCCCGCACCCGCGCTCCGCTGGCTGACGTGCCGCTGCTGATGTACGAAACGGGGATACCGTAGGCTTGCTGAAAGCCGCTGACGAGCGCATCCCGCACGTCGTTGATCGGCGGTCCGTCAACGACGACCGAACCCTCCGCTTTGGCGGCCGCGACCAGCGCCGCCATCGACCCGGTTTGGGCGAAGGCCGGCGGGCTTGCGGCCGCGGCGAGCACGGCGGCGGTGCCGGCGATGGCGTTGCGTCGGGTTATCGAATGATACGGCATAGCGACCCTTTCCTGATGGGACACCCCTGAAACGCGACTAGCGTCCGAAAAGTAGCGACTTCACGACTACCGGGACGCCGCGGGCGAGCTCGACCGGCTTCCCGATGTCGACGAAATCGAATTCGCCCAGTTCGAGGGCGTCGATGCAGAGCAGCGGGCGTTCGACGTGCAGTTCGTGCTGCAAGAGCCGCCCGATCGACTGCCCGATGTCGCCGTCGATGATCAGCACCAGCGGTTCGGTGCCGGAGTCGCGGACGCTCTTGGCCACGCCGGTCGCGAGCGCCATCAAGCGTTCGTAGTTCGGCGTACCGTGAAAGCTGAGCGCCAGCGCGTGTGCGGCGCCGGCTTCCACGTCGAGCCGCTCGCGCGCGATCGCGATGGTCTTCGCAACGATGTCGGGGTGGATCGCGCCCTCGGTGTGCAGGTGCGGCGCTACGACCGGCAAGTTGCGCAGCGGCAACGCGACGTTGCCGAGGAAGATCGTGCGGCCGCTGACCTGGACGGTGAATTGCGACACGCCGATGGCGGTGGCGCGAATCCCCGCGCCCGGATCGACCAGCTCGAGACCGAGTCCCGCAAACGTTGCTTTGACGGCGTTGGCGAGCGGAAGGGCGATGTCGCCGAACGTCTGCGTTTCGCGGCCGTAGATATATTCCGACACGCCGCCGGAAAATGTCAGCATCTCGGCTTGCGGACCGGAGAGCGGCTGCGTGAGCAGCAGCTCCTGCGCTAACGGTGAGGGCGCTTCGCGGCGGATGTAGCCGGCGACGATTGCCGCCATCGCGTCGACGATCGCCGTGATGTCGGCGGCTGCCGGAATTGCGCCGGCAGTGAGCGCGACATGACACGCGCGAGCGGCCGTTGCCGCCGGATCGTCGAGCCGCGCGATGCGCCCGGCATCATCGAATGCGATCAGGCGGCCGCCGACCGCGACCGCGCAGGTCGCGACGACTTGGCCGCCGCTGCACAGGCCGAGCTTCGTCGTCCCGCCGCCGATGTCGCAGTTCAGCACGGTGCGGCCGCTGGTCTTCGACAGCGCGGCGGCGCCGGAACCGTGGGCCGCCAGCACGCATTCCATATGGTGTCCGGCCGAAGCGCAGACGAATTTCCCGGCGTCGGCGGCGAACAGCGCGGCGATGGCCGAGGCGTTCTTCCGTTTGATCGCCTCACCGGTGAGGATCACGGCGCCGGTGTCGACGTCATCGCGCGAAAGCCCCGCGCTGCGATAGGCGTCATCGACGAACGTGGCCAGCTCCGCCGCCGCGATCGTGTCGTCGTCGAGAAACGGCGTCAGGCGAATCGGCGACGACCACAGCGTCCGCCGTTCGATGACGACGAAGCGGCTCGACAGCTGGTGCGCTTGGCGCCGCAAGTGGACGCGCGAGAACATCAGGTGCGAGGTCGAGCTACCCACGTCGATGCCGACCGTCGTGAACTCGACATTGTCGAGCCGCCACACGGCCTCGGCCAGGGTTGCCTTGTCTTCGTCGCTGAGATGCTCGTGCGGAAAGTCCAGCTCGTGCAGGTGCAGCGCCGGCGGCGGGGCTGCCGCGGCGGACTGCCAGGGTTGAACGTACATGCTTAGCCGGCCGCGAGCATGACGACGGCCGCGGCGGCATCCGGTTCGAGATAGACGGTGTCGCCGCGCTTGAGGCCGGCCTTCTCCTTATGAACGCGCACGCGCAACGTCGTTCCCGCGGACGCGATGTGGTAGTCCCAACAGTCACCTTGATAGGTGCAGAACGAGATGGTGCCGGTCCAGGCCGCCCCGGCCGGCTGCTTGCGGTGCAACACGAAATCTTCCGGCCGCAGAAAGACCTGAACCGACTGTCCCGGAGCGAGGGTGGCGTCCGCGATGCCGGCGATGTTTCCGTGCGGGGTCACGATCGTGGTATCGGTTCCCGAGCGCTGCACGGTGCCGGTGACTTCGTTGGCAACGCCGACGAACGTGGCCGTGAACGGCGAGCGGGGCGAGCGATAGATCTGTTGCGGCGCTCCGACCTCGACGATCGAGCCCGCTTCCATCAGCATGATGCAGTCGGAGATCGCGAGCGCTTCGTTCTGATCATGGGTGACGTAGACGGCGGTGATGCCCAGCTTTTGCTGCACTTCACGGATTTCTTCGCGCATCCGTTCGCGCAATTGCGCGTCGAGGTTCGAGAGCGGCTCGTCGAGCAAGAGGATCGCCGGTTCGCGTACGAGGGCGCGCGCCAGCGCCACGCGTTGCTGCTGGCCGCCCGACAGCGCGGTGGCCGAACGCGTCGCATATTCCGACAGGCCGACGAGTGCGAGCGCCTGTTCGGTCTTTTCCCGCACCACCTCTTTGGACGGCTTGTTTTTGCCGACGGTCAACGGAAACGAGACGTTCTCGAAGACCGTCATGTGCGGCCACACCGCGTACGATTGGAAGACCATGCCGATCGGCCGCTTGTTGGCGGGAACCGCGATGCCGCGGCTCGCGTCGAAGACGCTCTCCCCGGCGATGCTGATGTCGCCGGCATCCGGCCGCTCGAGACCGGCGATCATGCGCAGCGTCGTCGTCTTGCCGCAGCCGCTCGGCCCGAGCAGCGTAAACAACTGACCGTCCGGAACCTCGAACGAGATCCCGTCGAC
>DASYOE010000346.1:0-10932 GCA_036008105.1 Candidatus Lustribacter sp. | reverse complement strand
GAACTCGCTCACCACGATGCGGTAGGGATCCCGCGTTTGCCGCCACGGCAGATGCGCCCGCCCGTGCACGCGATACCAGTCGAGCAAAGAACCCGGCGTCATGCTTTGACGATCGCTCCGATGCGGGCCAATCCTTCTTCGATCGCATCGCGCGGCACCGGCGTGAGCGCCAAGCGGATATAGCGGTCGCCGCCGCCCTGGGCGAAAAACGCTTCGCCGAACAAGAACGACACGCCGCGCCGTTCGGCGCTCGCCAGGAGCGCGCGCGCCCGAAATTCGCGCGGCGCGCTCGCCCAGACGTAGTAGCCGTCGGCATTCGGATCGGCACGCAACGAGGGCGGCCAGTAGCGCGCGATCGCGGCGTTGGCCAGCGCCCGGCGCTCGGCGAGCTCCCCTCGCAGCGCGCGCAAGTGCACGTCGTAGGCCGTGCGCATGAAGTCGTCGACGCCGGCTTGGATGTACATGCTGGAGGCCATGTCGTAGGATTGCTTGCGCAGCAGCAGGCGGTCGTAGATCGTTCGCGGCGCTACCATCCAGCCCAGCCGCAACGACGGCGCGATCGTCTTGCTGAAGCTCGAGAGGTAGATGACGTCATCGGTGCCGCGCGCGATCAGCGGCGCGAGCGACGATTGCGCCAACTCGCCGTACGGATCGTCTTCCACCAGCGGCACGCCCCAGCGCCGGGCCAGCATCACCAGCCGGTCGCGCCGTTCTTCGCTCAGCGTCACGCCGGTCGGATTGTGCAACGACGGCATGATGTAGATGAAGCGCGGGCGCCGCGTGCGCAGGATCGCCTCGATGTGGTCGACGCGCACGCCCTGCTCGTCGACGGGAACCGGAATCGCGCGCAGCCCGTGGATTTGGAAGACCTGCAGGGCGCCCGGATAGGTCGGCGCTTCGACCACGATCTCATCGCCCGGTTCGGCCAGCGATTGCGCGACCAGCGCAATGCCCTGGGTCGAGCCGGTCAGCATCATCACCTCGCGCGCATCGACCGCGGCGCCGCGCCGGCGCATCCGCTCGGCGACCGCCTCGCGCAAGGGTGCGTAGCCCTCGCTGTCGCCGTAGGTGAGCACGTAGTTGACGTTGCCGCCGACCCGCGCGAACGACGCCGAGAGCGCGGCCAGCGGCGACGGCTCGGCCGGCGGCACGCCTTGCACGAACGCGATCTGCTCGCCGTGTTCGGAGGCGGCCAATTCGCCCAGCACCGCCGGATATTGCCCGACCCGCCACGGCGGCAGCGTCACCCACCAGGGAACCCCGGACGCGGTCCGCTCGACCCCCTCGCGCAGTGCCGCGACGCGCGAACCCGACCCGACCCGCTGCTCGATCAGGCCGTCGGCCACCAGCTCCCGGTAGCCGTGGACGATCGTGCTGCGGTTGACCCCGAGCCGGTCGGCCAAGGCGCGTTCGGGCGGCAGCCGGGTGCCCTCGGGCAGGGCGCCGGTCAGGATTTGCTCCCGCAGCCGTTCGTAGAGCTGCCGGTAGATCGGCACCACGCTGGCGCGATCGATGACCGGGACATCGGAGGCCCACCCATTTGTGGTCACGACCGATCCAATTCGTAAATTGGATGGGCCAATTCCTCCGCTTGGACGGTATGGCCCCGATTCGCCCCTGCTAGCCTCTTTAGAGAATTGCTTCGCGCACCAGCGAAGAGGCCCGTCGAGGATCATCAGCATGCTAGACGTTACGGCTCCCGCCCTCGCGACAAACGGTAAGGCCGCGGCCGAGCCCGACCCGCAAGAAACCGTCGAGTGGATCGAGGCCCTCGACGGCGTGATCTCGTCCGAGGGGCCGCAGCGCGCTCGCGAGATCATCGAAGCGTTGACGGTGCGCGCGCGCACGCGCGGCGCCGACATTCCGATCACGCTGACGACGCCGTACGTCAATACGATTCCGGTCCACGACCAGCCGACGTATCCCGGCAATCCCGACATCGAAGAGAAACTGCGTCACTACTCGCGCTGGAACGCGATGGCGATGGTCGTACGCGCCAACAAGCATTACGACGGCTTGGGCGGTCACGTCGCGACGTATTCGTCGTCGGCCACCCTGATGGACGTCGGCTTCAATCATTTCTGGCATCCGCCGTCGGCGAACCACGGCGGCGACTTGGTGTACTTCCAAGGCCACGCGTCGCCGGGCGTGTACGCGCGCGCCTTCGTCGACGGGCGCCTCTCCGAGGAACAACTCGATGCGTTCCGGCGCGAAGTCGACGGCAACGGGCTCAGTTCGTATCCGCATCCGTGGCTGCTGCCGGACTTCTGGCAGTTCCCGACCGTCTCGATGGGGTTGGGCCCGCTGCAAGCCGTCTACCAAGCGCGCTTCATGAAGTATTTGCACGATCGCGGCATCGAGGACACCAGCGGCCGCAAGGTGTGGGTGTTCGTCGGCGACGGCGAAGTGGACGAACCCGAAACGTTGGCCGGACTCGGCATCGCGGCGCGCGAGAAGCTCGACAACTTGATCTTCGTCGTGAACTGCAACCTGCAGCGGCTCGACGGGCCGGTGCGCGGCAACGGCAAGATCATTCAGGAACTCGAAGCGCACTTCCGCGGTTCGGGTTGGAACGTCATCAAATGCATTTGGGGCCGCCGCTGGGACCCGTTGCTCGCCAACGATCACACCGGAGCGCTCGTGCGCCTGATGGGCGAGACGCTCGACGGCGATTATCAGACGTTCCGCTCGCGCGACGGCGCCTACATCCGCGAGAACTTCTTCGGCAAGTATCCGGAAACGCGTGCGCTCGTCGCCGACATGTCCGACGACGAGATCTGGGCACTCAACCGCGGCGGACACGACCCCTACAAAGTCTACACCGCGTACAAAGCGGCGGTCGAACATACCGGCGGGCCGACGGTCGTCCTCGCAAAGACGATCAAGGGCTACGGGCTCGGCACGGCCGGCGAAGGCCAGAACGTCGCGCACAACACCAAGAAGCTGGCCGAAGATCAGCTGCGCTCGTTCCGCGACCGCTTCGCCATTCCGCTCTCCGACAAAGACATCGAAAGCATCCCCTACATCCGGCCTGAGAGCGACGGCCCGGAGATGAAGTACTTGCGCGAGCTCGAGGGCGCGCTCGGCGGACAGTTTCCGGTGCGCCGCCGTAACGTCGAAGCGCCGCTACCGGTGCCGAAACTCGACGCGTTCAAAGCGTTGCTCGAAGACAGCGGCGAGCGCGAGTTCTCGACGACGATGGCGTACTCGCGCGCGCTCGGCGCGCTGATTCGCGACAAAGTCGTCGGCCCGCGCTTGGTACCGATCGTCTCGGACGAAACGCGCACCTTCGGCATGGAAGGCATGTTCCGTCAAGTCGGCATGTACTCGGCGCTTGGCCAGCTCTATCGGCCCCAAGACGCCGACCAGCTGATGTGGTACCGCGAAGACAAGACGGGTCAGATTCTGCAAGAGGGCATCAACGAAGCCGGCGCGATCTCATCGTGGATGGCCGCCGCCACGTCGTACTCGACGCACGGCAAGCAGATGATCCCGTTCTTCATCTTCTACTCGATGTTCGGGTTCCAGCGCATCGGCGATTTCATCTGGGCGGCGGGCGACCTGCGCTCCCGCGGCTTCTTGATGGGCGGCACGTCCGGCCGCACCACGCTCAACGGCGAAGGCTTGCAGCACGAAGACGGCCAGAGTCACATCATGGCGTCGTTCATCCCGAACTGCGTGTCGTACGATCCGACCTACGCCTACGAGCTGGCAGTGATCATGCAGGACGGACTGCGCCGCATGATCGGCGACCAGGAAGACGTCTTCTACTACATCACGGTGATGAACGAGAACTACCACCATCCGGCGATGCCGGCCGGCGTGGAAGACGGCATCCTCCGCGGTCTCTATCAGCGCTCGAAGGGGGAAGGCAAAAAAGGCGCGCCGCGCGTGCGCCTGCTGGGCTCGGGCACGATCTTGCGCGAGGTGGAAGCTGCCGTCCCGCTGCTCGCCGAGTACGGGATCGTCGCCGACGTGTACAGCGCGACGAGCATGAACGAACTGCGCCGCGACGGGCTCGACGCCGAGCGTTGGAGCCTCTTACACCCGACCGAGAAAGCGCGCACCTCGTGGGTTGCGCAGCAGTTGAACGGTTCGAAAGATCCGGTGATCTGTTCGACCGACTACATGAAGACCTACAGCGACCAGATCCGGCAGTTTGTCGACGGCCCGTTCGTCGCGCTCGGCACCGACGGGTTCGGCCGCAGCGACACGCGCGAAAAGCTCCGCGCGTTCTTCGAGGTCGATCGCCACTGGGTGACCGTCGCCGCGCTGAAGGCACTTGCCGATGCCGGCACGATCCAAACGAGCGTGGTCGCAAAAGCCATCGCCGCGTTCGGCCTCGACACCGACAAGCCCAACCCGATGACGGTGTAGCATGGCAACCCAAGAGATCAAGGTTCCGGATATCGGCGGCTTCACCGACGTGCCCGTCATCGGCATTCTCGTCGCGCCCGGCGATGCGATCCAGAAAGACTCGCCGCTGGTCGAACTCGAATCGGAGAAAGCGACGATGGAAGTTCCGTCGACGCTCGCCGGCACGGTCAAAGACATCAAGGTGAAGGTCGGCGACAAAGTCAGCGAAGGTTCGGTGCTGATCAGCATCGAGACCGCCGACGCCGCGGCTGCCGCGCCCGCGCCGGCTCCGGCAGCGCCCGCACCCGCAGCAGCGCCGGTCGCGGCACCACCGGCCGCGGCGGCCCCCGCCGCAGCGGTCGTTACCGAACTGCGCGTGCCCGACATCGGCGGTTTCAAGGACGTTCCGGTCATCAGCGTCTTGGTCAACACCGGCGATACCGTCGAGAAAGACGCGCCGCTGGTCGAACTCGAATCGGAAAAAGCGACGATGGAAGTTCCGGCCACGACGGCGGGACGCATTCGCGACGTGAAGGTCCGCGTGGGCGACAAAGTCTCGCAAGGCGACGTGCTCGCGATCGTCGAGACGACGTCCGCCGCTGCACCGGCGTCCAGCGCAGCGCCGGCACCGGCACCGGCTGCCGCGGCATCCGCTCCGGCCGCACCCGCCGCCGCAGCATCCGCCCCGGTCGCGGCACCACCGGCGCCGGCGGCCGGCTCGAACGGACATCCGCCCGGCAACGGCGCCGTCGTTCACGCGAGCCCAGCGATCCGGCGTTTCGCGCGCGAACTCGGCGTCACGCTCGGCGCGGTACGCGGCAGCGGCCCCAACGGCCGCATCACGCGCGACGACGTCCAGGGCTTCGTCAAACAAACGCTGGCGAACGGCACTCCCGCCGTCGCGAACGGCGCCGCCGCCGGCGGGCCGGGATTGCAATTGCTGCCCTGGCCGAAGGTCGATTTCGAGCGCTTCGGTCCGGTCGAACGCGTCCCGCTCACCCGTATCCAGAAGCTTTCGGGGCCGAACCTCGCGCGCAACTGGGTCCTGATCCCGCACGTCACGCAGCACGACGACGCCGATGTGACGGATCTCGAAGCGTTCCGCGTCACGCTCAACGGCGAGCAAAAAGACGTCAAGGTCACGATGCTCGCGCTGATGATCAAAGCGTCGGTCGCGGCCCTGAAAAAGTTCCCCAACGTCAACAGCTCGCTCGACGGCGACGAACTCGTGCGCAAGCAATACTACAATATCGGGTTCGCCGCCGACACCCCGAACGGTCTGGTCGTTCCGGTCGTGCGCGACGCCGACAAGAAGGGCGTGCTCGAGATCGCAACCGACCTCGGCGACCTTTCGAAGAAAGCGCGCGACGGCAAGCTCGGTCCGGCCGACATGAGCGGCGCGACGTTCACGATTTCGAGTCTGGGCGGCATCGGCGGCACCTACTTCACGCCGATCATCAATGCTCCCGAAGTGGCGATCCTCGGCGCGTCGCGTACCTCGATGAAACCGGTCTGGGACGGCAAGGAATTCAAGCCGCGCCTCATCCTGCCGCTGTCGTTCTCATACGACCACCGCGTGATCGACGGCGCCCAGGCGGCCCGCTTCACGACCTATCTGGCCGGCGCGCTGGGCGACATGCGCCGCACGCTGCTTTGAAGTCGAAACCAACGTTCGTTTGCACTAGGTTTTAGGAGAGTTATGGCATCAATCAACGTCGACGCGATCGTGATCGGCGCGGGCCCCGGCGGGTACCACGCAGCGATCCGGCTCGGTCAGCTGGGCAAGAACGTCGTATGTTTCGACCGCGACGAAGTCGGGGGCGTCTGTCTCAACTGGGGCTGCATCCCGACCAAGGCGCTGCTGCACGTCGGCGAGATCACGCGCCAGATCGACCACGCGGCCGAAATCGGCATCAAGGTGCCGAAGGCCGAAATCGATCGCGCCGGGGTCGTCGGGTTCAAGGATAAGGTCGTCCAGGGGAACGTCGGCGGCGTCAACTCGCTCTTCAAGGCGAACAACGTCACGTTCGCGTACGGCGACGCGTCGTTCACCTCGAAGAATACGGTCTCGCTCAAGAAGAAAGACGGGACGACCGACGAGTACACCGCGCCCGCGATCGTCATCGCGACCGGCGGCGCGCCGATCGACGTCAAGGCCTGGCCGCACGACGGCGACACGATCATCAACTCCGACGATGCCATCCAATTGAAGCGCATCCCGAAGAATTTGCTCATCGTCGGCGGCGGCGTGATCGGGCTCGAGTTTGCGACCGTGTACACGCGCTTCGGCGCGAAGGTGCTGGTCGTCGAAGCGCTGGCCAACATCCTGACCGGCACCGACCTGGAAATCTCGAAGACGCTGGGCCGCATCCTGAAAAAACAGGGCGTCGAGATCGCGCTTTCAACCAAGGTCGAGACGATCGAGAAAGTCGGCCCCAACAAAGTCAAAGCAACGTTCAATGGCGAGTACACGAGCAACAAACCGGAAACGCGCGAGTTCGACATGGTGCTCGTCGCCGTCGGCCGCCGCCCGGTAACCGACTCCCTGAACCTCGCCGCAGCCGGCTTGAAGACGAACGAGAAAGGTTTCCTCGACGTCGACGCGCAGCGCAAGACGTCGGTCGACGGCATCTACGCGATCGGCGACGTCACCGGCGGCCCGCTGCTGGCGCACAAAGCGATGAAAGAGGGCGTCGTAGCCGCCGAAGTCATCGCCGGCGACAAAGCCTCGGCGTTCGATCCGGTCGCGATCCCGAACTGCGTGTACACCGATCCCGAAGTCGCCACCGTCGGCCTGTCCGAAGAGGAAGCCAAAGCGGCGGGCTACACGATCAAAATCGGCAAGTTCCCCCTCATCGCATCGGGCCGCGCCCGCACGATGAACGAAACCGACGGCTTGATCAAACTGATCGGCGACGCGAAGACGGATCTCTTGCTGGGCATGCACATCGTCGCCCCCCAAGCCGAGTCGCTGATCGGCGAAGGCCTGATCGCCCTCGAAATGGGCGCCACGGTCGAAGACATCGGCCTCTCGATCCACCCGCATCCGACGCTAACCGAATCGATCATGGACGCAGCCGAAGCGATGCACGGCAAAGCGATCCACATCCCCAACCCCAAACCCGCCAAGACCCCCGCCGCGGTCTAAGCGGAAATCTCGCGGAAACATCGAGCATAGAGAATGCCGGCATGAGCAACCACTCGACCGACGACATCATGGCGGCCCTTCTCATGTTCCGAGACGCAACCGCCGGCCGGTTCACCCGCATCGATGAACGCTTCGATGCGGTCGATCGACGTTTCGATGCGATGCAAGACCAGATGAACCGCCGCTTCGACCGCGTCGACGAACGCTTCGATCGCCTCGAAGTGCGCGTGACCCGGCTTGAAAAGGATCATGAGCACCCGGCTTCTTGACCTCGGCCGGCGCCCGTACCGCGAAGTATGGGCGCTGCAGCGCGAGCTGCACGCCGCCGTGGCCGAAGGACGTGAGCCCGATACTTGGATCGTGGTGGAACACGACCCGGTGATCACCCTCGGCCGCAAGGCGCATCGCGAGAACATCCGTGACGCAGGCAATATCGACGTCGTGGAAGTGGAACGCGGCGGCGACGTCACCTATCACGGCCCCGGCCAAGTCGTCGTGTACCCAATCCACAAGTTGCCACGCTTCCGCGAAGTCGTGCCGTTCGTCTCCGCCCTCGAGCGCGCCGTGATCGCCGCGCTCGCCGGCTTCGGAATCAACGCGAGCGGACGCGAAGAGCACCGCGGCGTGTACGTCGGCGAAAATGCGATCTGCGCGGTCGGGCTGGCCGTCCAAAAAATGACGTCGCTGCACGGATTAGCGCTCAACGCAAACACCGCACTCGACTACGACCGCCTGATCACGCCGTGCGGCACACCCCAGTTCGGCATCACCTCGATGTCGAACGAACTCGGCCGCAACGTAACCTGGGCTGAAGCCCGCGACGCGCTGCTCCCCGCCCTCGAAGCGGAGTTCCAACTGCACTTCGAACGAGCCGAGCCGCTCGTAGCAGCCGCGAGTTAGCCGCACGATGGAAACCATCGACCTGATCAATCCGCAGCCGCCCCGCAAACCTCCGTGGCTGAAGGTGCAACTGCCGCGCGGCGAAGCCTACGAGAACGTCAAGGCCAACGTGAAGCGCCTCGACTTGCATACGGTCTGCCAAGAGGCGATGTGCCCAAACCTCGGCGAGTGCTGGGGCGCCGGCACCGCCACGATCATGATCCTGGGCGACACGTGCACCCGCGGCTGCCACTTCTGCAACGTAAAAACCGGCTCCCCAAAGGGTGAAGTCGACTGGCTCGAACCCAAGCGCGTCGCCGAAGCAGTAGCCGAACTCGGCTGGAGCTATTTAGTCCTAACCGCAGTCGACCGCGACGACCTCGCCGACGGCGGCGCAACGATCTTCGCCAACACCGTGCGCCAAATTCACAAGAAATCGCCCGGGTCAAAAGTCGAGTGCCTCACCGGCGATTTCGCCGGCGACCTAGCCGCCCTCGACATCGTCCTGGACGCGCAACCCGAAGTACTCGCCCACAACCTCGAAACCGTCGCGCGTCTGCAATCGACCGTGCGCGACCGTCGCGCCACTTACCAGCAATCGCTATCGATTTTGGCCCACGCAAAACAAAGCGGCAAAGTGCGCTACACGAAAACGTCGCTGATGCTTGGCTTAGGCGAAACGGAAGCGGAGATCGAGGAAGCCATGAACGACGCCCGCGCGATCGGCGTGGACATCTTCACGATGGGCCAGTACCTGCAGCCGACAAAGCGCCACCTGAAAGTCGTCGAGTTCATCACCCCCGAGAAATTCGACCGCCTGCGCGACATCGCCCTAACGAAGGGCTTCCGTCAAGTAGTCTCAAGCCCACTCTCGCGCAGCAGCTACCACGCGGAACAGGCCTTCACCTAACCTCGACCTCCAGCACCGCTACGCGGCCTCGATCGCCACGATCGTGGCGCGTCCTTCGACTGCGCGCCTTCGGCGCTCCGCTCAGGATGACCCGGGGGAGACACAGGGCAGCAGCATAGCAATCATTCTGCCCGTAGACATCGTTCGGTGTCGCGCCACAACCGAGAGCTTAGGCGTAAACCCCACGCGTCTTCATCGACTTCGTAACCCGATCGATAGCCACGATATAAGCAGCGGTACGATAAGGAATCTTCCGCGCCAGCGCCACTTCCCGCACCTTGCGGAAGTTGGTAAGCAGCTGCTCTTCAAGGCGCGCGTTCACTTCGGATTCCTTCCAGAAGTAGCCCTGACGATCCTGAACCCACTCGAAATACGAGACGATCACGCCGCCTGCATTCGCGATGATATCCGGCACGACGATCGTGCCTTTGCGCTGAAAGATATGATCGGCTTCAGGCGTCGTAGGACCGTTGGCGCCTTCGACGATCAGCTTGGCGTGAACGCGCTCCGCGTTCTCCGCGTTGAGGACTTCTTCGAGCGCCGCCGGCACGAGCACGTCGCACTCGACTTCGAGAAATTTGTCGTTCGCGACGCGTTCGCCACCGCGGTACCCTTCGAGCGAATGATGCTCCTGCGCATATGCCATCGCGCCCAACACGTCGATGCCGTTCGGGTTGACGTAGCCGCCGCTAATGTCGGAGATGCCGACGACCTTGCAGCCGCCCTCAGCGAACATTTTCGCAGCGACAGATCCAACGTTGCCGAACCCTTGGACGACGACGCGCGCCTCGGCCCGCGGAATGCCGAGATGTTCGAGTTCTTCGAACGCCACCAGCGAGACACCGCGCCCCGTCGCTTCAACCCGGCCTAAGGAACCGCCGATCTCGATCGGCTTACCGGTGACGACGCCCGGAACGCTCGTGCGCATGTGCATCGAGTAGGTGTCCATGAACCACGCCATGATCTGCGGGGTCGTGCCCACGTCGGGCGCCGGTACGTCCTTGTCGGGGCCCACGACCTCGACCAGTTCGGCCGCGTAGCGACGGGTGATGCGCTCGAGCTCGCCCGGCGAGAGCCGGCCGGGATCGCACGTGACGCCGCCCTTGGCGCCGCCGAACGGCAGGTCGACGACGGCGCACTTCCAGGTCATCCAGAACGCCAGGGCGGTGACCTCGTCGAGCGTCACGCCGGGATTGTAGCGGATGCCGCCCTTGGCCGGTCCGCGGGCGAAGTTGTACTGGACCCGGTAGCCGGTGTAGACCTCGAGCTCGCCGTTGTCGCGCTGGAAGGGGATCGAGAAGATGATCTGGCGCGAGGGGTGGGTCAGGAGCGCCCGCATGCCCGGCTCGAGGTTCAGCAGCGAAGCCGCCTCCTCGAAATAGGCCATCGCGTCCCCGAAAACCGAGACGTCCCGAACTGTCGTGGTGGTCATTGCCCCTCCCGAACGCTAGACGTTGAACCGGAATTCGACGACGTCGCCTTCACGCATCACGTACTCCTTGCCCTCGCTGCGGATCTTGCCGACGGCGCGCAAGGCCTCGGGCGTGCGGAATTGCACGTAGTCGTCGTAGTCGATGATCTCGGCGCGAATAAAGCCACGCTCGATATCGCTGTGGATCTTGCCGGCCGCCTGCGGCGC
>DASYOE010000345.1:0-4369 GCA_036008105.1 Candidatus Lustribacter sp. | reverse complement strand
CCCGATCACGACCGTCGCGCAGCTCAACGGCGCGACGATATCGGTCGCCGCGCTGGGCGACCTCTTCACCATCGGCACGTCGGCCTGGGTCGACGCGAACGGCGGCAACTCGCATACCCTCAATTTCGTCGAGTTGCCCGTGCCCTCGGCGCCGGCCGCCATCGCGAGCGGCCGGATCACCGGCGCGTTGCTCGTCGAACCGTTCTTGCAAGACGGCATCGATCGCGGGATGATCCGCGTCCTCGGACATCCCTACGATCTGATCGCGCCGCGCTTCGGTATCACGTATTATTTCTGCTCGGCGAGCTTTGCGGCAAGCAACGCCGACCTGCTGGCCCGTTTCCGCCGCGCCATCGTGCAACAAGTCACCTACGCGTACGCGCATAAGAGCGAGATCTATGCGCTCGCGTCGAAACTGAGCGGCACCAGCCTCGCGACGGTCCAGCACATCCCGTTCGTGATCGGTTCCGGAATCGACGCGAAGATGATTCAGTCGGTCATCGACTACGCCGCGCGCAACAAATTCATCCCGAAAACGTTTCCGGCCACGGAGCTGATCGATCCGCTCATAACTGCGCGATGATTTCGGACGCCGGAAAGCTGCGCTTGAGCAAGCTATAGCGAGCGCCGACGTCGATCACCGGCTGCAGTAGCGCGGGTTCGATCGTCTCTCCGAAGATCGAGCGCACCGACTTGGCGACGACCGCCGGATCTTGCTTCGTCAGCTCCGCGACCGCCGCCACCGAACCGGCGGGATCGGTATTGTACCAGTGTGCGGCTTTGCTCAGCGCGGACCGGATCCGAACGGCCTCATCGTGATGCGTCGATATCCACGCCGGCGTGGCCACGTAGCAGCTGTTGAGGAAGCGCGGGGCGATGGCATCGTTCGGGGCGCCGAGCGAGCGGCACGTGGCGAGCGCGGTCGTCGCAAACGGTTGGGCGATCAACGCGGCGTCGATGCGTCCGGCGACCAGCGCCGCCTCCATCACGGAGAACGGCATCTCGATCCAGTGCACGCTGGTGGAATCGCCGCCATGTTTGTCGATCCAGGCCTGCGATGAAAGTTGGGCCGAGCCGTGCAGCACGTTCACCGCGAAGACCTTGCCGACGAGATCGCGACCCGAATTCGCGCTCGAACTCTTGGCGACCATCATTTGCGAGCCGGAGTGGGTGCTCAGATACATCACCCCGCCGGCGACGGCTCTGAGCTCGATCCCGTTCTGATGCGCGATCGCGAGCGACATCGTGTTCATGCCGCCGATCGCGATGTCGCCCGATGCCAGCGCCGCGGCGCTGGTTTCGCCGGTGCTCATCCGCTGGACGTCGAGCGCGAGCCCCGCGCGGCCGAAATAACCCTCGGATTGCGCGAGGAAAATCAGCGAATCGCCTTCGGTCGGCGTGGCGCCGGCTTCAAAGCGTTCCAGGGTTTGCGCGGAAAGCGACCACGGCTGCGTGGCTGCGGCTAGCGCGAATGACGTGCCGAGAAGTTCGCGACGGTTCATAGGGGCGAAGGTTTGGCTCTGAGAAGCGCCATCCATGCCTACACAACCAACGCCCCCGCCCGCGACCCTCGCCGCGAACGTTTTGGAATGAAACGCTCGACATTCGTTGCCGCAAGCACGGCGTTTGCCGGCGCACCGTCGGTGGTGCGCGCGCAATCGCTCACCAAGCTGCGCATCGCGGCCACGACGAGCGGGGACATCATCGTCGCCCTATGGGCCGCGCAGGGCGGGATCTTCCAGAAGTACGGGATCGACGGCGACGTCGGGCGGATGAACAGCAGTGCCGCCGTGACGGCCGCCGTGCTCGGCGGGTCGCTGGATATCGGCAAAGCCACGTTCTTCGCGCTCGTCCTCGCGCACTCGAAGGGCTTGCCGATCATGCTCGAAGCGCCCTCGGCGTTGTACCGCACAGCCGCGCCCGACTCGGCGTTAGTGGTGGCCAAAGATTCACCGATCCGGTCGGCGCGCGATCTGAACGGCAAACTGCTCGCGTCGGCGTCCTTGGGCGATCTCTTCAGCACGGTGAACGCGGCCTGGATCGATCAGAACGGCGGCGATTCGCGCAGCGTGAAATACGTCGAGCTGCCCGCATCGGCGACCGCGACGGCGATTGTGGCCGGCCGCGTGGATGCGGGAATGTTAGCCGACCCGGCGCTCAGCGAAGCGGTGAAAAGCGGCAAGTGCCGGGTCATCGGTCACCCGGAAGACGTCCTCGGCAAGGTTTCGATCGCCACCGCCTACTTCACCACCGCGGACTTTGCGGCGAAGAACCCCGCCGCGATGGCCGGCTTTCGCAAGGCCATGGACGAGTCGGCCGCTTACGTGAAGGCGCACCCGGCCGACGCGCTCCCGCTCGTCGCCAAGTTCAGCCTCGTCGATCTATCGATGGTTCTGGTGCCCTCGCTCGCGCGCGCCCCCGACTTGTTGGACGCTTCGGTGACGCAGCCGACGATCGACGCCGCCGCGAAGTACAAGGCGATCGAGAAGCCGTTTTCGTTTAAGGAGATGATCGACCCGAACGCGTTTAAGTCTTGACGGTCGAGGCCTGATAGATCTCGTCGATCGCTTCACCCAAGGCGGCGTTGAATTGGGCGTCGCTCATCTGCGCGGTGAGCCCATCGACCAGCGCGCGCGAGAAGCTGGCGATCATGCCGTGATTGCGCGCCAATCGCCGGCACGCGTCCGGGCGCGCGTAGCCGCCGGAAAGGGCCACCACCCGTTGCACGCCCTTGTGGGCGATCAGCGGCGCGTAGAGGTCGTCGACGTCCGGAATCGTCAGCTTCAGCATCACCTGACGACCGGCAGGCAAAGCGTCGAGGCCCTTCTTGAGCTCGGCTAACAGCAGCGCTTCGGCGCCTTTCTTGTCGGGACTCTTGATCGACACTTCCGGTTCGAGGATCGGCATCAGCCCGTGTTTGGCGATCTGTTCGCCGAATTCAAACTGCTGCTTTGCGATTGCCGCGATGCCGGCCGCATTCGCCAAGTTGATCGTCGAGCGCATCTTCGTGCCGTAGATGCCGAGCTTCACCGCGCGTTCGAGCAGCGCATCGAGGCCGCCGATCGGCTTCATCAAGTTCACGCCGTTCGCTTCCGCTTCGAGTCCCTTGTCGACTTTCAGGAACGGGACCACGCCGCGGCCTTCCCACAAGAACGCGGGCACCGGCGTTCCGTCGACGTCGCCGTCCATCGTTCGCTCGAACAGGATCGCGGCGATGACCTTGTCGCCCGTGAACGCGGGCGACTTCATGATGCGCACGCGCATCTCGTGCATCAGCTTGAACATCTGGTCGTCGCCGCTGTAGGCGGACTCCGGGATGCCGTAGAGCTTCAACGCGCCGGGGGTCGAGCCGCCGCTCTGATCGAGGGCGGCGAGAAAGCCCGGCTTGGTGGCCATTTGCCGGCTCTGTGCGGCGCTTGACGCGGTCGTTGACTGCATGGTTCTCTCTCCCGGAAAGGCGCTGGTGACCGCTTCAATTCGTATCGGCGCTGAAATCCCCTCAGGGCCGCAACGAGGTATGCCGGGCAGCACGATCCAAGCCGTGACGCATGCTGAGCGAGGCGGAGAACGAGGTCCTCACGCGGATTGGCCCGGGGACGCCGATGGGCGCGCTGATGCGCCGCTACTGGCACCCGATCGCCGGGATCTCGCAGATGCGCGACGCGTGGACGAAGCGCATCTCGATTCTGGGCGAAGACCTCGTGCTCTTCCGGGACCGCAGCGGGAAGCTGGGCTTGATCGGTGAGTTCTGTCCGCACCGTCGCGCGTCGCTCACCTACGGCATCCCGACCGCGGACGGCATTCGCTGCCCCTACCACGGCTGGGCGTTCGACGGCGCGGGGCGCTGTCTCGAGCAGCCCAACGAACCCGACGGGTCGGCGTTCAAGGATAAAGTGTGGACGGCCGGTTACCCGGTGCAAGCGTTTGCCGGCCTCGTCTGGGCTTACTTGGGACCGCTTCCGGCCCCATTGATCCCGGCGCTCGACGGGCTCGTCGCGCCGCGCGCGATCCGGATGTGCGGCGTGACGCGCATCAACTGCAACTGGCTGCAGATTCAGGAGAACTCGGTCGATCCGGTACACACGGAGTGGCTGCACGGAAAACTCGCCGAATTCATCGGCGAGAAGAAGGGCGTGAAGACGGCCCTGGCGCGCCATCACCAGAAGATCGCGTTCGATGAATTCCCGTACGGCATCATCAAACGGCGTTTGATGGAAGGCCAGTCGGAGGATGCGTCGGATTGGACGACCGGTCACCCGATCGTCTTCCCCAACATTCTCGCGGTATCGAGCGGCGATTCGACGTTCATGTACTACATGTTCCAGTTCCGCGTGCCGGTCGACGATACGCATACCGACCATTACTGGTA
>DASYOE010000344.1:0-3734 GCA_036008105.1 Candidatus Lustribacter sp. | reverse complement strand
ATGCCGAACGATGTGGCCGAGTCGAAGAACGACGCGCCGGGCAGCACGGTGACCGTTTCCTTACCGGCGTTGATCAAATCCGGATCCTCTTCACCCGGATACGGGTAGGGTCCGAAACCGAGAATCCCGTTCTCGCTCTGCAAGACGACGGTGATGCCGGCCGGGATGTAATTCGGGATCAGCGTCGGCAAGCCGATGCCGAGGTTGACGTACGTGCCGTCGGTCAATTCTTGCGCGACGCGTGCGGCCAGCTGGTTGCGTGTGAGCGCCACGGTTATGCTCCTTGGCCCGGACGCGGCCGTGTGGTGACGCGCTCGATGCGTTTGCCGCCGCTCCCGACCTCGACCACGCGCTGCACGTAGATGCCGGGCAGATGGACCGCTTCCGGATCGATCTCACCGGGTTCGACCAGCTGTTCGACCTCCGCGATCGCGATTTTTCCCGCCATCGCGCACAAGGGGTTGAAGTTGCGCGTTGCTTTGTGGAAGATCAGGTTGCCGTGGCGATCGCCGATGCTGGCGCGAACGAGCCCGAAATCGCACACGATCGCTTCTTCGAGGACGTATTCGCAGCCGCCGAACGAGCGCGTTTCCTTTTTCGGCGACGCGACCGCGACGGAGCCGTCGGCGGCGTAGCGCCACGGAAGCCCGCCGTCGGCGACCAACGTGCCGACGCCCGCCGGCGTGTAGAAGGCGGGAATGCCGGACCCGCCCGCGCGCAGCCGTTCGGCGAGCGTGCCTTGCGGGACGAGCTCGACCTCGATCTCACCGCTAAGGTACTGGCGTTCGAACTCTTTGTTTTCGCCCACGTACGAGCCGGTGGTGCGCCGGATGCGCTTGGCGTGCAGCAGCACGCCCAAGCCCCACTCGTCGACGCCGCAGTTGTTCGACACGGTGACGAGATCGGTCGTGCCGGCCGCCATCAGCGCCTCGATCAGGTTTTGCGGGATGCCGTTCAAGCCGAAACCGCCGACGGCCAGCGACGCGCCGTTGGGGATATCGCGGACCGCTTCCGCGCAGGATGCGACGACCTTGTCCATGGGCATCCTTTAGTTTACGCGGGCGCCGGTTCTTCTTTAAGCGGCGCCTGCTCTTCGTCGCGTTCGCGAAATTGCTTCCAGTAGAGCTGAGCGTACGCGCCGTCGCGGGCGAGCAGCGCGTGGTGGCTGCCGGACTCGACGATGCGGCCGTCTTCGACCACGAAGATGACGTCCGCATTGAGGATCGTCGAGAGCCGGTGCGCGATGACGAGGCTCGTGCGCCCCTGCATCAGCGGAACGAGGGCTGCTTGGATCAGCGCTTCGTTGTTGGAGTCGAGGGCGCTCGTCGCTTCGTCGAGGATCAGGATGCAGGGGTTCTTCAAGAGGACCCGGGCGATCGCCAAGCGCTGGCGCTCGCCGCCCGAAAGTTTGGCGCCGCGCTCGCCGACGACGCTCTCGTAGCCCAGCGGCAACCCGGCGATGAAGTCGTGAATGTTCGCGGCCTTGGCCGCCGCGATCATCTCTTCGTCCGTCGCGTCTTCGCGCGCGTAGCGCAGATTCGCTGCGATCGTATCGTGAAAGAGATACGTCTCTTGCGTGACGATGCCGATGTTCTGCCGCAGCGACGCGAGGGTGACGTCGCGCACGTCGATCCCGTCGATGCGCACGCTGCCGCGCTGCGGATCGTAGAAGCGCGGGACGAGCTGCGTGATCGTCGTCTTGCCGGCCCCCGACGGGCCGACGAAGGCGGCCATCTGCCCCGGTTCGATGTGGAAGGAGACGTCGTTGAGCGCGATGCGATCCCCACCGTAGCTGAAGGTCACATCGTCGAAGCGGACGTCGCCGTTCACGTTCTGGAGCACGACCGCATCGGGCTTCTCATCGCCCTCCGGCTTCATGTCCAGATAATTGAAGATGCGTTCGAACACGGCCAGAGCCGACACGATTTGGACCTGCACGCCGGCCAGCGCCGAAGCCGGCGTGTACAAGCGTCCGAGGTAGCCGACAAACGCCACGATCGTTCCGACGGTCACACCGCCCTTGATCGCCAGCCACGCGCCGGCGAGCCACACGAGCGCCGGCCCGACGATGATCATCGCGTTGATCGAGGCCAGGAACCAGCGTCCGACCATCGCCAGGCGGATTTCCAAATTCATCAGCTCGGTACCGGCACGGAAGAACCGGGCGCGTTCGGACGGCTCGCGCACGAACGACTTGATCAGCGTGATCCCCGACATCGAAAGCGTCTCTTGCGTGATCGACTCGATCTCGTCGCGCTTCTTGCGCGTTGCCTTACGGATGTCGTACATGCGCCGGCCGACCGGCGACAGCGGCACGATCATGAGCGGGATGATCGCCAGCGACACGAGCGCCAAGCGCCAATCGAGGACGAAGATCGTCACCACGGTCGTCACCATCACCGCGATGTTGGTCACGATCGTGACCAGCGTGCCGGTTACGACGTTGTCGATGTTGTCGACGTCGCTGGAGACGCGGTTCATGATCTCGCCGGTCTTGGTACCGGTGAAGAACGAGAGCGGCATGTGATGGAGGTGCGCGACCAGCGTGGTGCGGATGTCGCGCATGATCCCCTCGCCGACCAGCGAGTTCAGGTAGCCTTGATAGACGCCGATGACGCCGCTCGAGAGCGCGGCCGCGATCATACCGCCCACGTTGAAGGCGACGAGGCTCATCGAGTGCTGCGGGATCGCGTCGTCGATGATCCACTTCGCGAACAGCGGCGGGAACAGACCGATGATCGACCCGATGACGATACACACCAGCGTCGTCACTTCTTGCGGCCAGTAGGGCAGGAAGAAGGAGCCCAAGCGTTTCCAATCGACTTTGCGTTCGATCTTCGGCCGATCGGGGCTGAACATTTGGGACCACATCATGTGGCTCGGGCCACCACCACCTAGCATCAGAGGCTACAACCCGCTTGAACGATAGACGGTTCGAACTGACGGTCATGGCCGGCGCCTCGCTCGCGCTGGCGTATTTGGCCGTGGTCCCGGTGGCGACGATGCTCTACGCGAGCTTTCACACCGGGTTCCTCACCGGCCAAAGCCAGTGGTCGATCGAGAACTATGCACGCGCCCTGAGCGATCCGGGCTTTTACCGCTTGCTTGGAAGTTCGCTCGCGTACGGGGCCGGCGTGGCCGTCCTCGCGCTCGCGGCAGGATTCGGACTCGCATTCCTCTACGTGCGGACCGACGCGCCGTTTCGCCGCCTCGGCATCACGACCGCGCTCGTGCCGCTGATCCTGCCCGGCATCCTCAACACGGTGGCGTGGCTCTTCTTGGCCTCGCCCCGCATCGGCATCCTCAACGCGCTGAGCGGTACGATCGCCGGGCTGCGCCCGTTCAACGTCTACTCGATGCCCGGCATGATCTTCGTCCAAGCCATGCACGTCGCGCCGACGGCGTTCATCATGGCGGTCGCAACGTTCACCGCGATGGACCCGGCGATGGAAGAAGCCGCGTTCGCATCGGGGGCGTCGGCCTCGAGCACCCTGCGGCGCGTGACGCTGGCGCTGGCGTGGCCGGCGATCGTCGCGGCCGGATTGCTCGTCTTCATTCAAACGATCTCGTCGTTCGAGGTGCCGCAGCTGGTCGGCGTGCCGGCGAACATCTCGGTGTTCACAACGCAGATCTACGGCGCGTTGCAAGCGTTTCCGCCGAACTACGGCGGCGCGGCCGCGATCGGCGGCGTCGTGCTGCTGATCGCGGCGGCCGGGGTCGCGTTCGCCAACCGG
>DASYOE010000343.1:0-7579 GCA_036008105.1 Candidatus Lustribacter sp. | reverse complement strand
CCGTGGTCAGGTGAACGAGAACGTCGACGGCCCGCACTCGGCGAGCGTTCGGGTCGGGCAAACGAGTGCCCCGTCGAGCCCGAAATACGAGACGGCGTTGCGCCCGCTCCGTTTGCTGTGGTACATCGCCTCGTCGGCGCGTTCCAGCAGCTCGCTCGGCGTCGCCGCATCGGCCGGATACGCAGCCACCCCGATGCTGGCCGTGATCGCGACCGCGGCTGCCTCCCCCGCCGGACGCAGGTGCGCGAGGTCGAGCTCCGCGATCGCACGGCAGAGCGCCTGCGCCCGCTCGACCGCGCGCGATTTTTCGGTCGCGTCGAAGACGAGACAAAATTCATCGCCGCCGTTGCGCGCCGCCAGATCGCCGCCGGCTGCCGCGGCGCGCAACACGCCGGCCAGCGCGCGCAACAACGCATCGCCGCCGGCATGCCCGTAGGTGTCGTTCCAATCCTTGAAGTGGTCGGTGTCGACGAAGACCAGCGCGACGCGCGCGAGCGGGGCGAACCGGGCCCGTTCGATGATCTGCGCGAGCCGCTCGCGCAGCGCACGGGGCGACAGCAGCCCGGTCAACGCGTCGTACTCCGCGCGCCGCAGCGTCGCTTCGCGTTCGTGCGCGAGCGCATACGCAAAGCCCGCGTGGTCGGCGAGCGTGACGATCGCCTCGACAGACGCATCGTCGACGGCCGCCGGCGCGGCGGCGTACGCGACGCTCGCGCCGCCGCCGGTGCGCAGCAGCGGCACCGCCACGGCAAACGCGTCGGCCGGATGAAAGCCGCGCGCGCCGCTCTCGCGCAACGTCACCCGGTGGCCGAGCGCGAGCGCCCGCGCGGGCAACGTGCGCAGATCCGCGCGGCTGATGCGAACGCCGGAAAAATACATCACCCGCGCCCCGCTGGCCGCAACGCACGCGAGGTCGCCGTCCTCCTCATCGAAGATCAGGACCGCATCGATCGCCGGCGCGACGGTGCGGATGGCGGCGTCGAGTTCGCGCCGCACGTCCTCGACGGACCGGGTCGCGGCGAGCCCGAGCCGGCGCACGCCTTCGATCAGGTTCGTCACGTTCACATGCCCGGCAGTACCCCGGCCGGGAGCGGACGATTACGGGATGAGCGCGCGCAGGCGGTCGGGTTCGACGATGACGACGTGCGCCGTCCGCATGTCGACCAGCTTATCATCCCAGAAGCGGTTGAGCGTGCGGTTCACCGTCTCGCGCGTCGTCCCGATCATGTTCGCCATCTCTTGATTGGTCAGCCGCAGCGTGATCCGCGTGCCGTTGTCGACCCGTTCGCCGAACTGGTCACCCAGATTCAGCAACAGCGATGCCAGCCGCGCCCGAATATCCTGGGACGTGGTGGCAGCGATCAGCGCGTTGGCGGCGCGCAGCCGCTCGGAGAGCGCAATCACCAGCGACCGCCCGATGCGGGGATTGCGGTCGAGCAAGATCAGGAAATCGGCCTGGCGGATCGCCCCGACCTCGACCTCGGTCAGCGTCTTGATCGACGCGCTGCGCAGCGAGGAATCGAACATCGACATCTCGCCGAAAAAATCGCCCTCTTTGAGGATGGACAGGATCGTCTCGCGCCCGTCCGGGGCGATCCGGCACACAGATATGGAGCCCTTGACCAAAATGAAGAATGTGTCGCCAGGGTCGCCCTCGCGCACGATGAATTGGTGCTTCCCGTAACGACGGTCGGTGACGGTCGCAGCGACGGCCGCTGCCTCATCGTCGGCGAAGTCACGAAAGAGCGGAACGCGTCGGATGGACGCGACGTCGATCATATCGGGTACGGAGTTAGCATCTCCGGCACTCGCGCCCTGTATTTAGGAGACCAAGGAGTTGCCGATGCCCGAGCCCAGCCTGCTCCCCGAGCGGATCTTCGGACTCTCCGCCGTGGATGGGCGCCGCGCGGTCCGGCCGGGCGAGGTCATCCATTTCCGCTTTCGTGCGAAGAACGGCAGCGAGGTGCCGACGCCGCCCGCGTTGCTGGTGCTGGTGCTCCCGCCGGGCTGGTCGCCCCTCGACCCGCTCGAAGCCGACATTCCATCCGTCGCGCCGGGTGCCGAACACAGCGTCGGTTTTCGTGCGCGCCCCGACGTCGCCGATGCGACGACCGCGCAGTCCCCGATTCAAGCCGCGCTTCATCTCGACACGCTGGTGCTCGGTTCCAACGTCGTGCACATGCGGGTGTTCGGGCACCCCCGCCTCAACGGGCCGGCCAGCGGCGTACGCATCGAACCCGCCGAGGGGGGTGCGCTGCGCGTTGCGGTCACCGTGGTCAACGAAGGCGATGCCGCCGCGCGCGCGGTGCGCGCCGTCGTGCCGCCGCCGCCCGGTTTCGGCGCCGAAGAATCGGCGATCGTCGCGACGGTCGACGAGCTGCCGGTCGGGGGCACCCTCTCCTTCGCCTACACGATGCTGCCGCTCGGACCCGCGGCGGCCACCGTGTGCATCGATGATGCCTACATCGCGTACGACGGCGGCCGCGTATCGCTGATGACCGGCGTCTCGGCCCTGCTCGCGCCGGAGATCGCCGAACCGGCCATCGAAGCGGAGCGCCGCGCGGGCCGGCTCGATCTGCGCATTCGCGTTGCCAACGACGGTTGGGTGGCGGCGCGCGACGTGCGTTGCGCGCTCGATCTGCCGGCGGGTTGGCGCGTCCTGCGCGGCACGATGCGCGCCGACGGTGCGCCGCCCGCGATTCGCCGCGACAACGAATCCGAGAACGGCGTCGCGATCGCGCTGCCGCTCGTTCCGGCGCGCGGTTTCGTCGACATCACCGTCGTGGCCAGCGCGTCGCGACCGCGCGTGGAAGGCGATCTCACCGTCCGTTGCGGCAGCCACACCGTCGCGTTCACGATTCCGCAGGTAGCGCAGCGCGCGTTGCGGCTCGATGCGCGGCCGGAGTCGGCGTTCGCCGAACCGGGTTCCGTCGTTGCCGTTGCGGTCGACGTGCACAACACCGGCGAAACGTCCGAGCGGGTGACCGTCAGCATGGACGAGGAGCCGTGCTGGAACGGTGAACTGCGCGCCGGTGCCGCCGCGGCGTTCGTCGCCCGCCTCACGGTGCCGGCCCATCTCGGCGACGCCGACGTCATGCCGGTTGCCATCACCGCCGCCGGCGAAGACGGCATCGAACTCGCGGCAACGCAATTCGAACTGCGCACGGTCGACCGGCCCTGGATCGCGATCGATGACGTCGTTTGGGAACGCGGTCAGACGCGCGTGACGATTCGCAACGTCGGCGCGACGACCGCGCGCGACGTGCGGCTCGACGGCGAGACCGACGTGCTCGTTGCGGCGCTCGCTCCCGGCGAAACCTATTCGGCCGTCGTCGCACCGGGCGTGGCGCGGGCGGCTTCGATCGTCGGGCACGACGGCCGCGCCGTGCGCATCGGCTGGGACGATCAAGCCCCGCCGGTCGACGTCGCCGCGCAACTGGTCGCTCCGGCCACCGCGCGCAGCGGCGAACGCCTCGACGTGCGCTTGCGGATCACCGGTGCCGGTGCCGTGCAAAGCCTGCGAGTTCGCCCGCGCGCGCACGCCGCCGCCGTGTACGTTGCGGGCTCGACGACCGTCAACGGTCACGCCGTCGTCGACGGCATCGAAGGCCCGCCGCTCTTCACGCGCAACGGCCTCGCGCTGCACGATATTCCGGCCGGCACGCTGGTGGACATCGGCTGGTCCCTCTTACCGCGCACGCCGGGCGAATTGCCGGTCGACGTCGAGATCGACGCGAACGGCACGGCCGTCAACGTCGAACCGTTCACGGTCACGATCGCGGATGCGCCGCCGTTCGGCGCACGTCCGAGCGCGCTGCCGTTCTTCGTCGATGCGACAACCGTCGGTGACTTCAGCGTGACCGCGCCGTACACGGGCGAGGCCGCGCTGCTGCCCACGCCGGCACCCGCGGAAACCGCGATCGACGCGCTGCCCGCGCCGCCCGACCCCTCGGGTCCGCAAGCCTGGACGCTCGCCCCACCCGATGTGCCCACGGACGAAACGAGCGCGTTTCCGGCGCGCCAGGGCCCGACCGTTACCGCGTGGCTTTCGCTCGACGCGGTGCGGGCGGCCTCGATCGTGCGCGTCCTGCGCGGTGCGCGCGGACCCGGAATGATCGGCCACGTGCCGTCGCTCGCGGTCCTGTTCCCGAACGGAATCGCCTCGGGCGATCCGGCGCTCGACGCGACGTTTGCGCGCACCTCGGAAGCGGTGCGCGGCATCTTCGAACGGCTGTTCGTGAAACTGCGCATTCCCGGCTACAGCGTGACGCCGGGCGACTTCGAAGACGCGGCGACGCGGCGCGAATTGCTGGCGCTCCTCGACGGCCTCGGTGCGACGAACGATCCCGGCACGCCCCTCGATTCGCGCGCCGACGTCTACGTGCGCATCGATCGGAACCGTCTGCTCGCCGCGCGCGCCGCGCTAGCCGATGCGCCGCTCGGCGGACCGCAAACGCTGGCCGCGATCGCAGCGTTGCTGCCGCGCTACGGCGCGGGCGATGCCGCGGTGGCCGTCGGCACCTACGCCGGCGAGCTGGCGACGACGTTCGATGCGGCCTGCGCGCTCGGGCAAGCGGAGTTCACCGCCTATCTCACCACCCAGCGCGCAGCGGAACTCGATTCGGCACGTGCGGTCGCGGTCGCGGTGCTCGACGCGCACAACGAGTTAGCATCGCCGTGAACGCCGCCGTTCCCGCGGCGCTCGCCGTCGCCGGCACGGCGTTGATGGCCGTCGCGATCTTCGGACCGTTCCGCCGCAGCGGCGCGGACGATGACGCATCGAGCTCGCGTGCCGGTGCAGACGCGGCATGGCCGGCGCTCGTCGAAGCCTCGGCGACCGCATGCGACGTTCCCGCCCGCATCGACTTGGCCGAGGCACTGGGTACTCTCCATTCGGAGTGGGCCGAGTCGATTCTCCGTAAGGCCTATGAGTCCGAGCCCGATGCCGCCGTACGTTCGGCTATCGCGACCGCATTGTCGTCGAGCCAATCACTGGTCACGTAACATGCGGCGGAAGGCGTTCGTTCTGAGCCTCGCCGCAACGGCGAGCGTACCGCGATTCGTAGCGGCGCAAACCCTGAGCGTCCAAGACGCGATCGCTCGCCTCTTTACCGCGGGGCCCCTGCAGCCGTCATGGTTCACGCCGGCGTTCCTTGCGTTCACGCCGATCGAGCGGAAGCAGGCGAACGTCGACGGCATCGTCGCGGCACTCGGGCCGTATCGATCGATCGCGCCCAATCGCAGCCGCTATACGGTGACCTTCGCGCGCGGTACGGTCCAAATCGAAGCGAAGCTCGACGCTTCCGGCGCCATTGCAAGCCTGCTCTACAGCCGCATGCAGGGTCCGGCGGCAACGCAGAGCCTAACGACGTTCTTCAAGTCGAACCCGGTACCGGCCACGCTCTTCAGCGACCGGTTTCTCGCCGCGATTCCGATCGAAAAGAGCCGTGCCGTCGCGGCCCAATTGCAGGCGCAGTTCGGCCCGTTCGTGAGCGCGACGCCAGTCCAAGATGGATCGTACGATGTCGAGTTTGCTAACGGCGCCGCAACAGCCGTCATCTTTCTCTTCGGCCCCGCAGATAAGATCGAAGGCCTCCTCTTCCAACCCCACTAACGCGTTCAATCACTCAACCAGTCGCTGGTCACGTAACACCAAAACGCGAGGCCGGCGAAACGTCCGTACGGTTTGAAGCGACGGACGATCGCGGCGTCGGAGCGCGGTTTGCGTCCGCTCAAGCGCGCGTATTTCGGGCGCGTCGACGAATCGAGCACGAGCTTCGAATAGCGGCCCATCAGCATCATGATGTGGGCCGCGGCGTATGGACCGACGCCCGGAAGTTCCAGCAAACGGCGCTCGAGCTCCGCATCGGAAATCTGCTCGGGCGTCGCATCGGCGAACGCTTCGAGATCGACCTCGCCGCGCGCGACCGACGCGGCGACCGCGCGCAGATACGGACCCCGGTACCCGGTGCGCGCGACGTCGCGGTACCAGCGTTCGGGCGCCTTCGCGAGCGCTTCGGGGGTCGGGAAGAGTCGCGCGCCGGCCATCCCCGCGACCGGCTCGCCCCAGCCGGCGACGAGCGCGCCGGTCATGCGAATCGTGGCCGACCACGCGGTGTTGGTGGTGCAGATCGTCTTGATCACGTCTTCGAAGACGGTCGCGCTGTGGACGAACCGGCCCGCGCCGCGCGTCACCCACTGCAGGTCGGGGTCGGCGGCCGCCTGACGGTAGAACGCGGAGTAGTCGCCGTCGAGGTGCAGGATGCGGCGAACGCGGGCCGTCAGTTCGGCGCGAACGGCGGCGCCGCGCAAGGCGCCTGAGGCGCTGACCCGGGCAAAACCGTGCTCGCCGGGGCGAATCTCGACGACCGTGGCGCGTCCGCCGCTCAACCGCAGCGGCATCCGCAGCAGGTCGCCCGCGTCGGGGACCTCGTTGGGCGGCAGGGTGATCAGGCCATGCGAGTTGATCGTGCGGTAGAAGTCGACCGGCTCACCGCCCGCGCCGCGCAAGGGTAGGTCGAAGGTCACCTGGAGAACTGTCCGCCCGGTTCGCACGTTCTCCTGGTGTAAGCGAACCCACACCACCGCGTCGCGCAGAAGGCTATACTCATCGCATGATCGATCGCCGCACGGCCCTCACCGCTCTCGGAGCGCTCGTCGTCTTCCCGTCGCTCGCGCACGCTGCGAACGATACCGATAAGCTCGTGTTGACGGACGCGCAGTGGAAAGCCCGGCTCACGCCGGAGCAGTTTGACATCCTGCGCCGGCAGGGCACCGAAGAACCGTTCTCGAGCCCGCTCGATCATGAGAAGCGCGCCGGCACGTACTACTGCGCCGGCTGCAACCTCGCGCTCTTCTCATCGAAGACGAAGTACGATAGCGGCACCGGCTGGCCGAGTTTCTGGAAGCCGCTCGCAAACGCCGTGTCGACGCAAAAAGATGATTCGCTGCCGGGCGAAGAGCGCAATGAAGTCCATTGCCGGCGCTGCGAGGGTCACCTCGGTCACGTCTTCGACGACGGACCGCCGCCGACCGGACTGCGCTACTGTATGGACGGCGTCGCGCTGAAGTTCAAACTCGCCTAAGCGCTCTGGTCCTTGGGGCGCTCGGCGTAGATGAGCGTCGGCTGTTCTTTCTTGTCGACGACTTCTTTGTTGACGACGCACTTCTTCACGCCTTGGAGCGACGGCAGGTCGTACATCACGTCGAGCATGATCTCTTCGAGGATCGAGCGCAGACCGCGCGCGCCGGTCTTGCGCGATTGCGCCCGGATCGCGATCGCGATGAGCGCTTCTTTGGTGAACGTCAGCTCGACGCCGTCCATGCCCATGATCTTCTGGAACTGACGGACGAGGGCGTTGCGCGGCTCGACCAGGATGCGGCGCAGCGCCAGTTCGTCGAGCGCTTCGAGCGTCACCACGATCGGCAAGCGGCCGATGAATTCCGGGATCAAGCCGAACTTGAGCAGATCTTCCGGCATCAGCTGTTGCAGCATTTTGCTGGACTTTTGCTCTTTTTTCGATTCCGGGTTGGCCCGGAAGCCGAGCGAGTTCGAGGCCACGCGGCCCTCGATGATCCG
>DASYOE010000342.1:0-4524 GCA_036008105.1 Candidatus Lustribacter sp. | reverse complement strand
TTCTTTTCGGTGAGGTCGTTGCCGACCGGTTTGCCGAGTGCGGCCTCGGTCGAGGTCATGTCGAGCAGGTCGTCCTGCATCTGGAACGCGGTGCCGTAGGCCTGGCCGAACTCGCGCAGGGCCGCGATTTTCAGCGCCGTGCCGCCGGCCGCAAAGGCGCCGCACTCGGCCGAGCTGGCGAACAGCCGCGCGGTCTTTTTCAGCGCGATCTCGGCATACTGCTCGATCGTGAGATCGAGGTCGCCGAGCGAGCGCAGTTGCAGCACTTCACCGTCGGTGATGTCGGCCAGCGTCGCGCTGAGGATGTGCGGAATCGGATGGCTGTAGCTCGCGGTGACGTTCTTGAAGATCCACGCGAAGAGGTAGTCGCCGGCCAGCACGCTGATGCGGTTGCCGAAATCGACCGCGGTCGCGTTGACGCCGCGGCGCGTGTCGGCGTGGTCGACGACGTCGTCGTGAATGAGCGTCGCGACGTGAATCAGTTCCATGTAGGCGGCGAGCGGCAAGTACTCGCGCACGTCGTGGGCGCCGGCCGCCGCCGCGCCGAGCAGCGCGAAGCGCGGGCGCAGCCGTTTGCCGCCGGCCTCGAGCATCCGGCGCACGGCTTCGGTGATCAGCGCGTTGTCGGTCGAAAACGAATTGCTGAAGAAGTCTTCGATCAGACCGTAGAGGTCGCGTTCGCGCGGTTCGAGCATCAGGCCGTCCCCACGTGGACGGCGATCGCGCCGCCGCCGAGGCGCACGTAGCGAACCTCGGAGAAACCGGCGGTGCGGAAGCGATCGGCCAGTTCGTTCGCATCGGGATAGTTCGTGAGCGAATTGGGCAGGTAGCGGTAGGCGGATTTCGATCCGCCGACCAGCCCGCCGACCAGCGGTACGAGCCCGTAAAAGTAGAGGTTGAACAACCGCCGGAAGAGCGGATTCGGGGCTTTCGACACGTCGAGGTTTACGAACCGCGCGCCGCGCTTGAGGATGCGGCGCGCTTCGCGCAGCGTCGCAACGATGTCGACCACGTTGCGCATCGAGAACCCCATCGTGGCGCCGTCGAACGACGCGTCGGGGAACGGCAGCGCCATCGCGTCGGCCTCGACGAACGTCGTGCGGCCGGCGCGGTCTTCGCGCACGGCACGCGTGCGCGCGCCGGCGAGCATCGGTTCGCAGAAGTCGGCGCCGGTCACGTCGAGGGACGGGTCGGTGCGCGCGAGGTGAAATGCCAAATCGCCCGTGCCGCAGCAGAGGTCGAGGATGCGGCCGCCGTGCGGCGCTGCGAGCTCCGCCACGGCGCGCTTGCGCCAGCCTTCATCCGCGCCCGCGGTGAGGATCTTGTTCGTCGCGTCGTAACGCGGTGCGATTTCCGCGAACATTTGGCGGACATAGAGCGCTTTGTCCATTTGAGTCGACCCGTGGGGTTCGCCGCGGCCGAGGTCTTGCCATTGCAGGGCTCAAGCGTGAGTGTCGGGCATGATCGCCCTCGCTTCCGCCGGCGCCTTTATCAGTACGCTGGCGAGCGCCCAACGGATTGACCTCACCGCGTACACGTTGCACGCGGGCCGCGTGCTCGATGCGCTCGTGGCCGCGGCCCGGCACGGCGCCGACGTGCACGTCCGGGTGGAACGCGACCCGCTTGACGATGCCGCCGGCAAGCTTCATCGCGACACCGCCGCAGCGCTGGCCCGGCTGCGGGCGGCCGGTGCAAGCGCCGAGGCAACCAGGCCCGGCGAGCCGGTCCTACATCTGAAAGCGGCGGTTGTCGACGGTGTGGCCTGGCTCGACGACCGCAACTGGGCCGCGGGCGGGGCCGAGCTGATCGTGCGCGACAGCGATCCGGCCGACGTCGCCGCGGTTGCGTCGGCGGTGTCCGGTGGCCCGGGGTCGGACGAGCACGTCGCCACCACCAAAGCGGGCGCCCAGCAACTGGAAGCGGACGTGATCGCGCGCGCCGGTTCGGCACCGCTGGCCGTCGAGAGCGAGTCGTTCGGGAGCGGCGCGATCTACAACGCGCTGCTGCACCGCGCCGAAGCGCATCAGCCCACGCGTCTCATCGTCGCCGGCCGCGAAGTTGCGGAGAAGGGCAACCACATCGAACGCGCACATTTGCAGCGCCTCGCCGCACTCGGCGTCGAGGTGCGCACCGGCAATCCGAAACGCGCCGACCTCAACGAAAAACTCGCCGTCGCCGGCAACACCGCATGGGTCGGCTCCGCCAACGCCACGTACGCCCGCGGCGCCAACGGCGAGCAACGCGACTGGGGTCTGTCAACGAACCAACCCGCTATCGTCGACGGCTCACGCGACGCGTTCGAACGCAATTGGACCGCCGCACGTCCGTTCTCGAACTCCCGCTCCTGAGGCATTGCCCTGGCAAACCGGCACGATAGTGGCGCGTCCCTCGACGACGCGCCTAACGGCGCTGCTCGGGATGACACGGGGAGAAGTCGTCGTCCGTAAGTCGTTTGCTAACGCACGCGTCGTTTGTTAGCGCGCGCGTCGTTTATTAGCGCACGCGTCGTTTGTTAGAGCACGCGACGTTGCTAACGCGCGTTAGGTTTGAGGAGCTCGTCAGTTCCGTGTCATCCCGAGCAGCGCCGTTAGGCGCGTCGTCGAGGGACGCGCCACTATCGTGAACGTTTGCCACGGCAACTCCACTTATGCGGGAGGTCGCAACCAGTCGTGGGCTACGCTTTGATGTTGAGCACTACCGGGCTGATGAGTTCCAGGGCGTCGAAGCTGTGGTCGATGGCTTTATAGCGGGCGGCGGCGTCGATTACTTTTTGCAGGTTGGCGGGGATCAGGGATTCGTCGAAGAGTTCGCGGTGGCCGCGGTTGATCGTGGCGACGTCGACTTTTGTTAGCTCGGCGAGCCACGGCGCGGTTTGGTCCGGATGGGCGTTGCCGAATGCGTTAGCTTGCAGATACGCGCGCGCGAGCCGTTGAACCGCGTCTTTATTGGCATTGATGAAGTCGGTCGTTGAGACGACCGCGGCGATCATGAAACGCGGCGCGATCGCGTCGTAGGGTTTGCCCAGTACGCGCGCGAGACCCGAGTTGATCGTTTGCGACAGCAGCGGTTCGGTCAAGATCGCGGCGTCGACGCGGCCGGCGTCGAGCGCGGCAGGCGTTGCGGCCGGCGGCAGTTCGATTTCGTGCAGCGTCTTCGAGTCGCCGCCGTTCAGATCGACCCACGCCATCGTCGTGATCGCGAACAGATCGCGCAGCGCCGGCGACGAGAACGTCTTGCCGTTCATATCCGCGCCGGTGCGAATCGGCGAGTCCTTGCGCACGACCAGTAGCTCCGAGGGTTTGTCGCTCACGTACACGCTGGCCGGCGCGATGATTTGGAAGGGCACGCCGCGCAGGTGCGCGGTGATGACGCCCATGACGCTCGTCCCGCTCGCGTTCAGCGCTCCCCCGATCACCGCGGCGGTAGCGACGGCGCCGCTGTTCATGACCTGCACGTCGACGTCCAGCCCGTTACGGCGGAAGATGCCCGCCTTCTGCCCGATAATCGACGGCATCCCGGCGTCGATCGGCGCCGTTCCCACGGTAAGGTGAATCAGCGACTGAGCGTCCGCGTTCAACCGGGCCGCCAGTACGGCCGCACCGGAACCAGCCAGAAATCCGTGCCGACTCGTCACGCCTGATTCCGTTGTCCGAGGGGTGTGCGCGTCCTGCCGCCAAGGACGCTGCCTGACGAAGCCGAGGAGATGAGCCAATGGCGATGACGCAGCCGAAACCGGCAACGAATGCATTCGTGGGCTATAACGACCTGCGCGGATATCTGAAGGTGCTCGAGTCCAAAGGGCTCTTGCGCCACATCACCGCCGAAGTCGATCCGGTTCACGAACTCGGCGCGGTGACGGAGCGGTCGCTGCAGCGCAAAGGCCCGGCCCTGCTGTTCGAAAACATCAAAGGCTACAAGGGCAAACCGCTCGTCACGAACATCATTTCGACGACGCAGCAGCTTGCGGTCGCGTTCGGCGTCGAGCCGGAAGAAGAGCGCATTCACGAACAGGTCGTGCGCGGGATGGTCGAGCGCATTCCGTCGGTCACGGTGACGAGCGGTCCGTGCAAAGAAGTCATCGTCAAGGGCGATGACATCGACATCGACATCGTTCCGACGCCGGTCTGGCACGAACACGACGGCGGCCGCTATCTCGGCACCACGTCGGGCTTTGTGACGCGCGATCCCGTAACCGGCGACTTGAACATGGGCTCGTATCGCGTAATGATCTTGGACAAGAACACCGTCACGATGGCCGGCGGCATTCGCGGCCGCGGGCTGACCACCGGTGCGGCCGGCGGCGACCACATCATGGAGAACGAAGCCGAGGGCAAATCGACGCCGGTCGCCATCGTGCTCGGTATGGATCCGCTGCTCGTGCTCGCATCGGGCAGCCCCGTTGCGCCCGGCCCGGACGGTTCGATGGAGTACGAAGCTGCCGGCGGCTGGCGCGGCGCACCGACCGAGCTGATCAAATGCGAGACCAACGATCTGCTCGTGCCGGCGCAGGCCGAGATGATCGTC
>DASYOE010000341.1:0-6092 GCA_036008105.1 Candidatus Lustribacter sp. | reverse complement strand
TCCACGAGTCGTACTGGTCGGCCCGCTACCTGGGAGCAAAACGACTCATTTAGACCTAGTCGACGTGCTCGAAGAGCAGCCTGACTACGAGCACGCGTCGAGCGCGTACTTGGTCTGGCCGCTCGCGTTGGCGGCGGTAATCCGGGAAGCTCCGACGGCATCGCGCTGGACGCGCATCCACGCGCGTCAGGCGTTGACGTTCGGTCTCGCCGGGACTATCGGCTTCATCGTCGTGCTGGCGCTGCCGCTGATCGTCGTCATGGCCGATGCGGGGATCTCGACCGGCATGACGCTCGCGGTCTACGCCGCCGGCATCGGCCTTGACCTGATCGTGTTCGTCGTGCTGACCGTCCTCGCGTTCTCGTATGCCGCGCGCGCCGGCCGGGGCGAGCTCTTCACCATCCCGCTGATCTCGAGCATCGCCGACCGCGCGTTCCGGGTCCGCCGGTAGGGGATCGGGTCGCCCGCAGAGGCCCGTAACGCGCGTCGTCTAACTAGACGCGCTGGCGCCTGGGACAAGCGTCGATGGGGCGTAGCCAAGTTGGTAAGGCACCAGGTTTTGATCCTGGCATGCGTTGGTTCGAGTCCAGCCGCCCCAGCATCGCTCTCCCGGTCTCGGAAGGGTTGGACACCATCAGCAACCACAATCACGAAGATCTGAAACTGCACGTTCACGTCGTCGACGGCATGCAGATCTTCGAACTCAGCGGCAGCCTCGACATCGCGACCTCGCCGACCGTGCGAGCTTCATTGATCGACGCGTCGGCGCGCGGCGACCATCGTTTGATCGTCGACCTCACGAACGTCGACTTCCTCGATTCGACGGGCCTCGGCGCCCTGATCGGCGCGCAGCGGCGCGCGAAGGAGTTCGACGGCGAGGTGCGCCTGGTGGTTAAGGAGGGGCAGATCGTGCGCTTGCTACGCATCACCGGGCTGCTGAAGATCTTCGCGGTGTACGGTTCGCTCGCCGAAGCGCTCAAAGACGGAGCGCGCGTCGGCGATCTATGACCGCGGCCGACTTCGAGCAGATGTTCGCGCTGTGGCGAGCGGGTGACGAAACCGGCTCGGCCGCCTACTTCACGCCCGACGGCATCTTTCACGAAGCGAAGAAGGAGCCGGTCGTCGGCCGCGACGCGATCGCCGCCCACTGGAAGCCGTTTTTCCACGGCGGCCCGGAATGGCGCATGACCGTCCACGATCTGTTCGGCGACGGAACGCGTTTCGCGGTCGCCTACACCTGGGAGATCAAACTGAAGGACGGCAGCTGGGTGGGCAGCCCCGGTTGCGCGATCGTCCAAACGCGCGACGGTAAAATTGCCGAATGGCGCGAGTACAAAGCCTAAGCCTCGCGCTCGCCGTTCTCGGCGCCGTGCTCATCAGTGGCTCGGCGCCAAGCCGCGCCCAAGCGGCGAAGGCCGTGCTGGACATCGACGCCTGTCCCGGGCTCGCCGGTCAGCCGTCGACGCGCCGCGATCTCATCAGCGAATACATCAGCATTCCGTCGCTCGCGCACCCCGCGGGAACGCCGGCGGTGCTCGACCGCGTGCAGTTCGTCCGCATTCGCGAGCGCAGCGCCGATCCGCACAAGGTCGATGCGGTGCTGTTGCAGGCGATCCCCAACGGCGGCGGCGGGATCAGCGAGATGGGAACGCAGGTCGTCGAGACCGCGGCGCGCGCGCACAAGAACTTCGAGCTGTGGATCATCGAGCGGCGCGAGCGTAATCTGGAAGATCTCACCGGCATGCGCGAAGCGTTCTCGCGCGGCGATCCGGACGCCGCATTGCACTACTACTACGGCGACCACTGGACCGGTGCGAACGGCAAATTCAACGGCACGTTCGGCGGGCCGGGCGCCAAATTCGTCCCGCTCACGCAGAATGACGTGCCGTTCCTCGCCGACTGGGACGCGAGCGTGATGTTCGGCGACGTCGAGAGCATCATGGACCTCGTCCCGCAGCGCAAGACGCACTTGTTCGCGTACAGCGCCGCGCCGGGCGGCGGGTTTCTCTCACAGCTCGCCGGCGTCAAACTCCACGACGGCAAACGCGGCTATCAAGAACTGGCCGGGCTGATCCCGATCGAAGGCCAGCTCTCGTACGCCTCGGTCGGAACCGGCGAGCCGGCCCAAGCCGACATCGAGAAATATATCGCGGCCGTGCAGGCGATCCGCAGCGGCAAGACGCCGCGTTTCCTCGACAACGACTACACGACCGCGATCTCGCCCGGGCCGAACGTGCAGGTCACGAACTCGCTCGTCACGCTCTTCGCGCTCTTCCGGCCGAACGCGGAGTCGATGTTCGCGATCGCTCCGGGTGCGGTCGGCGGTGCGCCGGCGGACGCGTTCACGGCGAAGCTCAGGCTCACCAATCGCGCCCGGCTCGGATTTGCGATCAGTTCCGATCCGATTCCCGGCTCGTTCACGACGATCTGGATCAATAGCTGGTTCGGCGGCCGCATCGGGCGGCTCGACTACACGCCCGTGGCGGGCAGCGCCGCGTGCGCGGTCGCCGGTCCGTTCGGCCTGCAGGCGCCATGCGTTCCGCCCGTAGCGCAGATCGATCCGGCCAAGGTCTATGGTTGGCTCGACGGCGGCGGCGGACCGGGAACGCATGCAAGTGCGCTCGAGGGGTGGACGATCTTCAAGGGACGCTTCGACGGTTCGGCGGTGCGCGGCGAATTCAATCCGACGCGGCTCGCCACGATCGCCGAGAGCGTCGGCCGTCCCGCGACGCGCACCAACCTGACGCCGCTGACGATCGACTTCCCGACCGGTCGACGCACGATCGACGCGAGCTTCGGCTACTTTTTCGCCTGGTATGCGAGCAACCGCTATCACTCGATCGATATCCCGTTCTTGAACACGTACCGGAAGATCCTCATCGATCGCCCCGATCTCGACATCCATTTGGACTTCGACAAGACGCACGTCGACATTCCGGTGCTCGCGTACACCGTGCATGCGGGATCGACGAACCCGTTCGGCGGCGCGGATTACACCGCGGTCGAGCAAGGCGGCCTCGCGATCGAGACGCCGCTGGCGAAGCGGCTTAGCCCGATGAACCCGGCCGCGTCGTTACGGCTTTACAACAACCTCGACGTGCACACCGCCGAGAACGCGCGGGGCGCGCTGGTCGCGCAAGGGAAGCTCGCGCCGGGCGACGTCGGCGCGCACGCGATCTCGACCACGATCGTCCCGTGGATTCTGGCCCGCGCGGCGAAAACGCCGATCGACCTCTCAGGCCTCCCGCAAACGCACGTCAGCTGCTCGCGTAACTAACTGCCGCCGTTCGCGTAAGCGCGATCGAGGAGTTGCACGACGTGCACGACCTCGATCGCTTTGCCGCCGCCGCGCAGGCTGTTCGCGATTTGGAGCGCGCAGCCGGGGTTGGCGGTGACGAGGATGTCCGGTGCGGCGTCGCGGATGCGTTCGGCTTTGCGGCGGCCGAGCCGCCCGGCCATCCCGGGTTGCGTGACGTTGTAAATGCCGGCGCTGCCGCAACACAGCGAGCTCTCTTCCATCTCGCGCAGTTCGAGGCCGGGGATTTGCGCGAGCAAACGGCGCGGCTGCGCGGTGATGCGCTGCGCGTGCGCGAGGTGGCAGGGGTCTTGATAGGTCGCGACCGCCGCGATGGGGCCGAGGCCGGGCGCGAGGCCGATCTCGTCGAGATACTCGGTGATGTCGCGGACCTTCGCGCTGAACGCCTCGGCGCGCGCGCGCCAGGCGCGATCGGCGTGAAAGAGCTGGCCGTACTCTTTGAGCGCGGAGCCGCAGCCGGCCGCGTTGATCACGTACACGTCCGCGCCGCTGCGCTCGAAGGCGGCGATGTTGCGCTTGGCCAGCGCGCGGCCGCGATCCATCTCGCCGGCGTGAATCGTGATCGCGCCGCAACACCCTTGGTCGCGCGGCACGACGACCTCGATACCCGCGCGCGTGAGCACGCGCACCGAGGCTTCGTTCCAATCGGCGAAGGCGACGTGCATGATGCACCCGGCGTGGAAGAACGCCGTACCGCGGCGCGTTCCGCGCGCCTCGAAGCGTTGTCCCGCCGGAACGAAAAACCGCGCCGACATCCGCGGCGCGAGCGCTTCGACCCCGTCGAGCTTCAGCGCGCGCAAGATGCCGCTCGCGCGAATGAGTCCCTGCAAGCCGCTGCGCTGGTAGAAGCGCACGGCGGTCGCGGCGAGGCGCATCAGCCCGAGGTGTGAGAAGAGCGCCCCGATCAGCACGGCCCGGCCCAAGCGGGCCAGCGGCGCGCGGTCGCTCGCGCCGGCCCGCACGATCTGGGTCCGGGCCGGTTCGAGCAATTCTCCGTAGCGAACGCCCGACGGGCAGACGGCCTCGCAGGCACGGCAGTCGAGACACTCGCTCATTTGGTGTACGAAGCCGGGGCTGGTGAGATCGAGCGCGCCCTCGGCGACCGCCCGGATCAGGGCGATCCGGCCGCGCGGACCCGACGTCTCGACCAGCGTTTCGACATACGTCGGGCAGGTGGGCAAGCAGAGCCCGCAGCGGACGCATTGATTGAACACGTCCTCAGGGGGGATGTCCTGCCCGCTGAAGCCGATTCGCGGTAGTTGCTCCACGCCGTCCTGAGCTTGTCGAAGGATCACGATGCAATCCTGTTCGGCATGAAGAAGGGGCTCCCCATGTCCGATCTTTCTTCTGGGCGAAGCCCAGATGTAACGCAGCGCGATAGCGCATCCTCAATGATGCGCGCGCGGAGTTCGGTCGTCGTCGACGGACGCGACCGAGCCGCGGCGCGTTCGTACTTCAAAGCCGTCGGTTTGACCGACGAAGACCTCAAGAAGCCGCTGGTTCTCATCGCCAACACGTGGACCGACGCCATGCCGTGCAATTTCAACTTGCGCGGTCTGGCCGACCACGTGCGGGCCGGGATTCGCGCGGCCGGCGGAACGCCGCTCGAGTTCAATACGATCGCGATCAGCGACGGCATCTCGATGGGCACCGAGGGCATGAAGACCTCGCTGATCAGCCGCGAAGTGATCGCCGACTCGATCGAGCTGGTCGCGCGCGGCTACGGCTTCGATGCGGTCGTGGCGCTGGTCGCGTGCGATAAGACGATCCCGGGTGCGGCGATGGCATTGCTGCGGCTGAACATTCCCGGCGTCGTGCTCTACGGCGGTTCGATCGACCCGGGCAAATACAAGGGTCGCGACCTGACGATCGGCGACGTCTTCGAAGCGGTCGGCGCCCATGCGGCCGGCAAGATCGACGATCACGAACTGCTGCAGATCGAAAACTTCGCGTGCCCCGGCGCGGGCGCGTGCGGCGGTCAGTTCACGGCCAATACGATGGCCGGCGTGCTCGAGTTCATCGGCCTCTCGCCGGTGGGCAGCGCGAGCCCCGGCGCCACCGATGCGCGCAAGGAGAAGGAAGGCTATCGGGCCGGCCAGATCGTGATGGAGCTGCTGCGGCGCAACTTGCTGCCGCGCGACATCTGCACGCGCGCCGCGTTCGACAACGCGATCGCCGCTGCGGCCGGAACGGGCGGCTCGACCAACAGCGTGCTCCACCTCTTGGCCATGGCGCGCGAGGCCGGCGTGCCGCTGACGATCGACGATTTCGATCACGTGAGCGAACGCACGCCGATCATCGCCGATTTGCGCCCCGGCGGGCAGTACGTCGCGCTCGACGTCGATCGTGCCGGCGGCATCGGCTTGATCGCGCAGCGCATGATCGCCGGCGGCCTCGTGAACGGTTCGACGTTGACGCCGACCGGCCGCACGCTGGCCGAAGAAACGGCGAACATCAAAGAGACGCCCGGACAGAAAGTCATCGCGACGGCGGAGAAGCCGTTTAAGAAAACCGGCGGCATCGTGATCTTGCGCGGCAACCTCTCACCGGACGGTTCGGTGGTGAAGGTGGCCGGACACGAACGCCTGCTGCATACGGGCCGCGCGCGCGTGTTCGATCGCGAAGAAGATGCCATGCACGCCGTCGACAAACGGGAGATCGTCGACGGGGACGTCGTCGTGATCCGCTACGAGGGGCCGAAGGGTGGTCCCGGCATGCGCGAGATGCTCGGCGTCACCGCGGCGATCGTCGGTCAAGGACTCGGCGAAACCGTCGC